>JBCCRT010000130.1:0-8056 GCA_039201235.1 Planctomycetota bacterium
CCGACGGGCCAGTTCGAGGTCGGCGGGCCGCACGGCGACGTCGGGCTCACCGGCCGCAAGATCATCGTCGACACCTACGGCGGCCGCGGACGCCACGGCGGCGGCGCGTTCTCCGGCAAGGACCCGTCCAAGGTCGACCGCAGCGCCGCGTACATGGCCCGCTACATCGCCAAGAACCTCGTCGCCGCCCGCCTCTGCGACGTCTGCGAGGTCCAGCTGTCGTACGCCATCGGCGTCGCCGAGCCGACCTCGATCCGCGTCGACACGATGGGCACCGGCCGCGTCCCCGAGGGCCAGCTCACCGCTTTGGTCCGCGAACACTTCCCGCTCACGCCGTCGGGCATTCTGAGCCATCTCAAGCTGCGCTGCCCGATCTTCTCGCCCACCGCGAGCCACGGCCACTTCGGCCGCAAGCCCGGCAAGGTGAAAGTCAACGGCAAGTCACACGAGACCTTTACCTGGGAGAAGACCGACCTGGCAGCCAAGCTCAAGAAGGCCGCCGGGGTCTGACCCGCGGGTATCCTTAAGCCCATGCTGGTCAAGAAAGGTATCCCCGTCTCGCCCGGCGTCTCGATCGGCCGGGCCGTCGTGCTCGACAGCGAGGACCGCGCGGTGCCGCGGCGTACGATCCCCGCGGCCCTGATCGACCACCACCTGCGGCGGGTCGACCGGGCGCTCGAAGAGTCCATCCGCCAGATCACCGAGCTGCGACAGCGCACCGAGGAATCGCTCGGCGAAGAGCTGGCGAAGATCTTTGCGTTCCACCTCGGCATGCTCGCCGACCCGGCCCTGACCGAGCAGTTCCGCGACATGGTGCGGACGCAGCGGGTCACCGCCGAGTACGCCATCTACGCCGTGATGGACCGGCTCGCCAAGACGTTCCTCGCCCACGAGGACCGCTACTTCCGCGACCGCGCCCACGACATCATCGACCTGCAGCGGCGGGTACTGCGGCAGTTGATCCGCAGCGGCGAGAACGACCTGTCGAAGATCGACACGCCGTCGATCGTGATCGCCCAGGACCTCACGCCGAGCCAGACCGCGGGCCTGGACAGGGACATGATCAAGGCCCTGGCGACCGACGCCGGCGGCCGCACCAGCCACACCGCCATCCTCGCCCACGCCCTGGGCATCCCCGCCGTCGTCGGCCTCGAAGACCTGGCCCGCACGGCCAACACCGGCGACACGGTCATCATCGACGGCCACCGCGGCGTCGCCGTCGTCGAGCCCGACGCCGGGCAGCTGCTCGAGTACAAGCAGGAGGTCCGCCGCATCAAGCGGCTCGGCGTCGAGCTCGCCAAGCTCCGCGACGAGCCCGCCGTCACCCGCGACGGCACCGAGATCACCCTGCTGGGCAACATCGAGTTCCCCACCGAGGTCGACCTCGCCGTCGAGAAGGGCGCGGCCGGCATCGGGCTCTACCGCACCGAGTTCCTCTACCTCTCGGCCGAACACGAGCCCACCGAGGACCAGCAGTACGAGAGCTACGCCGAGACGATCCGCCGCCTCGACGGCCGGCCGCTAACCGTCCGCACCCTCGACCTCGGCGCCGACAAGGTGCCCGAGTCCGCCGAGCTTGCCGCGCCGATGCTCCACGAGCGTAACCCGTTCCTCGGCCTGCGCTCGATCCGGCTCTGTCTCCAGAACCTGCCGATGTTCCGCACCCAACTCAGGGCCGTTCTCCGCGCCTCGGCGCTGGGCCCGACCCGCGTGATGTTCCCGCTGATCTCCAACATCATGGAGCTGCGGCAGGCCAAGATGATCTTCCAGGACGTCAAGGAAGACCTCGAGGACCAAGGCATCGCCTTCGCCGACGAGATCCCGCTGGGCATGATGATCGAGGTGCCCTCGGCCGCGCTGCAGGCCAAGACCTACGCCGCCGAGGTCGACTTCTTCAGCATCGGCACCAACGACCTGATCCAATACACCGTGGCCGTGGACCGCGCCAACGAGCGGATCGCCAGCCTCTACTCCGCGGCCCATCCCGCGGTCCTGACGCTGCTTAAAGACGTCATCCGCACCGCCGACCGCAGCGCGACCGGCGTGAGCCTCTGCGGCGAGATGGCGGGCCAGCCCGAATTCACTATGCTGTTGCTTGGACTGGGCCTGCGGAGCTTCTCGATGACGCCGCCCGCCGTGCCCGAGGTCAAGCGGCTGATCCGGGCCGTCAGCCTCGACCAGTGCCGCCGCGTGGCCCGCCGGGCCATGGGTTTCGATTCGGACCGCGAGGTCCTCACGTACCTCAAGGACGAGGCCAGCAAAATCATGCCCGAGGCGTTCGATGGGCGTTCCATTGTGATCTAGCCGACGGGCCAACCGAACACCGCCTGTTCTTCGATCGCCGGACCCCGGTCCGCGGCTTGAGCGAAGCAGGCCTTAGACAAGGAAGTCCGGAAGTGGGAAGTCGGAATCCGGAAGTAAGAAGCCTGTCGAGCCGTGGCCCACGCCGCGGCTTTGCGTGGTGACACTTCCGCCTTCCGCCTCCACACTTCCGACTTAAATCCCCGTGCCCGACACCGACATGCTCATCAACTTCGTGCCCGGCGAGGAGTGCCGGATCGCGGTCGTCGAGGACGGCCGGCTCGAAGAGTTCTATCAGGAACGCGCCTCCACCGAGTCGCACGTCAGCAACATCTACAAGGGCCGCGTCACCAACGTCGAGTCCGCCATCCAGGCCGCCTTCGTCGACTTCGGCCTCGAACGCAACGGCTTCCTGCACATCACCGACCTGCACCCCAAGTACTTCCCCGGCAAGGACCGTGAGGAGTTCGAGAAGGTCGGCCACAAGACCGCACGCCACGAACGCCCCCCCATCCAGCGGTGCCTTAAGCGCGGCCAGGAGGTCCTCGTCCAGGTCATCAAGGAGGGCATCGGCACCAAGGGCCCGACACTCACCAGCTACCTCTCGATCCCCGGCCGGTTCCTCGTGATGATGCCCGACATGCAGCGGCACGGCGTGTCGCGCAAAGTCGAGGACGACGACGCCCGCCGCGAGATGCGCGACATCCTCAAGACGCTGGACCCGCCCAAGGAGTTCGGCTTCATCGTCCGCACCGCCGGCATCGGGCAGACCAAGACCGACCTGAAACGCGACCTGTCGTACCTCCAGCGGCTTTGGAAAAACATCGAACGCAAACGTAAGCAGCGGGGTAAGGTCGGCGAGCTCTACGCCGAGTCCGACCTGGTCATCCGCACCATCCGCGACGTGTTCAGCAGCGACGTCCGCCGCATCGTGGTCGACGACCCGACCGCCGCAGTGCGGGCCCGCGACTTCCTGGCGGTCGCCAACCCCCGCACCAAGTCGCAGGTCGTCTACTACGACGACCCCGTGCCGCTGTTCCACCGGATGGGCGTCGAGGCGCAGCTCGACCACATGAACGCCCGGGAGGTGCCGTTGCCGTCGGGCGGGGCGCTGGTCATCGACCAGACCGAGGCGCTAGTAGCCGTGGACGTCAACTCCGGCAAGAGCCGCGGCGCCCGCGACGCGGAGACCAACGCGTACCAGACCAACTGCGAGGCGGTCGACGAGATCGCCCGGCAGCTGCGGCTCCGCGACCTCGGCGGGCTGGTCGTGCTCGACCTGATCGACATGCGGCCGATGAAGAACCGCAAGGCCGTCGAGACCCGCTTTCGCAACCTGCTGAAGAAAGACCGCGCCCGCACCCGCATCGGCCCGATCTCACAGTTCGGGCTGCTCGAGATGACCCGCCAGCGGATGCGGCCGTCGCTCAAGACGTCCATCCAGCAGGAGTGCCCCCATTGTGGCGGCCGCGGCTACACGCTCAGCCCCGAGTCGGTCGTGCTCAGCGTGATGCGTCGCCTCGCCCTGGTCATGCACCGCGACGACGTCGCCCGTATCGAGTTGACCATCAGCCCCGACGTGGCGTTCCACATCCTCAACCGCAAGCGCGGCGAGCTGGTCGCCCTCGAGCAGAAGCACGGCAAGGCCGTCATGGTCCGCGTCGGCGGGGCGACCGTCGACCACGTCGCCATCAGCGCGATCAACCCCAAGGGCGCGGTCATAGAGTTCGACCCCGAACGCGACACCGACCGCCTCAAGCCCGCCGCCCCCGAGGCGTTCCGCGAGTTGGACGACGTCGAGCTGCCGCTCCCCGAAGAAGAAGCCGAAGCCGAGCCGGACGTTGAGACCGGGGCCGAAGCCGAAGAGGCCGTGGCCGAGCCGGCCGGCGGAGAAGCGGTCGAGGAAGACGGCGAGCAGCCCAAGCGCCGACGCCGTCGGCGACGTGGCGGCCGCGGTCGGCGGAAGAACGCCGACGAGGCCGAGGCCGGAGAAACGGAAGCCGAGGCCGCGGCCCGTCCCGAGAACGCAGACGCCGAGGCCACCGAGGTTTCCGGCGATGAGCCCGAAGCCGAAGCAACCGCCGAAGAAGAGAAGCCCAAGAAGAAACGCCGTCGCCGTCGTTCCCGAAGCAAAAAGGCCCCGGCCGAAGGCGAGGACCCGGCCGAAGCGGACGCGGCAACGGCCGACACCGAAGCCGCCGAAAACGACCCGGAACCGCCGACCGACAAGCCCAAACGTCGCCGCCGATCGCGGAGCAAGAAGACCGCCGACGCCCTGCCCCGCGACGAAAACGGGGACGTCAACGGCAACGTGAAGCCGCCCGAGAAAGACGCCGGGCCGCCCGAGATCGACGGCAACCGGGCCGAAGCCGCCGCCGCGCCCGCCAACCCTTCGCCGCCACGCAAGCCCGGCCGCGGCTACGCCAACCGCCTCGTCAGCGGCTGACCCCCATCGTGCGCCCGGCCCCCGACCCGCCGATGAACCCGACCCCACCCCGCCCCGCGGCCCCGCCGCGGCGGGTGGTCGTCCTCGGCAGCACCGGCTCGGTCGGCGTGCAGACCTTGCAGGTCATCGAACACCTCCGCGACCGCGGCGGCGAGACGCTGGAAGTCGTCGGACTCGCCGCCGGCCGCAACGCCGACGAGTTGCAATCGCAAGCTCAACGCTTCGGCCGACCCGTGACGGCGCTCGCTTCGCCAGGCCCCGACGCACCAAGTCAAGCGTTCGACTTCACCGGCCCCGACGCCGCGCAGGAGCTGATCGAGAGCGTCGAAGCCGACCTCGTGGTCTCGGCCATCGTGGGTATCGCCGGCCTGTCCGCCACCGCCGCCGCCCTGCGCCTCGGCCGCGACGTCGCCCTGGCGAACAAGGAAACCCTCGTCGCCGCCGGCGAGCTGGTCATGCCCCTGCTCACGGCCCACGGCGGGTCGTTGCGGCCCGTCGATTCGGAACACGCCGCGATCGCCGCCTGCCTCGCTGGTCGGCCGGTCGAAGACGTCAAACGCGTCGTCCTCACCGCGTCCGGCGGCCCCTTCCGCGAGTGGCCGGCCGACCAAATCCGGAACGCCACCCCCGAGCAGGCACTCGAACACCCCAACTGGGACATGGGCCCGAAGATCACCATCGACTCGGCCACGATGATGAACAAGGCGCTGGAGGTCATCGAGGCCCACCACCTCTTCGGCCTGCCCGCCGAGCGGATCGCCGTGGTCGTCCACCCCCAGTCGGTCGTCCACGGCTTCGTCGAGCTGCGCGACCACGGCGTGCTGGCGCAGCTCGGCCCGCCGGACATGCGCGGCCCGATCCAGGCAGCACTCACCCACCCCTGCACCCGCCCCGGCTCCGCTGCTCCACTGGACTGGGCCACGCTCGGCCGCCTCGACTTCGAGCCCCCCGACGAGGACCGCTTCCCCGCCCTGGCCCTGGCCCGCCGCGTGATCACTTCTTCCGGGGGCGGGGGCGGGGCGACGCTCAACGCCGCGAACGAGGCCGCCGTCGCCGCGTTCCTCGAACGCCGCATCCCCTTCGGCCGTATCGTCGAACTGGCGGCCGGGGCCCTCGACGCCCTGCCGCCGCGGCCGCTGACCGGCCTCGACGACGTGTACGATGCCGACAGGGCGGCCCGCGCCTGGGTCGAACAACAGATCTAACTCACGCACACCAACCGGCGGCCCCTCCCCCGAAAAGAACACCCGAAACCCCCGGAACCCCCGGAACTCCCGCATGAGCTTCATCTTTGACAACCCCACCCTCGCCGTCGTCGCCCTGATCCTGGGTTTCGGCTTCCTGATCTTCGTCCACGAGCTGGGTCACTTCGCCGTCGCCAAGTGGGTCGGCATCCGCGCCACCCAGTTCGCCATCGGCTTCGGCCAGGCGATCGTCTCCTACCGCCCCGGCCTCGGCTTCCACGCCGGCGGCACCGAGAAGGAGTACATCGCCCGGGCCCTCGACGCCCTCAAGGAAGAAGGCAAGTCGATCGACGGTCTCGACGAACACGCCCGCAACAAGATGATCATGGAGAAGGCCGACGCCCTCGGCCTCGGCGAGACCGAATACCGCCTCAACTGGGTCCCCCTCGGCGGCTACGTCAAGATGCTCGGCCAGGAAGACATGGACCCCAACGCCCAGTCCGACGACCCCCGCGCTTTCAACAAGAAGTCCGTCGGGGCCCGGGCCGCGGTGATCTCCGCCGGCGTCATCATGAACATGATCTTCGGGCTGATCTTCTTCGTGCTGTGCTTCAACATGGGCGTCGAGTTCGCCGCCCCGGTCGTCGGCGACGTCGCGCCCGACATGCCCGCCGCCACGACCTACGCCCGGGGCCACGAGGGCGACCCCGCCTTCCGCGGCCTGCAACCCGGCGACGTGATCACCCACGTCCACGGCGAGCCGATCAAGGACATGACCGAGGTCAGCATCGCCACCGCCCTCGGCAAGGCCGGCCGGGCCGTGCCGATGGCGATCGAACGCGACGGCCACGACAAACCGCTGGTCTACGACATCGTGCCGGTCCCGTCGGAAGCCAACGAGGGCCTGCTCTCGGCCGGCATCTTCGGGGCCGACACGCTGGTCGTCAGCGCCGACTCCGAGGGCCGGACCGCCGCCGACGGCACGCCCTTCGCCGACGCCGGACTCACCAAGGGCATGCGGGTCGCCGCCGTCAACGGCGAATCCGTAGCCAACTACGCCCAGTACCGCCGCGCCTTCGCCGCGCTGACCGACGCCGACGTCACCCTGACGTTTGCCGAGCCCGACGGCGGCCGGACCGTCGAGGTCGCCGCGGCCGCTTCGCCCCGCCTCGACGCCGAGCCCTACGGGTTCGCCGTGCCCGAAGGCAGCGACCCGCCAAGCAACCTGTTGGGGCTGACCCCCGCCGTGGTGATCGCGCCGAGCGCACCCGACTCCCCGGCCGGCCGAGCGGGTGTCGAGCCGGGCGACCTGTTGGCCCGGCTCGACACGACCGACTGGCCGACCCGGGAACAGGTCAAGGGCGTCGTCGAAAAGATCGAGGACGACGCCGCGCTCTCGGTCCTGCGCGACGGCGAGACGCTCGACCTCGGCACGCTGCGGCCACGCCGCGGCATGATCGGGGTCTCGTTGCGGCCGGCGTTCGACATGCTGCGCTTCGGCCCTCCGCTGCCCGGCTCGCCCGTGGCCCGCGCCTCGGCCGACCGACCGATCCCCGCCGGCTCGGAACTCGTCGCGATCGACGGCCGATCCGTCTCAACCTGGTCCGAAGCCCATCAGGCGGTCGTGAACCGCCTCGACGCCGCCCCGACTGACGAAGCGGTGGCAATCGAGTTTGCCGTACGAGTCAACCTCGCCGACCGCCCGACGGAGACTCACGACGTCGAGCTCTCGCCGACCGAGGTCTCGCGTTTGCGTGAGCAACTCGCGTGGCTGCCGCCCGGCGGGGTCTTCTACGAACGGGCCATGGTCGAGCTCAAGGCCGACTCACCCGTCGAAGCCGTCGCCCTCGGGGCCGACAAGACCGTGCAGTTCGTCCAGCAGACCTACATGACCCTGCTCGGCCTGATCCAGGGCACGATCAGCCCCAAAAACCTCCGCGGGCCGGTCGGGATCGTGGACACCGGGGCGAAGATCTCACGCGAGGGCCTGCCGTACTTCCTGTTCTTCCTCGGGCTGATCAGCGTCAACCTCGCGGTGCTCAACTTCCTGCCGATCCCGATCGTCGACGGCGGGCTGATGGTGTTCCTCATCATCGAGAAGCTCAAGGGCAGCCCGGCGAGCCCG
>JBCCRT010000131.1:0-8008 GCA_039201235.1 Planctomycetota bacterium
CAGGACCCCCGCCATGCTCGCCCTCACCCGCCGCGTCGGCGAAGAAGTCGTCATCGGCGACCCCGACCAACCGCTCGGCCTCATCCGCGTCGTCGACATCCACGGCGACAAGGTCCGCCTCGCCTTCGACTTCCCCCGCGAAGTCGACATCAACCGCAAGGAACTCGCCGAGGTCAAACGCAAGAACGTCGGCAACGGCAACGGCAACGGCTGACCGTACGTTTAGCGGCTGACGCGCAGCGTCACGCGGTCGGTCGGCGAAGGCGGCTACGCCGTACCCGCTAAACGTCGGGTTGTCGCGCGCTCACGGCACCGACTCGGCGTGCGAAGTACCGGCCCCACAGCACGTCCAGCCGCTCCACCTCCGCCGGGTCGAGCTTTGACTTGTCGGACCAGATGCCTAACGCCAACGCGGTGTGTGCCGGGCTCGGTGTCTCGCGCAGGATTGTGAGGTCGGCTAGCGCCGCTTTCATCAGGGCGAGGTTGGCGGCGGTCGCCCGCCGGAGGT
Organism: Planctomycetota bacterium; assembly: GCA_039201235.1. Classification (GTDB taxonomy): domain Bacteria; phylum Planctomycetota; class Phycisphaerae; order Phycisphaerales; family Phycisphaeraceae; genus Algisphaera. The sequence goes on from JBCCRT010000131.1 coordinate 509, forward strand.
TGCCGATGATCTCCTGGAGCAGCCCATGGGCGTCTCCGTCTTCCGCACGGGGCTTCCAACAGTCGTAGTCGGTCGGCATCGCGATCAGGGCGTAGGCGATCTCCGCCTCGCGGGCCAGGCGGGCCTCGGGCATCGCGGTCATGCCGATCAGGTCGCCGCCGAGCTGGCGGTGCCACTCGCTCTCGGCTCGGGTCGAGAAGCTCGGGCCCTCCATGCAGACGTACGCCCCGCCGTCGTGGACCACGGTTTCGTCGTCGGGCGCTTCAGCACGACTGGCCGCCTCCAACAGCCACCGCCGCATCACCGGGCAGAACGGCTCGGCGAACTCAACGTGGACGGCCGCGCGTTCGTAGAACGTGTTCGCCCGCTTCGTGGTCTTGTCGATCACCTGATCGACGACGACGAGGTGGCCGGGATGCAGGTGTTCGCGGAGGCTGCCGGTCGCGCCGCTGGCCAGCAGGTGCGTGACGCCCAGCGACTTCAGGGCGAAGACGTTGGCGCGGTACGGCACGGCCGTGGGGTTGAGGACATGGCCCGGGCCGTGGCGTTGCAGCAGGCAGACCTCGACGCCGGCCCAGTCGACAACGGTGACCGGGCCGCTGGGCTTGCCGAACGGGGTGTCGAGGTCGTGGGTCGCCGCGACGTTCGGCGAGCCGGGCGGGGCGAAGGTGTCGCCCAGGCCGCTGCCGCCGATGATGCCGATCTTCAGGGTTTCCGGGGGCGGTGGGGCGTTCGGCGTCATGCCGGCATCGTAACGGCGACGGTCCGTTCTACGCTGTAACGGGGCGGGGGTCGGCGGCGTAGTACCGGTGTCGGACCCGAAAGGTCCGGCCCGAGCCGACCACCCACCCCCACCTCCGGAGACCCGCCATGTTCCACCGACCCCATGTTTCCCGCTCCGCCGCGACCGCCGCGGCGGGCCTGACGCTCGCCGCCCTGCTCGCCGCGCCGACGCAGTCGGCGACTGCGGAAAAAAGCCTGCTCTCGCCCGACGCCGACTGGGGCCTCGTGATCGAGCCGACGCGGCTGACCGACAGCTCCCTGGCCCGCCAGTTCGCCGCCAAGCTCAACGAGGGGCAGCGCGACCGGGCCGGCGAGTTGATCGACCACGTCTCGAACATGGTCGGCATCAACCTGCGGGAGGACCTGGGCACGGTGATCGCCTTCGGCGACGGCTTCGAGCCGGGCGACGTCTCGGTCGCCGTCGACGTGGGCCCGAACCCGACGAATCTCGAAGGCCTGATGCTCGCCGACGGGGCGTACCAGTCGTACGAGTACGGCGACCTGATCGTACACTCGGTCCGCGGCGAACCGGAGAACCCGCGGGTCTTCGTCGCCGTCATCCCGGGCGCGGAAGGGACGAGCGGCGTCGCGCTGATGTCCCCCAACCGGGAGCGGACCGAGGCGTTGATCGACGCGGCCCGGGACGGGGCGACGGTCGCGCGCGACGCCGCCCTGCCGGGGGACGTGTTCTTCCGCATGTGGGTCAACCGCCTGCCGGACCAGCTCAAGCAGGGGCAGGGCCAGGGCTCCAACGTCCTGAACATGATCCGATCCCTGGAGTTGGCCGGGGCGACCGGCGTGGACGAGACGACGCTGGGCCTCGAGCTGCGGATGACCAGCCCGGCCCGCGCCCGGCAGGTGCACCAGCTGGCCGAGGGCGGCAAGGCGATGCTCGAGCTCGCGGCCGACTCCGACCCCGACGCCGAGATGCTCAGCGACCTGCTGGCCTACGTCTCGGTCAAGGGCCCGGATCAGGGCGGCGACACGCTGATGCTCTCGGTCCGCTGCGACAACGACGACCTCGCGTCGCTGCTGGACCTGCTCGACGAGGCCGGGGCGTTCGACGACCTGAACCTCGACTGAGCCCCGGCCGCCGAGCATGCCCGACCCCGCGGACGACCATCTAGAGCCCACGGACGAAGCCCTCGCCGCCGCGGCGCGCGGGGGCTGCGTCCGCAGCTTCGAAACGCTCGACCGGCGGTACCGCGCCCGGCTGGTGCACCTGCTGACCCGCCGCGTCGGCCGCGAAGCCGACGCCGAGGACCTGGCCCAGACGACGCTGTGGACCGCCTACGAGAAGCTCGACCGCTACGACCCGCGGCGGCGGTTCGGTCCGTGGCTGTTCACGATCGCGGTGCGCAAGGCGATCGACCACGGCCGGGCTTCGCAACGTCGGCCGACCGCCGAGCCGCGGGGCGACACGCCCTACGCCGGGGTCGCCGACAACGAGCCCGGGCCGCTGCAGCGGGCGATCGACGCCGAAGCGGGCGACGGCCTGTGGAAGCGGGCCGACGCGCTGCTACCGAAGAACCAGTGGACCGCGTTGTGGCTGGTCTACGGCGAGGGGCTGACCCCGGCCGAGGCCGCCCGGGCCCTCGGCGTCAGCCGGGTCAACGCCCGGGTCCTGCTGCACCGCGCCCGCAAGACGCTGGCGGCCAACCTGTCTGTTTCCGAGACTTCTCCGGCCGTAACCGAATACCCTGTGGCGAGTTGAACAACATGAAGACCCCATCCCTCGAAACCCAACTCCGCCGCGACGCCACGGCCCGCCGCCGGGTACTGGCCGATCAGGTCTACCCGGTCGGCGACTACCCGGCCCGTCAAACGCGGCCCGCCCCGACGCCGAGCCCCGCTGCCGTCCTCGGTCGGCTCGCCCGCCTCACCGGCCTCGGGACCGCGGCGACCGCCGCCCTGCTGCTGGCCCTCACCTGGTTCAGCAGACCCCCGGAATCCCGGGAATCTCCGACCCAACCCGCCGCCTGGCTCGCCGACCGACCGGTGCCCGGCCAGCTCGGCGTGTCGCTCCAGGCCATGGTCGGCGGCCTCGGCGAGGTCGAAGCCGAGATCGGCCAACGCCTCGGCCCGTCGCTCGCCGCCGCGGCCCGCCTGCCCGAACGCCTGGACGCCCTGCCGCAGCGTCTCGACGCCGCCCACGACGCCACCCGCCGGCAGTGGGTCCAGCTCGGCAGCGACCTCCGCGACGCCGGGGCCGACCTCCGCCGGTCGTGGCGTCTCGACCCCGAGCCGCCGCCCGCCTCCGGCCGCTTGCCCCCCGCCGACCCGCGCGACGCCTTGTTCGGCTAAATTTTCTACCCCCGGCCCGACCGCCGGGAATAACGGCCGCTCCGTCCGGGTCATCACCCGTGACAGTCAGGACGCGGCCCGTCCCGTTGGAAACCACCCGTGGACAGCGCCGCGTTCCGACAACTCGCCCTCGCGGAGATCGACGCGGTCTACCGCATGGCCATGCACCTGGCCCGCCACCCCGACGAGGCGTCCGACCTCGTCCAAGAGACCTACCTCAAGGCCTTCAAGGCCGAGGCCCGTTTCGAGCTCGGCGACCGCGGCGTGAAGCCCTGGCTGTTCAAGATCCTGCACAACAGCTTCTACACCCGCTACCAGAAACGCAAACGTGAACCCACCCTCCCCGACGACTACATCCACGAGAGCACACCCAGCGAGCTCGACGAGCCGCCGCCGGCCTGGGACCTCGAACACCTCGACTGGGAGCAGGTCGACGACCGGCTGAAACACGCGATCGAGGAGCTGCCCGACCACTACCGCGAGGTGCTGCTGCTCTGGGCCGTCGAGGGGCTGAAGTACCGCGAGATCGGCGAGGTGCTGGGCGTGGCCCTGGGTACCGTGATGAGCCGGCTGTACCGGGCCCGCGGCATCCTCAGCAAGCAGCTCGCGGAATACGCGGCGGAGCAGGGCATCGCGGTTGGATAAGCGTCGAAGGCCGAAGGTCCGAAGTCCAAGGTTTCGAAAATCAGCGTTGGAGAGCGGAAAGCACGAACCATGAACCCCGGCACGCCCCCCGAAGAATCCCGCGAACTGATGCCCGCGTTCGCCGACGGCGAGCTCGACCGCGAGCAGAACCTCCGCGCGCTCGAGCAGATGGCGGCCGACCCGACGCAGACCCGACGCGTCATGCACCAGCAGCAGCTCCGCCACGCCTGCGGCCGGGTCATGGACGGCGGCGAGAACCACCGCTGCCCCGATGCGCTACGCCGGCAACTCGAAACGATGACGCCGGCCGACGAAGCCTCGGAAACATCGGCGGCCGCGCCGTCGCGTCCCGACGTGCTCGCCACAATCGGCCGGTGGGCCACGCCGCTAGCGGTCGCCGCCTCGCTGCTGATCGTCGGCTTCGTCGGCCTCAACGCCTTCCGCAACGACGCGTCCGGCGGGGGCTATACCGCCGACGGGCTGATTACCGCGTCGCTCGCCAGCAATTTCGGCCGACGTCACAACCAGTGCGCCCTCGGCGAGGCCACGCCCTACGGCACCGATCTCTTCCCCGCCGAAATCACGCAGCTCGACGACGCACTCGTGCAGCACGTCGGCCAGGAGATCAACGGAGCCGCGCTCGACCTCTCGATCCTCGGCTACGACTACGACGTGGCCGGCGTCTGCCCGCTGCCCGGCGGCGACTCGGTCCACGTCCTCTACGAAAACCCCGACGGCCGGACGCTCTCGCTCTGGATCAAACGCTACGACGGCCGGCCCACGCTCGACCCCGGCGTGCCCTACGTCCCGCCGTCGGACCACACCGACACCCCCATGATGGTCTGGCGCGAAGCCGGCATGGTCTTCTACCTCGTCGGCGACACGATGGGCGACGTCCGCGACGCCCAGCCGACGATCCGGCTGGCGTCGACCCTCTAACGCGGACGGATTTTCTTGTCTCCCCGCCGCCCAGCCGTTAACATGCACACCTATGCAGTCCCAGCTCCCGGCTACTCAGTCCCCGTCAGTCACGCCACTCAGCGTCGTCGTTAGTTGAGCGGACGACCCGCGCCTCAACGACGAAACCGACCTATCCCCACTTTTTGATTTACGACTCGATGCTTCTCCGGTCGAATTGACCGTTGAGAAGCTGTTGATCCCACCGGGCAACCCCCGGCCCCTTACCCCGGAACCCCGCCATGGCCCCCGCCCCGTCGCCCAAAAAACGCATCCCCCAGCAGCTCAACGCCGCCGCCGTCCCGTCGCCCCGGCACGGCCGACCCACCGACCGCTTCCGCGGCATGACCGGCGCCCAGGTCTTCCACGAGATGATGAAGGACCACGGCGTCGACACCATCTTCGGCTACCCCGGCGGCGCGATCCTGCCGGTCTTCGACGCCATCCACGAGTCCAAGCAGTTCAACTTCATCCTCTCCCGACACGAGCAGGGCGCGGGCCACATGGCTCAAGGCTACGCCCGCATCACCGGCAAGCCCGGCATCGTCCTGGTCACCTCCGGCCCCGGCGCGACCAACACGGTCACCCCCCTGCAGGACGCGCTGATGGACGGCACCCCCTTGATCGTCTTCGCCGGCCAGGTCGCCACGAGCGCCATCGGCACCGACGCGTTCCAGGAGGCCGACATGACCGGCATCACCCGGCCCTGCACCAAGTGGAACGTCCTGGTCAAGCACGCCCGCGACATCCCCCGCGCCATCAACCAGGCGTTCCTCGTCGCCACCACCGGTCGGCCCGGCCCGGTGTTCGTGGACCTGCCCAAGGACGTGACCGCCAGCGTCCTGAACGAAGAGGTCTACGCCGAGCCGCACCTGCCGGGCTACCACATCCGCGAGGCAGGCACGTCGTCCGAGATCGAACGGGCCGCCGCGATGATCAACGCCGCGGAGAAGCCGCTGTTCTACGTCGGCCAGGGCGCGATCCTCTCGGGCGCGACCGGCGTGCTGGGCCAGTGCGTCGAGGCGGGCAACATCCCCGTGACCACCACGCTCCAGGGCCTCGGCGCGTTCGACCAGACGCGGGACAAATACAACCTCGACATGCTCGGCATGCACGGCGCGGCCTACGCCAACTGGGCCATGCGCGACGCCGACGTCGTGGTCTCCGTCGGCGCCCGCTTCGACGACCGCGTCACCGGCAACGTCGCCAAGTTCGCCCCCACCGCCCGCGCCGCCGAGGCCGAGGGCCGCGGCGGGATCATCCACTTCGACATCGCCCCCGAGAACATCAACAAGGCCGTCCCCGTCACCATCGGCGTCGAGGGCGACGCCCGCAAGAACCTCGAGCTCCTGCTGCCTCTGCTCAAACCCCAGGCCCGCGACGCCTGGTTCAAGCAGATCGCCGACTGGAAACGCGACCACCCCTACGCCTACGACGTCGACGAGCGCGAGTTCCACCTCAAACCTCAAGCGGTCATCGAACAGCTCTACAAAAGTTCCGGGGGCGAAGCGATCGTGACGACCGGCGTCGGTCAACACCAGATGTGGGCCGCGCAGTTCTACAAATACCGCACCCCGAGACAGTGGCTCACGTCCGGGGGCCTGGGCACGATGGGCTTCGGCGTGCCGTCGTCCGTCGGGGCCCAGCTCGGCGAGATGGTCGAGGCCGAGCGCGAAGGCCGAAAGCCCCGTCAGGTCGTCAACATCGACGGCGACGGCAGCTTCTCCATGACCTGCATGGAGATGACTACCGCCGCGCAATACAAGATCCCCGCCAAGACCATCATCCTGAACAACGACTTCCAGGGCATGGTCAAGCAGTGGCAGGACCTGTTCTACGAAGAACGCTACAGCCACACCGAGATGCACAACCCCGACTTCTGCAAGCTGATCGAGGCGATGCACTGCGGCGCGTTCCGCGTGACAAAGCTCGCGGACCTGCCGAAGGTGATGGACGAGTTCCTCGCTTACGACGGCCCGGCCGTGCTGGATGCGCTGGTCGAGAAGCACGAGCACGTCTACCCGATGGTGCCGGCGGGCAAGAGCGTCGACGAGATGGTGCTGGGGCCGGCAGGTTGACGACCAGACGCTGAGCGCAGCGAAGCGTCTGGTACCCTGCATCCATGCACGACCCACCGCTCTGATGGTGGCATCTCATTCTCAACGCCCGCGGCACTTGGCTCCCGGGTGACCCCCGCGGCTTCCGCAGCCGCAACCACCGCAAACACTCGTCGGGCGATTACAAATCGCCACCACCCGCAGGCAAACACGCCGGCTTGCAACGCGTGATCGCCGCCAACAGCCGACCGCCTGTCAGCTTCCCCGAGGATTTCTTCCTGGTCCTCGGCGGGGCCTTGCTACAAAAAGCCCAGGAGCAACAACACGAAGTGCTCGCGGTGTCGGTCGACCACCACCACGCCCACGTCTTGGCTAAGCTCCCGATCGACCGCAGCGAGATCAAGCGGATCGTCGGCACGTGGAAGCAGCACGCCTCACACGCGGTGCGGGATCGGCTGCCGGGCCGGGTCTGGGCCAGCAGCGGCGATCCGATCCGCGTGACCGATCGGGGACACCAGCTCAACGTGTTCAACTACATCGTCCGTCACGGCAACCAAGGCGCGTGGGTCTGGACGTTCCGCGACGGGTGATGTGACCAGACGCTTCGCTGCGCTCAGCGTCGGCGTGAATCTCCGCGCCGACCGCGAGTAAACTTAATCGGGTTTTAGAAAAAGCGGCCCTGTAAGAAGGGGCTAGCCTCTAAGAGGATATTTGGAAACTCGGATAGGCTACCCACCAGTTATGCAAGTCTACG
>JBCCRT010000132.1:0-7993 GCA_039201235.1 Planctomycetota bacterium
CAACCGCGGCCTGTCGTTCCTCGACATCATCCAGGAAGGCAACACCGGGCTGATGCGGGCGGTCGACAAGTACGAGTACAAGCGGGGCTACAAGTTCTCGACCTACGCCACGTGGTGGATCCGCCAGGCGATCACCCGCGCCATCGCGGACCACGCCCGGACGATCCGCATCCCGGTGCACATGATCGAGACGATGAGCAAGCTGCGCAACATCGCCAAGAACCTGCTGCAGGACCTGGGCCGCGAGCCCACGATCGAGGAGATCGCCGAGGCCGCCAAGATGCCCGTCGTCGAGGCCCGTCGGGTCATGAAGATCAGCCGGCACCCCATCAGCCTCGACCGGCCCGTCGGCGAGTCCGAAGACTCGTACTTCGGCGACTTCATCGAAGACGAGTCGGCCCACAACCCGTCCGAATCCGCGACCAGCGACATGCTCCGCCAGCGCATCGAGCAGGTGCTCAAGACCCTGACCTACCGGGAACGCGAGATCATCAAGCTGCGTTACGGCATCGGCGACGGCTACACCTACACCCTCGAAGAGGTCGGCCGGATCTTCAAGGTCACCCGCGAACGCGTCCGCCAGGTCGAAGCCAAGGCCATCCGCAAGCTGCAGCACCCGGTCCGCAGCCGGAAGCTCGTGGGCTTCGTCGACGGCGACGGCGACTTCGAGTAAGCCGACGTCGGCCACCGACCGGGTCGAGCCAAACGGCGGGGAAGATTTGCTTTTCCCCGGGCAATCCGTGTGCTAGTGTTACGTGTCGCGAAGTTGTTTCTGGTCTGTCGGATGTTCTCGGTCGTATCCGCTGCTGGTTCTCTTGATGGTTCGCCGTGTTTCGGCCGATGAACGGTTGGTTAGTCGGGTGTAGACCCGGGGTTTCATGTCTCTGGTTCGTAGTCTGAGTTCATCTTCTTTTTTGTTTTGAGGAGTACATCATGTCTTCGTCCGAGTTGATGCGTGGGGCGGTCAAGTGGTTCGACCCGAAGAAGGGGTACGGTTTTATCAACGGCCCGCAGGGCCAGGACGTGTTCGTCCACTACTCGCAGATCGGCGGCGACGGGTTCCGTTCGCTGCGCGACGGCGAGGAGGTCGAGTACGAGCTGACCGAGGGCGAGAAGGGCTTCCAGGCCCGCACGGTTAACCGCGTCGAGAGCGACGTGGTCGCGAACGAGTAGCCGGCCCCGGAACCCCGCAAGCTATGCTGGCCCGCATGTCGTGGCTGCCGGTATGGTTCGTGGGGATGGCGACGGGCGTGTTGCTGGCGGTGCCGGCGGTGTGGGGGTGGTCGCGGCGCAGCCAGCGGCGGCAGCGTGAGCTCGAGCGGCGGGCCGTCGCCGCCGAGCGGCTGGCGGAGCTGGGCACGATGACCGGCGGGCTGGCGCACGAGATCAAGAACCCGCTCTCGACGGTGGGGCTGAACGTGCAGTTGATCCAGGAGGACCTCGCGGAGCTGGCGGACGTCCTTCCGCCGCCGCCGAAGCCGGACCCCGACCGCCCGCTGCCCGCCCGGCGGGGCGACCCGCCGCGGGAACGGCTGGCCCGCATCCGCAAACGCACCGACGGGCTGTACCGCGAGACGGCCCGGCTGCGGGAGATCCTCGAAGACTTTCTCCGCTTCGCCGGCCGGGTCACGCTGGACCGCGCGCCGGTGGACCTCAACGAATTGATCGACGAGCTGATCGACTTCTTCGAGCCCCAGGCCGAAGAGGCGGGGGTCCGCCTGCGGGCCGACCTGCGGGCCCGGCCCGCGACGGCGGAGATCGACGCGCCGCTGCTCAAGCAGGCGCTGCTGAACCTGATGCTCAATGCCTGCCAGGCGATGGCGGACGCCCGGGAGGCGGGCGTGCCGAACGGCGGGGCGGGCGAGCTGATCCTGCGGACGTTGCGGCGGCGGGGCCAGGGCGGGCCGCGGCTGGAGGTCCACGTCACCGACACCGGCCCGGGGATGACCGCGGAACAGGCCGGCAAGATCTTTCAGCCCTACTACTCGTCGAAGCGCGGCGGCACGGGCCTGGGTCTGCCGACGACCCGGCGGCTGGTCGAGGAGCACGGCGGGACGCTGACCGTCCACAGCGAGCCGGGCCGGGGCAGCGACTTCGTGATCTCGCTGCCGGCCGGAGGGGCAGGCTGATTCAGGCCGAGAACCGGATCTCACGCCGGGTGTCGTCGGCGTGGAGGTCTTCGACCTGATTCAGCATCAGGTAGACGGCGGCGTTGTTGAACAGCATCTCGGCCGAGGGCAGCCGGAAGCGTTGGTCGCACGCGGTGCAGCGGGCGGTCTTGCCCCCGGCCCCGAGCGGGGCGGTCAGTTCGTGGCCGCAGTGCGGGCACTCGGCGAGCCCCAGCATCCGCCGGCGTTGCGGAGTCAGCATCGTGTTCCCCAAAAATCGGTGCGTCGCAGACGTGGTGCGATCGGGTCGAGACCAACCAATGATTCGATCGGCCCGCGCACAAGCCCCCCGGAAGCGGGGCGGTCAGAAAAACCGGCCGAGGTGTCGATTGTGACGGTCAGCCCGGCGGGCGAAACCCGGCGCGGCAAGATGGGAAGGATGCCGGCGGGCCGCTCACCCACGGGCCGCGGCCACCGCCGCGACGTACCGCTCGCCCAGGGCGGTCAGCTCGCCCCACTTCGCCCCCTCGACCAGCTCACGCTTCACCAGCGACGAGCCGACGCCCACGCACCGGGCCCCGGCCGCGAACCAGTCGGGGATCGTCTCGAGGCTCACCCCGCCCGTCGGCGTCAGCCGCAGGTGTGGCATCGGGGCGAGGATGTCCCTGAAGAAGCGCGGCCCGTGATGGTTGGCCGGGAACACCTTGACCACGTCGCTGCCGGCCTCGAAGGCGTCCAGCACCTCCGTCGGCGTGAACGCCCCGGCGAAACACGGTACGCCCAGGGCGTGCGCCCGCTCGATCACCGCCGGCCGCAGCACCGGGCTCACCACGAACCGCGCCCCGGCCTCGACGGCGAGCTTCGCGGTCTCGGCGTCGAGCACCGACCCGACCCCGACCAGCACCCGGTCGCCCAGCTGGGTCCGGGCCGCCGCGATCGCGTCGAGCGCGCCGGGCGTGGTCATCGTCACCTCGACCACCGTCACCCCGCCGTCCGCTAGGGCGGCGCAGGTGTCCAGCAGCCCGCCGCTGGACCGTGCCCGGATGATCGCCACCAGGCCGATGTCCTCGATCTGCCTGACGGTCTCGGCCCGGGCGGGGGGTGGGGTGTCGATCATGGGGCCGAGTGTAACTCCGAGTTTTGGGGCGGTGACCGGATCGGGTAAGCGGGCCTTGGGGTTGGTCCCCTCACCCTCCGGGAGAGGGGCAGGGTGAGGGAGGTCGTGCCGCGGGGTGGGTTCTCAAAGTGGTTGGGCTTTTTGTCACACCGCCTTCACCCCGGACCTCTGCCGGAGGGAGAGGGGGTAAGGCCGGCCGCTGCGGGCGCAAGAAAAAACCCGCGGGCGGGGCCGCGGGTCCGGTAGGTTTAGGTTATGCCCGAAATCCGAAATCCGCCTTCCGACGGTCAGGCCTGGATCTCGAAGATCGACTGGGTCCGCAGGACGGTGCCGTTGCGGGCCACGAGGTGGTACGACTGGACGTGGTACTCGCGCTTGTACTTCTGGGCGTCGAGCACGGAGAGGTTGGCACCGTCGGCGGTCTCCCAGCGGTGGCTCAGCGAGCCGGTCTCGTGGGCGAAGGTCTCCATCTCGCGGAGGGTAGCGCGGTAGAGGTTGTCGGTCAGCGACTCGGTCTGGACGGTGGTGAAAAAGCCGAGGCGGTCTTCGGGCTCCATCTCGTAGTCCTTTTCGCCGAGGCAGGGCAGGGCGTGGATCAGGCCGGTCTCGGGCAGGTGGTCGCCCGAGTCGATGACGGTCTCCGTCATCTGCTGGCCTTCGACGCCGAAGCGTACGACGTGACCGCCGGGCGTGAGCCAGGACTCGACCTCGTATTCGCCGTGGCGGTCGCTGCGGCGGGACTGGAGATTGAAAAGCTCAGGGTGTAGCGGCCGACGGTAGAGCATCATGCGGAAAGTCGGCAGATTCAGGGACTTAGAACTGACAGACATAGCGTCCTCGTCGCCCGTGGGGGCGGGTTCGGGGTGAAACGTCAAGCATGAGGATTCTTTCGGGAACGTGTCGTTCCCGTCGCCGGCGTCCTGCCGTGCGATGATCGAAAAGTATAGCGGTGCGGGGCCATAAGGGAACCTTTTTTCTGCTGATTTCTGCGGGGAATCTGGGTTTGCGGGGCCGAAATTCCGGTTTTTGGGGGGATCGGCGGGCGGCGGGCCGGCTGGCTGACCCGGCTTGGGGCGGCCGATAACACCTGTACCCATCGGTACGACCCGGTTCGCGGCGGTGTTCGCGGCGACCGGAGGACGGACGGGACCAGCACATGGCGTGGCGATACCCTCTGATGGAGCGATTGGCGGCGGCGGAGCCGGCGGACGCGTGGCTGACCGGGCACGGCTCGGTAGACCCGGCGTTGGGGCGGGCGTGGGACACGGCCGAGCCGGTGGGCCGGCGTCGGTTGATCGGGCTGCTGCTGCGGCGCGGCCGGCCCGAGGGCCACGCGGCGCTGATCCGCCGGTGGGACGAACTGGACGGGGGGTCGCGGGCCGAGCTGGCGGGGCTGATCGGCCGGCTGGCGGGGCCGTTGCGGAAGGTCGCGGCATCGGCGGACCCGGCGATGCAGCGTCACGCCCTGGCCCTGATCGCGGCGGCGAACGCGGGGGGGTTCGGGTACCTGGTCATCGAGAAACTGCGGAGCGACACGCCGGCGGTGCGGGCCGCGGCGTCGGCGACGCTCTGCGGGCTGGTCGAGGGGGTCGCGGCGATGCCGCCGCGGGCCGCGGCGGGGCTGGCCGACGCGGTGGGCGAATCGGTCGCCCGGCACCGGCCGGGGGGTGATCAGGCGGCCCTGAGGGCGTGGCTGGGGCTGGGGCCGCGGGTGCTCACGGGGGGGGAAACGGACGGCGCGCGGGGCCGGGCCGCGGCGGTCGCGGCGTTGAGCGAGGCGGAGCACCCGGCGGTGGGGCCGATGCGGGGGTTGCTGAGCGGGGCGGCGGGTTCGGGGCTTCCGGGGTTGCGGCGGGGGCTGTTGGTGGCGTTGGACTTCGGGCCGCTGGTGGGCGCCGCGGCAGCGGGGCTGAGGCGGTGCTTTGCCGAGGGGGACGGCTGGGCCGAGGCGATGGCCGGGCAGGAGCACGTGATGAGTCTGCCGGCGGTGGGCAGGGCACTGACACGGACCTGCGACGCGGAGGGGATGACGGTGGACACGGCGGAGCGTCGGCTCGCGGCCGACCCGGCCGGGCGGCGGGCGTATGCGGCGTGGGTGGGTGTTCTGCCCCTGGGGGACCTGGGCCGGGCGACGCGGTGGGCGGCGATGCTCGACGACCCCGACGCGGGCGTGCGGCTTGCGGCGCTGCGGCGGATGACCGAAATCAAGGGGTCCGACCCGCGGGCCGCCGACGTGGTGGGGCGGGCGGCGGCGGCGGCGGCGACGCGGGACCCCGACGCCGCGGTCGCCCGCCTGGCGGCGGTCTGGCTGTTGGCCGACCGGGGCCGGGCCGAGGCGTATGGGGCGGAGCTGACGCGGTCGGACCACACGGCGGTGCGGACGCTGGCCGAGCGCCACCGCCGGCGTGACGCGTTTGACCGGATGTGGCACGGCTGGCCGCGGTGGGACGCCGCGCAGCGTCGCGCCGCGGCGGCCGAGGCGCTGCAACTCGACCCGGCCGCGACGCGGCGGCTGCGGAGATTCGCCGAGCGCGGCGGCGACGCGCGGCGGCGGGCCCTGGAAATCGTCGTCACCGCCGAGCGGGCGGGGCTGCTGCGTGGGCCGGCCCCGATAAATTCGGCAGCCACTGGAGACGCAGCATGAACCCCGCTACCCACTTCCCGCCGATCCTCGCCGGCCGGCTGTTCGACGGCGACCCCTCCGAGGTCGGGCGTTACGCCCTGGAACGCGGCAGCGGCCTGCGGGTCGAAGACGCGTTGGTGATCTTCGGGACGTTGCTGACGCTGCTGAGCGTGATCTCGCTGCTCGGCTGGCTGCGGCAACAGCGGGTCCGGCCGCACCGGCTGGTCGTGTTCAACCGCGTCGGTCGGGACCTGGGCCTGACCCTGACCGATCGCTGGCTGCTGTGGCGGATCGCGCGGGACGCCGGGCTGCCGACGCCGCTGGCCTTGCTGCTGACCCCCGGGACCCTGGGCCGCCACGCCCGGGACCATTTACGCCGGCCCCGGAAGAATCATGGGCTCAACCGGCCTCGGCGGGTCCACGCCCTGGCCCGCGCCGCATCGATCCGCCGGCACGTCTTCGGCCGCCCCCCTAAACTCCGCCCATGATTATCGAAGTTGAAGCCAAACTGAAACTCGCTGACCCCGACGCGCTCGTGGGCCGGCTCGAGGAACTCGACGCTGTACTCGACCGCCGGTTCGTCGAGACGAGCACCTACTACGACCGCGACGAGGGCGACCTCAAGACGTCGGACCAGGGCCTGCGGGTCCGCGTCGAGGTGGACGACGCGGGCGGGGCGACCCACGCGGTGATGACCCACAAGGGCCCCCGCGCCCACGGCCGCCTCAAGAGCCGGGCCGAGACCGAGGTCGGCGTCGCGGACGCCCGCGGCGCGGCGCAGCTGCTGTCCGCCCTGGGCTACCACCCGGTCCTGAGCTTCGAGAAGCACCGCAGCCGGTACCTACTCGACGGCTGCCGCGTCGAGATCGACCGCCTGCCGCACCTGGGCCACTACGTCGAGATCGAGGGCGGCACGGAAGACGACGTCGAGGCCGTGCGGCAGAAGCTGGGCTTCGGCGACGCCCCGCTGATCCGGGCGAGCTACATCGCGATGCTGACGACGTTTTTGCGGGAGCACCAGCTTTCGCCGACGCACGTGCCGCTGGACGCGGAGGTCACGGACGCCGAGGTCTCGCAGGAGGCGTGAGGCGGGGCGTCAGGCGACGCCGACCCGCGGGCACCGCCGCCGCAGCGGGCAGTCGTCGCAGCGGGGGTTCTGCGATTTGCACACCGCCCGGCCGTGGGCGATGAAGAGGTGTGCGAGCTGGGTCCACGTGTCGCGGGGGAAGGCCGCCATCAGGTCGCGTTCGATCATCACGGCGTTTTTGGGGTGGTGCTTTGTAAACCCGAGGCGGGACGACAGCCGGCCGATGTGGGTGTCGACGACCATGCCGTGGTTGAGGCCGAACGCGTTGCCGAGCACGACGTTGGCCGTCTTGCGGGCCGCCCCCGGAAGTTGAATCAGCTCTTCGATGGTGCGCGGGAGTTCACCGCCGAAGTCTTCGACGATCGCGGTGGCGGCGGCCTTGAGGTTCTTGGCTTTGTTGCGGTAGAAGCCGCAGGTCTTGACGAGTTTCTCTAGATGTTCCAGCGGGGCCGCGGCCATTGTTCCGGGGGTGGGGTATTGGTTGAAAAGTTCCGGGGTGGCCTTGTTGACGGTGGCGTCGAGGCACTGGGCCGAGAGGATCGTGGCGACCAGGAGCTGAAACGGCGAGTCGTAGTTCAGGTCGCAGCGGGCGTCCGGGTAGAGCGCGTCGAGCTTGGCGTAGAGCCGGCGGGCGCGGGCGCGTTGGGCACTCGTGGTCTCGGGCAGCGGCGGGGCGGCGGGCATCGGGGGAGCTTAGGAGACGCGCCGCGCGGGGTCAGCCGTCGTCGTCGGCGAGGCCGCGCAGCCGGCGCAGCGCATCGAACGCGTCCATCGGCGTGAGCCGGTCGAGGTCGAGCGACCGCAGGCCTTCGACGGCCGGGTGCGGCGGGGCGGCGGCGGCGAACAGTGGCGCGGCGTCGGGCGGGGCCGCGGCCGGGGATTTCGTCGGGCCCGCGCCGTGGTCGACCGCGAGCCGACCGAGCAGCTCCTGGGCGCGTTTCACCACCGGGTCGGGCAGCCCCGCGAGGCGGGCGACCTGGATGCCGTAGCTGCGGTCGGCCGCGCCGGCGGCGACGCGGTGCAGGAACACGATCTGGTCGTTCCACTCCCGGGCCGTG
>JBCCRT010000133.1:0-7926 GCA_039201235.1 Planctomycetota bacterium
CCTGTTCGAGTCGTTCCACGACAAGACGATCGCGGGGCTGGGCGCGGGCGAGATCACCAAGTCGACGCTGGCGCGGATGATGGAGCGTCGGCCGGGCCGGACGTGGGTGGTCAACCGCACGCCGGCGGCGGGGCGTCGGCTTGCGACGGGGCTGGGGCTGGGCGAGGCCGGGCGGGACGGGGGCGTGCGGCCGTGGGAAGACCTGGACCAGGTGCTGGTCGAGGCGGACGTGGTGCTGTCGGGTACGGCGTCGGACGAACCGGTGATCACCGCCGAGCGGTTCGGCCCGCTGGTGCGTCGCCGGCGCAACCGCCCGCTGTTCCTGATCGACCTGGCGGTGCCGCGGGACATCGAGCCGGCGGTCGGGGCGCTGCCGAACGTGTATCTCTACAACCTCGACGACCTGAATGCGGCGCTGGCGGACGCGCCGCAGCGGCGGGAGAAGATCGACCGCTGCGAAGCGATGGTGCGGCAGGCGGCCGACCGCTGCGTCGGCGCGGCCCAGCACCAGGACCTGGGCGTCCTGGTGCGGCAGCTGCGGGCCAAGCTCCGCGCCATCGGCGAGGACGAACGCGACCGCACCTTCCGCAAGATGCACGAGCTGCACCGCGCCCGGAGGTACGACCGCATCGAGTCGCTGCTGGACGAGCACACCCACCGGCTGATCAACAAGGTGCTGCACCTGCCGCTGAGCCACATCACGACACCCAGGAAGTCGCCAGAGAGCGGTGGGGACCCGCAGCACTCGGTGCCGTCTGACGTGTCGATGGGGTTCTACGCCGCGGCGCTGCGTCGGCTGTTCGATCTGGAAGACGCGCCGGCGAAAACGGCCGAAGGCTCGGCCGCGTCCGAGCCGACCGACGCCGGTTAAGGTAACCGGCCGATGCCCGGAGCGACGCGTGATCCGAATGTCCGCCCCGCCGCGGCGGGTTCTTTGCCCGTGGTCGCGGGTTTGTTTCTACTGGGCTGGGTGGGGCTCAGCGGTTTCGTGTTGGGGGGTGGGCTGCTCCCGAGGGTGTCGGTGTGGGTTATCGGGCTCGAAGCTGGGCCATGGTTACTGCTGTGGTGGTTGGCGGCATGGGGCTACGGGTCGTTGCTGCGGCAACGCGGGGTCGCGGCGTTCGGGGTGGGCATAGCGGTACTGCTGGTCGTGGACTACGTGACGCGGCTGACGCTGGGTTACGGGGGGGCGGTGACGTTTTTACCGCAGTTGGTGGGGCTGGGGTTGGCGGGGTGGGGCTTGTGGCCTCGGTTGGGCGATCCGGACCTTCGCAAGCTCGGGTCCGGCTTGAGGGTGAGTTGGGCGTGGTTGGCGTGGACGCCGGGGCTGGCGGTGCTGCTGGTGGCGGCGTGCTGCCCGCCGGGGACGTTGTGGCGGGTCGAGGCGCTGCAGTACGACACGACGAGCTACCACCTGCAGGTACCGCGGGAGTGGGTCGCGGCGGGCCGGGCGGTTGAGCTGGAGCACAACGTCTATGCGTATCTGCCGGGGCTGCTGGAGTCGGCGTACGGGACGCTGATGGCGATGCGGGGCGGCGTAGCGGGCGAGTCGGTCTACACCGCGCAGCTGTTTCACGCGTCGTTCGCGGTGCTGGCGGCGGCGGGGGTGACGTCGCTGCTACGGCCGTGGGTGGGAGTGACGGCGGCGGTGTTGGGCGGGGCTGTCGTGCTGGTGGTGCCGTGGACGGCGGTGACGGGGTCGTCGGCGTACAACGAGATGGCGGTGGTGGCGTTCGCGGCGGTGGGGCTGTCGCTGCTGCTGCGGCGGGGGGAGCGGGTGACGCTGCTTACGGCGGTGGCCTTGGGTGGGCTGGCGGGGGCGGCGACGCTGGCGAAGCTGACGGCCGGGTTCACGGTGGCGTTGCCGCTCGGTCTGGTCTTGCTGTGTCGGCTCTGGCGGGAGGGGGGTTGGAAGACGTCGCTGGCGGCCGCGGGGGTGTGCGGGTTGGCGGGGGTGTTGACGCTGTCGCCGTATCTGGTGCGGAACGCGGCGTGGACGGGCAACCCGGTGTTCCCGTTCGCGACGGGGGTGCTGGGTGCAGGGCACTGGGACGCGGAGCGAGCGGCGCGGTGGGACGAGGCGCACGGGGCTTCCGCGGACGCTTCCGGGGATATTTCCGGGGGCGGGGGGGTGGTGTGGCGGCAGGCGTTGGGCAACGCGGGGTACGGGGCGTGGGGCGGGTCGCCGACGCCGGCGGAGTCGCGGAACGTGGCGCGGTTCGGGGTTGAGGGCGGGGTGCCGGTGCTGTGGCTTGCGGCAGGGGTCGGCCTGGTGGTTGGGCTGACGCGGGGCCCGACGCGGTTCGCGGCGGCGGTGTTGTTGGGCGTGTTGCTGTGGCAGTTCGGTTGGTGGCTGACAGCGACGCACCTGCAGAGCCGGTTTCTGATCGTGGTGGTGGTGCCGCTGGCGGCCGGGGTGGGGGCCGTGGCGGCGGTGGCCGGGGCGTGGCGGCCGTGGCTCAGCGGGCTGGCGGGCGGTGGGGTGGTGGCGGTGCTGACGGTCGGGTCGATCGCCGTGCTGTGGGACCAGACGCCGCGGCTGACGACCGACGACGGCCGACGGGTCCCGGCCCCGCTGACGCTGTTGGTCGACGGGCTGCCGCCGCCGCTGGGGCGGGGTGCCATCGGGCCGTCGCCGGTGAACGAGCTGCCCGGCGGGAAGGTCATGGCGGTGGGGAACAACCAGTCGCTGCTGTATCTCGGCCGGGGCGGGGTGTCGCCGCGGGGGCCGGAGCTGGTGTACGCCAGCGCGTTCGACCGCTCGCCGGTCACGCCGCTGCTGGAGACGACCGATGACCCGGCCGCGGCCGCGGTGTGGCTCCGCGAACGCGGCGTGACGCACCTCTGGCTCGGCTACAGCGAGATCGACCGGCTGCACGCGACGTACGGCTTCGACGCGGCGGTGACCTCCGACCGGCTGCGGCGTTTGGTGGCAGATTGGGAGCACCTCACGCCGCGGGGCGGGCCGACGGTGTTGGTGGCGGTGCCGTGACGACACGACGGGCGGACGAGTCCGCCCGCTACCCTCCCCGGAAATTTCGCTTGTCCGGGCGGTGGGGGCCGTCGATAATGAGAATAGACTGACAGCGACCCCTTTTGTCGAAAGGAGGCCGACCGACGCGATGTACACCGTTTAGAACCGGGTGAGTTCCCCCCGCCGAGCGCCGCCACGCATCCCCCGTTATTTTCTCTTTCATTATTCTGCGTCGCTCGGTTTTTTTCTGCGCGAAACAAGGCCCCGAACGGTAGCAACGCATGACATATGCCACGGATTGGCCCAACGTGACGTTGGCGGATCACCCGCTGATCGGGGACCTGCTGACGGACCTGCGGGACCGCGAGACGCCGGGGCTGCGGTTCCGCGAGGCGGTCGAGGCGTTGGGCCACCTACTGGCGTACGAGGCGATCCGCGGGGCGCCGCTGGTCGAATCGCCGATCGAGACCCCGCTGGAGGCGATGTCGGCCCCGCGGCTGGGCGAGACGATCACCATCGTGCCGATCCTCCGGGCCGGGCTCGGGCTGGCCGACGGGATGCTGCGGCTGCTGCCGGCGGCGCAGGTCGGGCACCTGGGCATGGCCCGCAACGAGGACACGCTCGAGCCCGAGGCTTACTACGAGAAGCTGCCGGCCGACGCCGCGGCGGGCCGCGTCCTGCTCGCCGACCCCATGCTCGCCACGGGCGGCAGCGCGGCGGCCGCGGTCGATCGGCTCAAGAAACTCGGCTGCCGCAAGATCACGTTTGTCGGCATCCTCGCCGCGCCCGAGGGCGTCGCGAAGCTCAGCCAAACCCACCCCGACGTGCCGATCGTGCTGGCGGCGATCGACCGCGGGCTCAACGACCGCGGCTACATCGTGCCGGGCCTCGGCGATGCGGGCGACCGCTACTTCGGCACGCTCGGCTGACCCGCCTCACCCCCGGATCACCGCCGCGATGTCCCGCGGGGGCGGCGGAGGTTGACCGGCTCGTCGGCGTCGTAATCCGGGTTCGGGGCCACGCGGTGGGCGTCGAGGTCGTCCAGCTCGGCGTCGAGCAGCCGGGTCAGTCTCCGGGCCAGCCGGGGCTCCTCGGCCGCGAGGTCCTCGCGTTCCCCCGGGTCGGCGGACAGGTCGTAGAGCTCGACGCGGTCGGCCACGTCGAAGCGGATGAGCTTGTGTCGGCCGTGGACGACCGCCGAGTGCGGGCCGTCGTCGGTCTGGTAATGCGGGAAGTGGAACAGCAGCGCGTCGCGGGGCCGGTCGACCGACGAGGCCCGGTCGGCCAGCAGCGGGGCGAGGCTGCCGCCGACGAGGGCGTCGGCCGTGTGACGGTCGGGTCGGAGGCCGGCCCAGTCGAGGAAGGTCGGGTACCAGTCGGTCCCGACCGTCGGCACGTCGCACCAGGCGTCGGCCGCCACGCCAGGGCCGCGGACGATCAGCGGCACGCGGAGCCCGCCCTCGTAGAGCGTGCCCTTGCCGCCGCGGAGGGCGGCGTCGGTGTTGCGTCGCCGCGGGGCGGTGCCGCCGTTGTCGGACGTGTAGACGACGTAAGTGTTGCCCGCCAGACCCAACCGGTCGACCGCGTCGAGCACCCGGCCCAAGGCCTCGTCGAGGTCTTCGGTCAGCGCGGCCCGCGCCGCCGCCCGGCCGCGGAGCCCGGCGGTTTCGTACCTCGCCAGCGTCGCGGTCCGCGCGTTCTGCGGCGCGTGCAGGGCGTGCCAGGAGAGTTGGGCGTAGAACGGTCGGCCGTCGTCGCGGGCGGCTTCCATGAAGTCCTCGGCCCGCGAGGCCATGCCGAAGAGGTCGACCGGGTTGGGGTCGGTGAACTTCGCGGCGGCCTCGTTGCCCAGGTCGCCGTCGCTGACCGCGAAGCCGTGGGCTTCGGGGCCGCCGCCGGAGAGGTGCCACTTGCCGAAGTGGGCGGTGGCGTAGCCCGCGTCAATCAGCCGCTCGGCGAAGGTGACATACTCACCGTCGAGTTGGCGGGCGTTGGCGCCCGGCAGCAGCGGCGGGTTGTCGGCCGCCCGCAGCGACGGGCCGGCCCGCGTCCAGCCCAGCGACGCGGGGCTGCGGCCCGTGACCAGCGCCGCCCGCGTCGGGGCGCAGACCGGGGCGGGGGCGTAGGCTTGGCTGAACCGCGTGCCCTGGGCGGCGAGCCGCGCGGCGTGGGGCGTGTGGTGCGCCGCGGTGAACGAGCCCGGCAGCGTCGGGTGCATCGGCACCGACAGGCCGGACCACGCCTGGTCGTCGGCCAGCATGAACACGATGTTGGGCAGTGCCGCTCCGCCGAACGCGGGGCCGGCGAAGAGGCAGGAACCGAGGGCGACGGATCGACCGAGACGGCCGGCGGCGTGCTTCATGCACGCTCAACGCGGGCCGTCGCCGTTTATTGCCCGAGCCTCGGACGCTCACCAGCCGACGGACGACTTGTCGCCCTGCTTGGTGATCTGCTTCTCGTCTTCCCAGACCGCAAGACCGTTGCGGACGTCGACCAGCGACATCTGGAACGTGAAGGTGGTCTGCCGGACCTTGCCGGCCCGGGCGCGGTTCTCGAGGATCTTGTAAGTCAGCGCATAGTCGGGCACGAGCGGCTCCGGCGTGATCAGGTCGCCCTCGGCGTCGACGTTTTCTCGCGCGAACTTCGAGGCGATGTTGCTCTCGCCGCCGGTCTCGCCGCGGCTGTCGATGGTGGTCAGCGTCTGGGCGACGCCGGCTTGGTTGAGCGAGACGCGGATCTTCTTGACCACCTCGTCGCGGTCGATCTGCTGGGTGGTGTTGTTGACGTAGCGGTCGATAGCGATGACCGACGGCTCGCCCTCGGCCCCGAGCAGGCCCGACGACAGCAGCGACGCGCTCATGGCCCCGGCGGCGTCGGTCGCGTCCTGGACGTCGAGGTTGTCGTAGCTGGTGACCGTCTCGGTGCCCTGCGGGTCGATCCGGCGGGCGGGGTTGTTGGTGCACGCGGCCAGGAACATCACGGCGGCGGCGGCGAGCGACAGGGGGGTGAGGTAGCGGGTCATAGTGAGGTTCTCGGGGCCCACGTTCGGAGAACGTGGGCTTCTTTGGGGAAGATTCCGGGGGGGGTTAGCTTTCGG
This sequence comes from Planctomycetota bacterium, assembly GCA_039201235.1. Taxonomy (GTDB): domain Bacteria; phylum Planctomycetota; class Phycisphaerae; order Phycisphaerales; family Phycisphaeraceae; genus Algisphaera. Next base: position 6,072 of record JBCCRT010000133.1, read on the forward strand.
GTTCTTGGAGTTTGAGGCGGAAGTCGGTGGCGGACTTGAGCGGGGCGACGGCTTGGATGAACCGGGACTCTTTGCCCGCCAGCGCGATGGCCTTCCAGTTCGACATGCTGCTGCCGACGCGCATGCCGTCGGCGTCGAACCACTCGAACTGGTAGTGGACGCGTTTGCGGGTGCTGGTGGCGTTGAGGACTTCTGCTTGGACCTTAAGGAAGCCGTCGCCGGCGACGGCCTCGTTGATCCGCACGACGCCCGCGGCGGACTTGAGCGAGCTGTCGGTGGTGACCCGCCGGTCTTCGACGAAGACGGGCTTGGCGGTGGGCTCGGCCCGCGCGGCGGTGTTGACCGTCTGGCAGCCGGTGAGCGTCATCACCATCAGCAGGACGAAGAGGCCGGCGGCGAGCCAGCCGAGGGGGCGGACGAGGTTGGGGTTCATCGCGGGGGCTCCATCACTATCTGGGGGCGGGACGGCTCGACGGGAGCGGGCAAATCTTCCGGGGATACGGGCGGACCCAGGGAAAACTGCGAGACGCGGGCAAAACTTCCGGGGGTTCCGGGGGTCACGGCACGGACCATCACCACGTGATACGTCCCGGGGCCCAGGGTGGTTTCGGTCGGCGGGGCGCCGGGCATTGACAGTGTGATTTTACCCGAGGCGGGCAGCGGCAAGCGGGCGACCTCGAAGCGTTTGGGCAGGGTGGCCCAAGTGCGGAGGTCCGCCTGGTTCGCGGCGTACTGGTACACGGTGGCGAAGATGCGGACCAGGGCGGTCACGGTGTCATCGCGGTGGTCGAAGGTCTCGCGGAGGGCGTAGGCGGCGGCCGCCTTGGTGCCAGCCGCAACGAGGGTCTTGGTGACGATGGCGGGCAGGTCGCGTTCGAAGCGCTGGGCGACCATCGCGTCGACCTCGGCGAGGGGCCGGGTGGTGGCGGACCGGCCGTCGGCGGTGACGGTCAGCGGCCCGGGGGCGACGGGGTGGGGCACGAGGTAGGGGAAGTTGGCCCCGACGTAGTCCACGCCGCCGCCGAAGAGGAACAGCGGGATGTCGAGGCGGACCGACTCGAGCCGCGGCGCGACGCCGGTGGCCAGCAGCACCCAGACCGTCGGCTCGTCGGGCCCGCCGGCGGCGATGCGCTCGGCCATCGCCAGGTCGTCTTCGAGGTAAGGGTTGCCGGGGGTCATGCCCGCGGTGCGTTCGAACGCCTTGCGGGCCCACTCGAGGTCCGAGCCGTCGGCCGCGTCGCCGAGGTGGTACACGCCCTGCAGCCACTCGGTCAGCGGATTGGCGAAGTCCGCGTACCCCCGGAACGTCCCCCGGAATTGGTCGAGGGCGGCGTATTGCGTATCCAGGCCGGAGCGCAGACGCGGGTCGCGCAGCGCCCGGGCGGCGTCGTAGCCCCCGCCGTCGGCCGCGGCGGTTTGCGTCGCCGCCTCGATGCGCTCGGCGTTCTCGGCCACGGCCAGCCGCTGCCGCTCGTACGCCCGGCGCAGCTCGACCCGGGCCGCGCTCGTATCGCCCCGCTCCAGCGCGTTGAGCGCCCGGTAGGTGTAGAGCATCACGCGGTCGACGTAGGTCCCGCGGTACGGCAGCGCGTTGAGGTTGGTGAAGGCCGCCAGCGTCTCGCGGCTGAGGCTGACGTCGGGGGACTCGTCGTAGCGGCGGACCAGCTCGTGGGCGGCGTCGAAGGCGGCGTCGCTGGCGTCGAGGTCGCCGAGGGTCCGGCGGATGTGGCCCTGCTCGAGCCGGGCGATCAGGGCGTGGGCGTCGCGGCCGTGGTCGCGGGTGTAGGCGTCGATGCGGGCGGCGGCGGTCTCGATCCGGCCGAAGCGGTAGGCGTCCTGCGCCGCGTCGAGGTCG
>JBCCRT010000134.1:0-7790 GCA_039201235.1 Planctomycetota bacterium
CGGCCGGGTCCGCTGCGTCGCCTGCTTCATGTGCGCGACCGCCTGCCCCGCCAACTGCATCCACATCGAGGGCAAGGAGTCGCCCTGGGACGACCGCGAGAAGTACCCGGTGAAGTTCGACCTCGACGAGCTGCGGTGCATTTTCTGCGGCATGTGCGAGGAGGCCTGCCCGGTCGACGCCATCGAGCTGACGCAGACCTACGACATCGTCGGCCTCAGCCGGCAGGAGATGATCTTCGACAAGGAGAAGCTGCTGTCGGTGTATGATGCAACGGTCGAAGACAAGCCGATGTGACCGGAGCGGCGGTAACTTGTGCAAGTTAATCGAGTGAAACGGTACGCCACGTTGGCTGTGGCTTTATACGCCATGGTGTCTGCACCGCTATCGCGGGCAACAGACACCGAGGGTGACGTGGCTGCTCCCCCCGACGCCGAAGCTCCGGAGCTGTCTGGCGAGAAAATTACGTCCCTGCTTGATGTCGAAGGGCGTTGGTACGCGCAGTACCGAAACCTCGAGCCATGGGACGACGAGGACATCGCCATCGAGTTTTTCGCCGAAGGGTCCGCGCTGCTCGTTGATGACCGCAAGGAGGTGAAAGTCGAGGCCGAGCTGGTCGATCCGGGGGTCGTCGTGCTGCGTCATCCGGATCAGCCCGAGATGACCGTGGGCATCGAAACCCGAGAAGGTGTGATGTTTCTTGATTTCAGCGCTCCTCTACGAGGGAAAATCGGTGTCTTTACTCGTAGCGAAGACGGACGCGAGTTTGACGACGACGTGATCGTCGCCCGACGGGAGCGTGAGACGACCGAAGCAGAGGCTTGGGCGCAGCGCCTTGCCAACGCCTTGGTAGCCGAGATCGAACGCTCCGGCGGTTTAGTCCCTGAGCGTCTGGATTTACTCTTCGACGGCGAGCACATGCCGATCCCCGACGATCCGCAATCGGTGTTGTGGGCCGATCAGTTGCGGGGGTCGTCGCTAGTTGTTGACGCATTGGCCCGGCGAGCCCAGGGCGGGGCCGGACGCCTGGACCACCTGATGCGTTTTAACCTGATCGCTATCTACCGTGGGCAGGACATCTCGGCGTTGCCCGGGGAAACGATCCTGTTACAAGAGCTTGGCCCCTGTGAAGGCGACGGTTCACTCTTGATTCGTAAGAACGGTGAAGTGTCTCGAGCGGGCCTTATCACTTCTTCGCGTGAGTTGGCAGAGCAGCTGCGTGACTTCAATCCACGATAGGCCGCCTTCTAAGCCGCCACGCCCACGCCGTCGCCGCCGTCTTCCTCCGGCTGCCGACGCTTGACCAGCGTGACCTCGTTGCCCGCGGCGTTGTAGGTCACCTCGTCCATGAACGCTCGCATGAGCATGAAGCCGCGGCCGGACAGGGCCTCGAGGTTGATCGGGCAGGTCTCGCCGTCGTCGGGGTCTTCGTGGTTGTCGGGCTCGCGCTGCTCCCGAAACTTGGCGGTGTCGAAGCCCGGGCCCTCGTCGGCGATGGTGAAGGCGGCGGCCTCGGCGGTGAGCGTTTCGGTGACCGTGATCTTGCGGTCGGCGTAGGGCGGCTGGGTCCGGCGCTCGGCGGCGAGTTTGTAGTAGGCCTCGAAGCTCTCCTCGCGGAGTTTGGAACTGACCTCGAGGTTGCCGTGGTACAGGGCGTTGGACAGGGCCTCTTCGAGGGCGATGCCGACGCGGGTGCGTTGCGCCTCGTCGCCGATGCCGAAGAGCATGAGGCTGGCCTGGAGCCGGGTGAGCAAGGCGGGCAGCATCAGCGGGTCGTTGCCGACCTCGAAGGTGCTGATGCTGGAGGTCATGCAGTCAAGCAGGCGGGCGCGGGACTGGTTGCGCCACGCGGCGTTGACCACGCGTTCGACCTGGACCGGCAGCTCGGCGTCGAGGCGGTCGAGGTGGACGTAGCCGGCCCCGCCGGCGTGCAGCACGTCCACGACCTTGTCTACCGGCTCGTCCCCGCCGGTGACCAGCACGGGCCGTTCGGGCTCTTGCCGTAGCAGCGTCCGCAGCCGGCCGTGGTCGTCGTCGGCGAGCAGATCGAGGTCCGCCACGACCAGCTGGAAGTGCCCCGGCGTCGGCGTCGCCGACGCGGGGTCGGCGTCCGCGGGGGCCTCCGGCGACCACGCGTCGCCGGCCGCCAGCCGGTCGGCCACGCGGCGTCGGGTCTCGGCGTCGGGTTGCAGGACAAGGATCTGGTTCATGGCACACGTCCGCCGATGGGACGGCCCTTGGACCGACCCGTCACCGTCCTATCGGCCGATTCCCGCCGCCGGTTGGGCCGAAGCCCTGGGGGCTTCCCCCGGTTCGTGGCCGCCGCGGCCCATACGCGGGCCGTTTTATCGGCCGGTTGTCCACAAATCGTCGGCGGCCCGGAAATTCCTTGGAGCCGGCCCCGCAGGAACCCATAATGAAGCGTGGCTTGCTGCGTCTGAACATCTCAAGGAGCCGCCGATGAACCTCGACGTCCGTGCCGTGAACTTCCAGATCAGCGAGAGCGTCGGGCGTCACGCCGAGCGGCGGCTGCACGCGGCCCTGGACCGCTTCGAGTCGAAGATCGCGGGGGTCAACCTCCGGCTGACCGACGACCACGGCCCGAAGCACGGCCCGTCGGTGCACTGCGTCATCGAGGCCGTGCTCCGCCGCGGCGGCAGCGTCATGGTCGAGCAGGACGCCCCCGACCTCTTCCAGGCCATTGACCGCGGGGCGGGACGTCTGAAACGCACCGTCCGCCGCGCCATCAATCGCAAACGCGACAGCCAGCTCCGCGACGTCCGCGACCAGCGCGGCGTCGCCGCCGCCTGACCCCCCCCGGAATTCTTCACGCGTCTTGCGGGTAGCGGGCGAGCTTGCTCGCCCGTGCTTCCGCCGTTTATCCGCCGACGTCGAGCAGCGCGAACCGCGTGACGAACTCGCCCAACGACGGGTCCCAGTTCAGCAGCGTCAGCCGTAGCGGCCGGTCCGCGTCACGCCGGTTCATCCGGTCAAGCAGCGCGGCGACGTCGTCCACAGGCTGCCCGTCGGCCTCGACGATCAGCGACTGCGGCAACACCCGCCGCGTCGCCGCGACCGAGCCGAACCGTACGTCGGTGACCAGCACGCCCGTAACGGGTCGCACCCGCGCCGACCCGGCCGAGCGCGGCATGATGTCGGCGATCGCTTCGATGCCCAAGGCACGTAGCCGGTCGTCACGGAAGCTCGGCCCCGGCGGGAGCCGCGGCCCCGGCACCGCGCGACGCCCGGCCGTCGCCTCCCGGCCGGGCAGTTCGTCCAGCGCGACGTCGACGTCCAGTTCGGTGTCGCCGCGGCGGACGGTCACGTCGATCGTCTCCCCCGGCGGGTAGCTCGCCACGGCGAAACGCAGCGCATCAACGTCCGCCACCGGCTCCCCGGCGACGGCGGTCACCACGTCACCGGGCCGAAGCCCCGCCCGGTCCGCCGGGCCGCCACCGATCGGGTGCTCGATCAGCACGCCCTGCGTGTCGGCGTCGTACCCGAACGCCTCGGCCCAGTCCGGCGTCAGGCCGCGGATCGTCACGCCCAGGTAGCCCCGCCGCACGCTGCCGTCTTCGATCAGCCGCGTCGCCACGTCCGCCACCATCTCGGCGGGGATCGCGAAGCCCAGCCCCATGAACCCGCCGCCGTTGCCCGGGCCCCGGCCGCGGGTCGAGGCGATCGCCGTATTCATCCCCACCACCCGCCCGTAGATGTCGGTCAGCGGCCCCCCGGAGTTGCCCGGGTTGATCGCGGCGTCGGTCTGGATGAAGTCTTCGTATTTGCCGGAGTTCGAGATGTCGAGGCGACGCCCGCTGGCCGAGACGATGCCCTGGCTCACCGAGAAGTCGAAGCGTAGCGGGCTGCCGAAGGCGAAGACGATCTCGCCCTTACGCACCGGCTCGAGGCGGACCGCCGCGGGGTGCAGGAACCCCCCCGGGACGGACAACACCGCCACGTCGGTCAGCGCGTCGGACCCGACGACCGCAGCGGTGTATTCCCCGCCGTCGGCGAAGCGGATGCGGATGCGCGACGCCCCGTCGACGACGTGGTGGTTGGTCAGGATGTAGTTTTGGGGGTCGCTCTCATCGCTGGGCGTATGGGCGTAGACCCAGCCCGAGCCGTTGCCCATCGGTTCGAGCGGGTCGAACCTGCTGAAGAACCCGCCGCCGCGGCGGGCCGACGGCCCGAGCGTCTGGACGTGGACCACGCTGGGCTCGACGACCTCGGAGACCTTGCTGAACGCCTCGGACAGGGTCGAGAGCGTCGGGCTCTCGACGAGGTCCTGGCGGACCTGGGTGATCTTCGCCTCGCCGTGGTTCCACGCGACCTTGCGGGCCAGCCCCGGGCCGATGAGCATCACCGTCGCGACGGTGAGCAGCAGCAGGAGCGACGGGCCGTACCAGCGGATCAAGGGCGGGTCTCCGAAAGATTGAGAAGAGGGGCTCCGGACTATACGCCGCGGCGTCCGGGTTGGGTTCAGCCGCCCCGCATCTCGTACGGCCCGCCATGGGCCAGGTACTTGCCCGAGCCGACGAGCTCGGCCCAGCGTTGGGCGAGCTCCTGGACCGACTTGCCGCCCTGGGCCGCCGGCGGCGCGAAGCTGGGCTGCCAGTCGGTCATGCCGAGCCAGTCGTGGAGCACGACGACGTGGCCGTGGCAGTCGGGCCCCGCCCCGCAGCCGAGGACGGGCAGACCGTCGTTGCCCATGCCGACGGCCTCGATCACCGCCCGGGCCGCCTCGGCGGTCGCCTGCTCGATCAGGAGCATTGCCGCCCCCGCGTCCCGCAGCTGCTGCGCCAACTCCACCATCTCGCGGATCTTTCCGGGGGTGCGGCCGGCGACGACGGGCACGCCCGTCCGCGGCGTCCGCTGCGGCCGCCAGCCGATGTGCGCCACCACCGGGATCGACGCGCGGTCGAGCTTCCGCACCAGCCCGACGTACCGCTCGTCGACCTCGAGCTTCACCGCGTCGGCCATCCCCTCGGTCAGGAAGCGGCCCGCATTCTTCACCGCCCGCCACTCGTCGGCCTGGTAGCTCATGAACGGCATGTCGCCCATCACGAACGCGTTCGGGGCCCCGCGTTTGACCGCGGCCGTAATCGTGAGCATGAACGGCAGCGGCGCGTGGATCGTGTCGTCGAAGCCCAGCACCATGCTCCCGGCCGTGTCGCCGACGAGCAAGACATCGACCCCGCCGCGGTACAGCCACCGCGCCGTCGTGGCGTCGTAGCAGGTGAGCATCGGGATCTTCTGGCCCCGCCGGACGCGGTGCCGCAGGTCGCGGAGTGTCACGGGGCGGTCGGCGGGTTCGGCGCGTGGGGTCGGGGTGGTGGTGGCCATGACAAGATTTTAATCGTTGCCCCCGGGCTAGTTGTTCCCGGAATCGTTGTCCCCGGATCGGCGGGGCCGGGCGTCCGCCGGGCTGATTGACCCCGGCCGGCTCGGCCGATAGTTTCCGTGTCCCGCGATCGGCCCCCGCGGACGCCACCCGCCACCCCGGAGTCTGCATGACCACCGCCCCGGCCCGCCCGGACGACGCTGCCGTATTTACCCCCGGAACTGCCCCCGGCCAGGAACAACCCAAGCCCCGCTTCGGCCTGCGGTCGATGCTGCCCGCCTCGCCGCGGGCGGACCTGCTCTCGGGGCTCACCGTCGCGCTGGCGCTGGTGCCCGAGGCGGTGGCGTTCGCCTTCGTCGCCGGCGTCGACCCGATGATCGGGCTCTACTCCGCCTTCTTCATCGGGCTCATCGCCGCGGTCGTCGGCGGCCGGCCCGGCATGATCTCCGGGGCGACCGGGGCCATGGCGGTCGTCGTCGTCGCGCTGGTGGCGATCCACGGCGTGACCTACCTCTTCCCCGCGGTGATCCTCTGCGGCCTGATCCAGATCACCGTCGGGCTGCTACGCCTCGGCAAGCTGATCCGCATGGTGCCGCACCCGGTCATGCTCGGGTTCGTCAACGGCCTGGCGATCGTGATCGGCCTCGCGCAGCTCGGCAGCTTCAAGGAACTGAGCGCCGACGGCGTGCTGCAGTACCTCGCCGGGGGTCGGCTCGCGGTGATGATCGGGCTCGTCGCGTTGACGATGGCGATCATCTACTTCCTGCCGCGGTTCACGAAGGCGGTGCCGTCGTCGCTGGCGGCGATCGTGGCGGTCAGCGTCCTGGCGGCGGGGATCAACGCGGTCTGGCAGCCCGGCGGCGGCCACGGCGTGGCGACGGTCAAGGACATGCTGGTCACCGGCAAGCAGGCCGCGGCGGTCAACGACGCGGCGAAGCGGAAGCTGACGGACGACGCGGCGCGGGCCGAGGGGCTGCTCGCCGAGGCCGGGATCGGCGGGGGTCGGGCGGCCGAGTTCGACGGCTACGCCATCGGTAAAGCCGTGGAGTCGTTGCCCGAGGAAACCGTCGCCGCCGCGGTCGCGTCGGTCGACCCGGCGGGCGTGACGATGTCCGGCGGGCTGCCGCAGCCGTTCTTCCTCGACCCGCAGTATGCCGGCGCGTCGCTGCTGCCCCCGATGACGCTCGATACCTTGTGGATCATCTTGCCTTTTGCCCTGGTGCTGGCCGGGGTGGGGCTGATCGAGTCGCTGATGACGATGACGCTGATCGACGAGATCACCGAGACGCGGGGTCGGGGCAACCGCGAGTGCGTCGGGCAGGGGACGGCCAACGTGTTCTGCGGGCTGTTCGGCGGGATGGGGGGCTGCGCGATGATCGGCCAGTCGCTGATCAACGTGAAGTCCGGCGGCAAGGGCCGGCTGTCCGGCGTGACCGCCGCGGTCTGCCTGCTGCTGTTCATCCTGCTGCTGGCGCCGCTGATCGAGACCGTGCCGATGGCGGCGCTGGTCGGCGTGATGTTCATGGTCGTGATCGGCACGTTCGAGTGGACCACGCTGCGGACCTGGCACAAGGTGCCGAAGTCCGACGTGCTGATCATGGTCTTCGTGGCCGGGTGGACCGTGGTGATGCACGACCTGGCGACCGCGGTGATCCTGGGCACGGTGCTGGCGGCGCTGGTCTTCGCCTGGAAGAAGTCGACGCACCTGATGGCCGACGTCAAGTTCAACGAGCAGGGGAGCAAGATCTACCAGCTCCACGGCCCGCTGTTCTTCGCCTCGGTCGAGTCGTTCCGGCAGCTCTTCGACCCGGCCAACGACCCGGACGACGTGGTGATCGACTTCTACTTCACCCGGGTGTACGACCAGTCGGGCCTCGAAGCGATCAACGGCGTGGCGGAGAAGTACGCGGCGCTCGGCAAGCGGGTCCACCTGACGCACCTCAGCGACGAGTGCCAGCGGCTGCTGGGCAAGGCCGGCGACCTGGTCGAGGCCAACATCAGCGAAGACCCGCACTACCACGTGATGACCGATCGGTTGGCTTGACCCCCGGACCCCCGGAAGTTTGATCGGGCTTACCCCTTGACCGCGCCGGCGGCGATCCCCTTGACGAACCAGCGCATCATGAAGACGAACAGCAGGACCAACGGGATCGAGGAGATGGCGTAGCCGGCCATCATCTCGCCCCACTGCTTGACGTACTCGCCCTCGAGCCGCAGCAGCCCAACGGGGATGGTGAGCAGGTCGTCGTCGCGGAGGACGATCAGCGGGAGCATGACGTTGTTCCAGTGGCCGAGGAACTTGAGGATGGCGATGATCGCCAGCACCGGGCCGGACATCGGCAGGACGATGCTGAAGATCTGGCGCAGGTGGCCGGCCCCATCGATCTGGGCCGACTCGAAGAGTTCTTTGGGGATGTCCTCGATGAACTGCTTGAGGATGAAGATGCCCAC
>JBCCRT010000135.1:0-7694 GCA_039201235.1 Planctomycetota bacterium
CCAGGGCGTCTTCGCCTGGCACCCCACCGACCCCGACGTCGTCCTCGCCACCGGCGGCGACTGGCCCACCCGCAGCACCGACGGCGGCAAGACCTTCCACTGGTCCGCCCGCGGGTTCTACGGCCTGCTCGTCGGCGGCACCTTCCAGTTCAACCCCCACCACCCAGACACCGTCTTCTTCTCGTCGCAGGACTACAACGGGGCGCTGACCCACGACGGCGGCCGCAACTGGGACTACATCAACGTCACCGGCTACGGCTGGGGCGGCTTCACCTACGGCGGCTACGCGGTCGACCCCGACCGCCTCTTCGTCGCCCGCTCCGGCGACTGGGGCGCGAACCGGGTGCTGTCGGTCTCCCGCGACGGCGGCCGGACGTGGGACCTCAACGAAGACGTGGTTTATTCCGACGGCTACGAAACACGCGAAGGCAACGCCGGACCCGACGCACCGCCTTACGGCTACCGCATCGCCTACGCCAGCGTCGAAAACCCCGAGGTCTGGTTCTTCGGCCCCTACCGCTCCGACGACGCCGGCTACACCTGGGACCTCATGGCCGAATGCGACGGCGTGTTCGGCCACGCCGTTGGCGACCGCGGGACCCTCGTGGGCATGAACTACGACCCGGCGACGCAGCGGACCCGTCTCGTCGTTTCCGAAGACGACGGGGCGACCTGGCAAGTCCTCAGTGAAGCGCCGGGCGCACCGAACGACGTGGCCTACGACGCGGTCAACCGAATCGCCTACATCGCCGCCGGCGGCGACCTGTATCGCGACCGGCTGGACGACGACGCCGAGCCCGAAAAGCTCGACCCGCCCCGCGATCAGTTCAACAGCCGACGTCTCCGCTCGGTCGCGTTGGACCCGGTCGATCCCACGATCGTCTACGCCGCGCAGAACAAAGACGTCTACGCCGCGTCCGTCGCCGCGATGCGGTCGTTCGACGGCGGCGACACCTGGGAGGTCATGACCCGTCAGGAGCCGCTCGACGGCACCGGCCTCGACGGCGGACGGGAGGCGTACTTCGTCCGCGTCCACCCGACGACCCGCGAGCCGTGGTTCATGACCGGCTGCTACGGCAACTGGCGCTACGCCGCCCCCGCCCCCGGAAGCCGGACCGGACCAACGGACGATTAACGCCGCGCCGGGTTCAGCACGACGTTGTCGTGCCCCGGCACGACGACGTCCGCGATCTCCAACGCCTCGACCAGGCTCTGCTGCGCCTTCTCGATGTCGAAGGCGCCGCGCAGGACCTGCCCGCGTTCGAGGTGCTCGCCCGTGGCGACCGCGTCGCCGGCGATCAGCGTCGTGCGGTTCGGGTGCGACAGCAGCAGCCCGCAGGTGCCGGGCGTGAAGCCGGGCGACGGGAAGATGTCCACGTTCGGGGCCAGCCGGTCCGGCGCGGCGGCGCAGCGCTGCAGCAGCGCGACCTCGGCCTCGAGGATGCGGCGGACGGCGTGGTCCTCCTCCTGCTCGATCCGGGCGATGAGCGACCGGCCGATCCGCTCCCGCTCGTTCTCCGCGACCCACCACTTCGCGTCGCCGAACGCGTCGAGCCCCGCCCGGTGCGCCGGGCGGAAGTTGGTCAGGAACACATCGGTCACGTCCTCGGCCCGCAGGCCGCTGCGTTCGCCCAGCCGAGCCACGAGCACCTGCGCCGGCAGCGCCGGGTCGACGAGGATGACGCGGTCGCCGCTGCGCACCAGCGTCGTGGTCGCGTGCGGCGACCGGGCCGGCTGCGTCGCCGGCCAGTGCTCGTGGGCGCTGAGGGTCCCGATGCTGATCACGCGGTAGCTGGGGTTCGACATGCGAAAGAAGCGGGCACGCCCGCTACTCCTTGAGGTGGTCCACGTGGGCCCAAGGCAGGCTGCCGCCGTGCTGCCGCTTCTTGGCCTTGAGCCGCTCGAGCACGACGGGCGGCAGCAGCGTGTGCAGGCGGTCGATGTCGCCGCCCGAGGCGATCTGCTTGATCAGCGTCGAGCTGGTGAACGCGTTGGCCTCGCCGGTCATGATGAAGACGGTCTCGATGTCGGCGATCGCGCGGTTCGTTAACGCCAACTGAAACTCGAAGTTCAGGTCGGTCACATTGCGGATGCCGCGGAGGATCGCGGTGGCGGCAATGGATCGGGCGAAGTCGACGGTCAGCCCGGTGAAGGTACGGACCTCGACGTGGCCGCCGCAGGCCTCGCCGACGATCCGCTCGATCATCTCCCGGCGTTCGTCGGTCGAGAAGATCTCCCGCTTCGCCGGGTTGTGCCCGATCGCCACGACAAGGCGGTCGAACAGCTCCTGGCCGCGGCGGATCACGTCGAGGTGCCCGTTGGTCAGCGGGTCGAACGTGCCGGGAAACAGCCCGAGCTTCGGGCCGGGGGCGGGTTTTTCGGGGTCGGCTTCGCCGGGCATGGCGGGAGTATACCGGCGGCCCGTCCCCGCCCCTGCCCAGACGGCGCAGACCGAACCCGGGTACGGGTCGGCCCCATAAATGCACATCATCGACTGGCCCGGCGGGCCCGCGTATCGGAGCTTACCTTTGTCCCGTGGCGGCCCGGAACGCCGCCAACAACCCCTCGCCCTGGATCGGGCCTCGTTCCGGACGCCTCCCCGGACGAGGCCTTTTTTTCCGTCGACGCCGCGACTACTGCGGCGTCTCGGCCATGATGTCGGGCCCCGCTTCGGGGGCACGCGACGCCTCGGCCTGCCGCCGGATCTCCTGTACCTCGCTGGTCAGGTCGCCCTCGGCGTCGGTCGCCGACTCCTCCAGGTCGGCCCCGACCACCTCGTCGCTGGGCCCGACCGGGCCCGGGGCCGATCCGGCCCCATCCCCCGGGCGGAACGGCACGCCCTGCGGGAAGATGATCTCGCGTGCTTCGTCCGGCAGGCTGATCCCCGCCCGCTCGATGCTCCGCAGCGTCCGCCGCATCACCGCCGACTTGATCTTCAGCAGGCTGTGCTTGTGCCCGTCGATCCAGAAGTAGACCTTGAGGTTGATCGTCGAGCTACCGAGTGTGTCGACCAGCACCATCGGCTCGGGGTCGTCGAGCACGGCCGGGTGCTCCCGCAGCAGGCTCATCGCGACCGACTGCGCCCGCTTGATGCTCGCGTCGTAGCCGATGCCCACGTCGAAGTTGGCCCGCATCTTGGGGTTGGCGGTGAGGTTCTTCAAAGTTGATTTGTAGACCGTGCTGTTGGCGATGGTGACGTGGTTGCCATCGAAGTCGATCAGCACGGTGCCGCGGGGCGTGACCTTCTGGGCCACGCCGGTGTAGCCCGCGACCTCGATCACGTCGCCCAGCCGGAACGGCGTCTGCACCGACAACAGCACCGACGCGAGGAAGTTCTCGGCGATATCGCGGAAGGCGAACCCGACGATCAGGCCCGCGAGTCCGGTCCCGCTGACCACCGTCAACGCGATGCCGGTCAGCCCGCTGATCTGCAGGAACAGCACCGCCCCGCCGATCACGACCAGCAGCCCGATCAGCTTCCGGATGACGTTGCGCAGCAGCGCACTGCCGACAAAGGCCTGCAAGGGATACGACACGGCCTTAGTGACCCCGATCGCCGCCAGCACCGACAGGACCAGCAGCATGAAACCCAGGCCGATCAGCGGGAGGCTGCGCAGCAGCGACCGCCAGATCGCGAGCAGGTCGGCGCGGATCGAGTGCTGATCGACCACCGGCGGCGGGACGACCTCGAGGTTGTTGACCACGGCCACGGCGTCCTCGGTCCGCCGGGCGAGGTCGGACGCCCACTGCTTGTGGTCGTCGCTCTGCGCGGTGCCGGCGATGAAGACGATCCCGTCACGCACTTCGACCGAGAGGTCCTCGTAACGCCGCGAGGCCGCGAGGATGTCGCCGAGCCGGCGGGCGATCTCGGCGTCCGTCGCCTCGCCGTCGACCTTCACCGTCTGGCCGGTGGTCTCGAGTTCGGTCTCGGCGGCGGGCGTCTCCGCGGCCGGCTGACCCGCCGCGCAAAACCCGATCAGCAAGAAAAACGCCGCAAAGAGGTAGCCAATCCGCACAGGCCGATGGTAATCCAACCCGGTCAGCCGGGCCGGGTCATCGCGTCGTAGTTCATCAGCTCTTCAAGCCGCTCGGCCGGCATCAGCTCCAGCTCGCCGACGAGCTGCTTGATGGTCTTGCCTTCCTTGTGGGCCTGCTTGGCCAGGGCGGCACAGCGGTCGTAGCCGACCTCGGGGGCGAGGGCGGTGATGGTCATCAGCGACGCTTCGAGCAACTCCGTGCAGCGGTCTTCGTTGACCTCGAGGCCGACGAGCAGCTTGTCAACGAAGACGCCCGAGACGTTGGCCAGCAGCTCGACCGACTCGAGGAAGGCGTCGATCATCACGGGCATGGCGACGTTGAGCTCGAAGATCGAGCCGACGCCGCCGAGGCCGGCCGTGGTGACGGTGGCGTCGTTGCCGATCACGCGGCAGGCGACCTGCATGACCGACTCGCAGATCACGGGGTTGACCTTGCCGGGCATGATGGAGCTGCCGGGCTGGATGGCGGGGAGGTTGAGCTCGCCGATGCCGCAGCGCGGGCCGGAGCCGAGGTGCCGGATGTCGTTGGCGATCTTCGACAACGAGACGGCCGTGGTCTTGAGGTGGCCGTGGGCGAAGACGAAGACGTCCTTGGCCGCCTGCGCGGCGGGGTGGTTGTCGGTCTCGGTGAAGCCGAGGCCGGTGCGCTGCGTGAGCGTGTCGCAGACCCGTTTGGCGAACTCGGGGTGGGTGTTGATGCCGGTGCCGACGGCGGTACCGCCGATGGGCATCGAGGCGAGGACGACGCCGAGGGCGCGGTCGATGCCGTCGACGGCGTAGCGGGCCTGCGCGGCGTAGCCGCCGAAGACCTGGCCCATGCGGATCGGCGTGGCGTCCATCAGGTGGGTGCGGCCGGTCTTGAGTACGCCATCGAGCTCGTTGGCTTTGCGATCCAGGGCGGTGTGGAGCGGCCCGACGCCGGTGTCGAGCAAGGCCCGTAAGCCCAACGCGGCTGCGATGTGCATTGCGGTCGGGAACGTGTCGTTGGACGACTGGCCCATGTTGACGTGGTCGTTGGGGTGGACGCCCCCTTCCGCTTTGGTGGTCGCGCCGAGGCCGAGCTTGTCGTTGGCGACGGCGGCGATCACCTCATTGGCGTTCATGTTGGTGCTGGTGCCCGAGCCGGTCTGATAGACATCGACGGGAAAGTGGGCGTCGTGCTTGCCTTCGGCCACTTCGTCGGCGGCGGCGATGATGGCGTCGGCCAACTTCGCGTCTAATTTGCCAAGGTCTTTGTTGGCCTGGGCGCAAGCGGCCTTGAGGTGGCCGAACGCGTGGATGACGGCCGGCGCGAGCGGGCGGTTGGCGATGGGGAAGTTGGCGACGGCGCGGGCGGTGGACGCGCCGTAGAGCGCGTCGGCGGGGACGGGCATCTCGCCCATCGAGTCTTTTTCGGTGCGGGTCGCGGCGGGGTGGGGGGTGGTGTCGCTCATGACCCGGAAGGTAACTCCGGGCCCGTTTGGCCGCCACCGGCACGGATGCGGTGCGGATCAGGCCGCGCGGCGGTCGGGGTCGTCGGTCGCGTCTTCCGCGGGGTGGTGGAGCTTGAGCACGGCGTCGGCCATCTGGTCGAGCAGGCCGGTCGCGCGGTCGCGGAGGTCGGCGAGGATCTGGTCGGCCTGGTGGTCGAAGAGGTCGGCGAGCCCGGCGAGGCGTTCGTCGAGCCGCTGGGCCTGCTCCAGCATCGCGCCGTCGGCGGTTTCGGTGAGTCCGCTCAGCCGGTCGGCGTGCTGCTGACGGTGCTCGTCGAGCTTGCTGCGGAACGCCTCGTGGGTGTCGTGGGTGCGGGCCATGGCGGCAACGACTTGCTTGCGAACCTTGGCCAGCGCGGCTTCGCCAGACGCTTCGGCGCGTTTCAGCAGCTCGTCGGCACGCTCGTGCAGCGTGTCGGCCGTCGTGTCGAACCGGGCGATCAGCTCACGCTCGGTCGCCGCGGCCGCGTCGCGCAGCTCGGCGGCGCAGCGGTCGCGCTGTTGCGCGAGGACGGCCTCCGCGTTGGCGTCTAGTTGTCGGCGGGCTTCTGCGGCGTGGCGGTCAAGCGTCTCGCGGCCCAGGGTCTGGTAGGCCGTCAGGTGATCGTCGAAGCGTTCGAGCTGATCGGTCACTTTCGCGGGCAGGCCGTCGACGGCGGCGAACGCTTCGTGCAACGCCTCGTAGAGGTCACGGGCCTCGGCGAGGACCGGGCCGAGCTGCTGCGTCTTGGCCGTGAGGCGTTCGTCGAGCTGTTCAAGGCGTTGTAGTTTGACGTCGGTCGTCCGGTCGAGTCGGTGGAGCTTGGCGTCGAGCTGCGCGTCGAGGGCGGCGAGCTTGGCGACGAGCTTCTGCAGCTTGTCGGCCGTGGACGCGTCGGGCTCGGCCACCGGCCGCGGCTCGCCTGTCGGCCGAGCCTTTTCGACGGTGACGGCGACCTCGGCGCGGGCGTCCTTGAGCATCTTCAGTAGCCGGAAGCGTTCGTCACGGGCGCGGTCGAGCAGGCCGGTGAGGTCGGCCCGTGTCGCGGCGGCGGGTGGGCGGTCGCGGTCGCGGTCGCGGCGGGACGAAAACGGCTTGGCGGGGTCGATCATGGCGGGCGATCTCCGGCGGTCGCGCCGCACACAGCGCACGACACGTACGCCGTGAAATCGTCTTGCCGCCCCGGCCCCCGCCCGCCGAGGCGACCGCCGCATTTATCGGGTCCACGCCGACCGATAAAAACACCGGCGGTGCCGCCTACGCAGCCCCAGGGAAGTGCGGACGCGTTGCCCGCCGCGCCAAAACCCGCTAAAACGCTCGGCCCGCCGCACGCCGGCGTGGAGCTTTTTTTCCCGCCGATCCGACCCGCCCGGAGCCCGCCGCATGGCCCGCAGCAAGACACCACCCGACCACTACCTTTTCACCTCCGAGTCGGTCTCGATGGGCCACCCCGACAAGGTCTCGGACGCGGTCAGCGACGCGATCCTCGACAGCCTGCTGGCGGTAGACGCCCGGGCGCGGGTCGCCTGCGAGACGTTCTGCACGACCGGCCTGGTCGTCGTCGGCGGCGAGATCACGGTGCATAACGCCAAGGCGGTCGACGCCCTGAACAACGCCGAAGCCACCGTCCGCGACGCGATCCGCCGTATCGGCTACGCCGGCGACCTGGGCATGAAGTTCGACGCCGACACCTGCGCCGTGATGCGGGTGATGCACAGCCAGTCGGCCGACATCTCCCAGGGCGTCAGCGAAGGCGAAGGACTTCATAAAGAACAGGGCGCGGGCGACCAGGGCCTGATGTTCGGCTTCGCCTGCCGCGAGACGCCCGACCTCATGCCGCTGCCGATCGACCTGTCGCATAAGCTCGTCGAACGCCACGCCAAGGTCCGCGAGGCCGGCAAGCTCATCAAGGGTCTCCGCCCCGACGCCAAGAGCCAGGTCACCGTCGAGTACGACGCGGACCATAAGCCCGTCCGCATCGACACCGTCGTCCTCTCGACCCAGCACACCGCCGACTGGAACGGCAAGGCCCAGCAGGCCAAGCTCAAGAAGGCCGTGGTCAAACACATCATCGAGCCCTGCCTGCCCAAGAAGCTCTACGACCCCAAGAAGGTCAAGGTCCACGTCAACCCGACGGGCCAGTTCGAGGTCGGCGGGCCGCACGGCGACGTCGGGCTCACCGGCCGCAAGATCATCGTCGACACC
>JBCCRT010000136.1:0-7526 GCA_039201235.1 Planctomycetota bacterium
AACACCTCCGCCGCCGAGTCCGCCATCCGTGACACGGACTTCGCCAAGGAAACCGCCGAGCTCACCCGCTCGCAGATCCTGGTCAACGCCGCGACCAACGCCCTGGGCATCGCCAACAGCCAGCCCCAGAACGTCCTGTCGCTGCTCTAAGCCGACGGCGAAACATCCCGAACCCGATAACCACGCGGCGGCCCCTCACCGGGCCGCCGCTTTCTTTTGCGCGCTCACGCCGTTCTGGCCGTGTCGTTCTCGTACTCGTCATCGTGCTCGTAATCGGGATCGAGTAACGCCACGAGCCACGGTCTTTGCGAAGTCGATTACGAGCACGATGACGAGAACGAGAACGAAGAAGGCGTCACGTTCGTTCCGATAAGCCCGCCCCCTTTTCTCGCTGCGGTCGTTCCGCGTTGACCGCCGAGAAAACCCCCGCGACGGAGACGGCAACCGGCCACCGCGGAGCCCAACGCCCGACCCGCCGCACGCATCAGTCTTCAGATCGGATGACCAGATCTGCTTAAACCGGTTAGGGCAGGACGCCTCACCACGAACGTGACACCCAACCCCAAGCACGTGTTCACGGAAGGACCCACGCCATGAGTCGCATCAACACCAACGTTTCCTCCTTGCTGGGACAACGCGTCCTCGGTCAACAGAACCGGGCGCTCAACACCAGCCTCGAACGCTTGTCGACGGGCCTGCGGATCAACCGCGGCGCCGACGACCCCGCCGGCCTGATCGCCAGCGAGTCGCTCCGCAGCGAGAAGGCGTCCATCACCGCCGCCATCTCCAACGCCGAGCGGGCCGAGCAGGTGGTCAACATCGCCGAGGGCGGCCTGCAGGAGATCAACAACCTCCTGCTCGAGGTTCAGGCCCTCGTCGGCCAGTCCGCCAACGACGCCGGCCTCTCCGCCTCGGAGAAGGAAGCGAACCAGCTGCAGATCGACTCGATCCTGCAGACGATCGACCGGATCAGCGAGACGACGAGCTTCCAGGGCACCAAGCTGCTCAACGGCACGTACGACTTCAACGTCGAGAGCCAGGCCGCCACGGTCAACGAGGTCAAGGTCAACGCCGCCAAGATCCCCGCCGGCGACGAGCGCGACGTCAAGGTCCTGGTGACCCAGTCGGCCCAGAACGCCGGCTTCTTCCTGTCGACCGCCGGCGCGCTGGACCTCTCGGCCGCCGACGCGACGTTCACTTTCGACCTCGCCGGATCGATCGGCAGCCGCGAGTTCAGCTTCGCCTCCGGCACCGCCCTGGCCGACATCGCCGCGACGATCAACACCTTCTCCGACATCACCGGCATCTCCGCCGTCGCGTCGGGCACGGGCGTGAAGTTCAACTCCATCGGCCTGGGCAGCGACGAGTTCGTCCAGATCGACATCAAGGACGACGCCGGCCAGGCCGGCACGGTGCTGAACCTCAGTTCCAACGCCTCGCTCACCGCCTCGACCGTCGGCGGCACCGCGTTCTCCGCCGCGATCAACCCGCTGCGGGATGAGGGCCAGGACATCGGCGCGACCATCAACGGCGTCGCCGCCACCACCAAGGGCTCGACCGCCCGCGTCTCCAGCGACTTCCTCGACGTCGAGATCGAGCTGACCACCGGCGGGGCCCAGGCCCTCGCCGCCATCGACGCCGTCACGATCACCGGCGGCGGGGCCAACTTCAACCTCGGCCCCAACGTCGACATCGGCAACCAGGTGTCGATCGGTATCAGCAACGTCGCGTCCCGCAACCTTGGCACCAACGCCAACGGCTTCCTCAGTTCGCTGGCGTCCGGCCAGGACCAGAATGTTGTCGACGGCGACCTGACGACGGCCCAGAAGATCGTCAACGACGCCGTCGAAGAGGTCTCTACCCTCCGCGGCCGGCTGGGGGCGTTCCAGAAGAACACCGTCGGAGCGACCATCCGCTCCCTCGGCATCGCCCTGGAAAACACCTCCGCCGCCGAGTCCGCCATCCGCGACACCGACTTCGCCGCCGAGACCGCCGAGCTCACCCGCTCGCAGATCCTCGTCAACGCCGCGACCAACACCCTGGGCATCGCCAACTCCCAGCCCCAGTCGGTCCTGTCCCTGCTCGGCTAACCCGACGCGAACCGGGCCCGCCTCCTCCGGGAGGCGGCCGCTCGTGACGTGGGATGAGGCGTCCACCACGCCCATCCGATCACTGATGCGGAAGGGCGGCCTCGCACGAGGCCGCCCTTCTTCTATTTGATTGAACCGAGCACCCGCTCGGGCTGCGTTCGTTCTCGTTCTCGTATTCGTGCTCGTAATCGATGGCTTGTCATTACCCCCGGCATGGCGAAAACCAGATCCGATTACGAGCACGATTACGAGAACGAGAACGAAAAGGCAGTTTCTCGTGATCTCACGCCGCGGCTCCAACCCGGCCGATAACCCTTCCCATGTGCGGCATCCTCGGCGTCGTCCACCGCGACCCGCGTCAACCCGTCGACCCCGACCGCCTCGCCGCCGCCCGCGACACCCTCGCCCACCGCGGCCCCGACGAGGCCGGCCTCTGGGTCTCCCGTGACGGCGGCGTCGGCCTGGCCCACCGCCGGCTCAAGGTCCAGGACCTGACCCACGGCCAGCAGCCGATGACGGACCCCGGAGCTTCCGGGGGAAACGCGTTGGTCTACAACGGAGAGCTCTACAACCACCCTACCCTCCGCCGCGAGCTCGAAGCCGACGGCCACGCCTTCGCCGGCACCGGCGACACCGAGACCCTCTTCTGCCTGCTGCACCGCGACGGCCCGGCCGCGCTGCCCCGGCTCGACGGCATGTTCGCCCTCGGCCACTGGGACACCCACAACCGCCGGCTGCTGCTGGCCCGCGACCGCCTCGGGCAGAAGCCGCTCTACTGGCACGACGACGGCACGCAGCTCGTCTTCGCCAGCGAGCTCAAGGCCGTGCTCGCCTACCTCGACCGCAAGTTCGATGTCGACGCGGCCGCCCTCGACGAGTTCTTTACCCGGGGCTACGTCCTCTCGCCCCGCACCATCTTCCGCGGCATCCACAAACTGCCCGCCGCCGCGTCGCTGCGGCTCGACGCCGACGACTGGCGCATCGACGTCACGCCCTACTGGGACCTCGACCCCCCGAAAGTGTTTCCTTCCGGGGGCCCCGACGCCGCGGTCGATCGGCTCGACGAGCTGCTCACCGAAGCGGTCCGCAAACGCCTGGTCACCGACGTCCCGCTGGGCTGCCTGCTCTCTGGCGGGATCGACTCGTCGCTCATCACCGCCATCGCCGCGAAGACTTCGGACGGTCCGGTCAAAGCCTTCAGCATCGGCTTCGAAGAGTCGGACGCGCACAACGAGCTGCCGTTCGCGCAGATGGTCGCCGAGCACGTCGGCTGCGACTGGCGCAGCGAGACCGTACGCGGCGGTGATTTTCTCGACGACCTCGACGACGCGCTGCGGTTCTTCGACGAACCGTTCGGTAACTTCACCGTGATCGCGCAACGCAAACTCGCGCAAGCCTGCCGCCGGGAGCTGACGGTGGTGCTTTCGGGCACCGGCGGCGACGAGCTCGCCGCGGGCTACCCCGGCCGCTACGGCTGGACCCTCGACCTCCCTGACGATGCGCCGCGTCACCGGCACACGCCGCCGCTCGACCGCCTGCGTCAGCACCTGGCCAAGACGAGCTTCGTGGGCTGGGGCAACGGCCGCGCCGCGATGCTCAACGAATCGCTGCAACACGCGATCACCGACGCCCACCACCCCGCGTCGGCCGTGCTGCCGTTCTGGTCCACGACCGGCGACCCGCTCAACGACGTGCTGCGGGCCGACGTCAAGACGAACCTGCCCGACTACCTCGTGACGATCGAGGAGCGCATGACGATGTCCGTCGGGCTGGAAGCGCGCAACCCGCTGCTGGACCCGGCCGTGGTCAACCACCTGTTGTCGCTGCCGCCGTCGCTGAAGGTCCGCGACGGTCAGTTCAAGTGGCCGCTGTGGAAGCTGTGCGAGCGCTACCTGCCGCGGGCCGCGTACGACCGGCCGAAACGCGGCTTCACCCCGCCGCTGAACCTCTGGCTGTCGCAACACGCCGGGCGGATCGCGTCGCGGTTCGAGGCTCAACGCGAAGCACTCGCCGGCGTGTTTTCGCCTGCCTGGCAAGCGTATCTGGCGGCGGGGCGGTACGAGCCGGCCGCCGCGATGCCGGTGTACTACAGCCTGGCGCTCGGCGTCTGGTCCGAGCACTACGGCCGGTACGTCAACGCCTGGCCGAGCGCCGAGACTTCAACCCCGACGCCGTTCCACGCCACGCTACGCGACGACGACCCGGCCGCGCTCGGCGCCGCCCGCTGGTTCGCGCAGGCGCTGGGCAACTTCGCTGACGGCGCGACGCTACGCCTCGTCGGTGACGACTCCGGGTTCTACCGCTGGCTCGCCGGGCGGCTGGGCTACGCCGTGATCGACGACGCCGCGACCGACGGTTGTGTCGTGGTGGGTCTCGGCGCGCTGGATGTGTTGACCTGGGACGGGCCCGCCGACGTCGTGTTGGTGCTGCCGTTCGGCGTCACGGAGCAGATGGGGTTGCAGCACCGCCTGGGCTCGCTGCCGGGTCACGTCGAGGTGCGTGGTACGCAGGCCGTGCCGGTGGGCGAGGGGCGGGGCGTGCTGGTCGCGCGGTTGAAGGTGGGCGAGCCGACGCGGATGGGCAACGTCGCTTAAGCGACGTTGCCGGGGCTCCGCGGTCAACCCTTCTGCGCCACGACGATCAGGTCGCGGTAGACGCCGGTGATCTGTCCGGTGTGGACCACGGTCATCCCGGGGGTCGCGCCGCTCTGGCGGACGAGCTCTTCCATCGTGTACTCGAAGCCGTGGTACACGGCGTCGGACGACCCGCCGAACTGCCAGCCGGGGGTGACGATCATGGCCTTGCCGCCGGGCCGCAAAACGCGGGCGATCTCGCGGAGCACGGCGATGGGGTTGGTGAGGTGTTCGATGACGTCGAAGAGGGTGACGGCGGCGAAGGTGTCGTCGTCGAAGGGGATGGCGGTGCCGGTGCCTACCTCGAAGCGGGGGCGCGGGCCGGGGTAGGCCTGGGCCTCGGTCATGCGCTGCGACTGGGCGACGCCCTCGGGCTCGGGGTCGAGGCCGGTGACGTCGAGGCCCAGCTGGGCGAAGAGGTGGCAGAAGAACCCGTCGCCGCAGCCGACGTCGAGTAACCCGCCACCGGTCTCGGTGCTATCGACGCACTGCTTGGCCGCGCTGGCGAGGTGGTGGGCGCGTTTGCGGAAGTAGTCAGCTTTTTCGAAGCTCTCCCAGACCAGGGCGCCGCGTTGCTCGTATTTTTCGAAGGGCATGGCGTCGGCGAAATGCCGGGCGTTCCAGGTCAGGCCGGTGCGGCGGTGCCGCTCGCGGACCTCGTCGAGGTCGGCGCAGAACCAGTCGAAGCCGAACCGCCCCCGGAATTGGGCCGCGGCTTCGTCGTCGTGTTCCGGGGTGTAGCCGTCGGTCACGACGACCTGCGGCACGGCCAGCACGCGGTGGCCGGCCTCGCGGACGGCCAGGCCCAGGGCCAACATCCCGAGCGGGCCCCAGCCGAGCAACTCGTCGCCGCCGACGTGGTTGAACACGGTTTCGTCGACGACCGCGACGCCGGCGGCGATCGTGTCGACCTCTTCGGGGAAGCGGTAGGCGGTCGCGGGCACGCCGCGGCCGTGGTGGTGGAAGCCCTTGGGGTGGACGACGAACTCGCCCATCGCCGCGACGTGGCCGGCCGGGTCGAGGCGTTTGGCCCCCGCCACCTTGACGCCGGTCTCGCCGCCGAGGTCGAGGAACGCGGCGAGCCGATCGGCCCAGTCTTCCGCCGGCTGCGGCTCGGCGGCGGCCTGGTGACGCACGATCACCACGCCGTCCTGCCGCCGGACGTTCCAGCGCAGGGCGGGTGAACTTCTGGGATCGACCTGGACGACGGGGCCGGCGGCGGCGAGGAGGGTTCGGTTCATGTCGGGGTTATCGGGCGACCGCCGCCTCGGCCATGATTCCCCGGGGTCGCCCCGGGCGGTGCAGCCGAGTCGAGGACCACGCCGATAGTCGGGGGATGCCCACGCCGCGTGTCTCGATCCTGATCCCGAACTTCAACAACGGCCGGGCGTCGTCGAAGGACGGGCAGACCGACCTGATCGGTGACCTGCTGGTGTCGCTGCGGGAGACGCTGCGGGACGACCCGACGCCGTTCGAAGTGATCGCCTACGACGACGGGTCGGACGACGACAGTTTGGAGACGCTGCGGCAATGGGCGGGCGACGGGTTCCTGCGGCTGATCGAGGCCGAGCACTGCGGGGTGCTGGCGCGGACGGCCAACCGCCTGGTCGAGGCGTCGTCGGGCGACATCCTCGTTCGCCTCGACGGCGACATCACCGTACTCACGCCGAACTGGGCCGAGAAGCTCACCGCGGTGTTCGACCACGGCCCGGCCGAGCTGGGCGTCGTCGGGCCTAAGCAGCTGGCACACGTCGGGCCGATCGTCCACGGCTTCGGCGACTTCATCCTGCACCCCAAGGGCTACCACCACCACCTGCAGGGTTCGCACCGCGACGAGATCAGGCGGCCGGCCGAGGTCGATCACGTGATGGGCTGTTTCTACTGCTGCCGGCGGGCGGTGCACGATCGGCTCGGCGGGTACGACGAGGACGTGCTCCGCGGTCAGACGATCGAGTTCGGGCTGCGGGCCCGGCTCGCGGGTTTCCGGTGTATCGCGGTGCCGAACATTGAATTCCGCCACCGCCACAGCCTGCGGGGCCGGCGGTCGAACGTGGCGGACACGGACGACGCGGTCTTGCGGTCGCGTGAGACGTTCCGGGCGAAGTGGGGCTTCGACCGCCTGGGGCCGGACCTCGACGCGGTGCGGGAGCGTTACGCGGGCACGCCGCTGCTGTGGAACGCCGAGGTGTTCGGGCTGCCCGGCGCGGCGCAGTACGCCCTGGCGGCGGGGCCCGAGCCGAGCGTCGAGACCTCGGCGTGGAAACGCTTTGGCGAAGACGCGGCGTTCCGGCAGAGCGTGCAGCAGCGGGTCGCGCAGGTGGGTCGGATCGCGGCGGGCGTCGCGCCGGCGGGCCGGGCCGCGCGGGTCGGGCTGATCGGCGACCGGCTCGGACTCGCGGCGCACCTGCTGGCGGCGGGGGGGCTTGACGTGTCGTCGATCGACCCGAACCCGGCGTACGTCGGGCTGGGCGGGCGGTTCTTGGCGTCGCCCGCCCACGCCGGCCGAACCGGGTCGGCCGAGCTGATCCATCAGCCCGACCCCGCGCGGTTGCCCTGGGCCGACGCGTCGATGGACCTGGTCGTTTGGCTCGACGGGCTGGAGCGTCACCCGAACCCCACGGCCGTGCTCGCCGACGCCGGGCGGGTCCTGCGGCCCGAGGCGGTGTTCGCCCTGTCGGCCCCGCCCACGGAGTACCTGCCGCACGAAGCGGCGGTCCGCGTCCGCTCGGCCGGGTCGTGGTGGGTCCCGATGCCCGGCCCGACGGCGTCTGCCGACCAGCCGACCGTCGTGCTCGCCGCCCCG
>JBCCRT010000137.1:0-7473 GCA_039201235.1 Planctomycetota bacterium
CACAAGGACTGCTCGACCTGAACTAGGACAGCTAACCACCGGCTGCAGTTGACCGGCGACGCCCGCGAGTAAAATGTGTTGCCGGTGGCACGCCCGCTCCCGCGGGCGGCCGGCAACTGAGCCGATTTACGTTAGGTCGCATCGATGCCGATCGATACACAACAAAATCGATGGAAGATTGATCGGCTGGTACGTAATGTATCCTGCCTGTGTCGCAGATTTTCAGAACGGTGAAGACGCGATTGTGTTTCGTCTCCAAGACAATCATGGCCGTTATCGAAGCGGAGTAATCCGAGTCCGTGAATGGCATAATCAGAACTTCACAAAGTCTTGGCTTCTTCGACAGGTCAAATTGGCCTCAACAGAAGAACCGGGGTTTCCCCGCTTAAAAACGACCTAATACGTTACTCGTCGCCGCGGTGGGGGCGGACCTTCTCGGCGAGGGTCTGGATAACGTAGAAGAAGATCGGCACGAAGACGACGCCGACGATCGTGGCCAGGAGCATGCCGAAGAAGACGGCGGTGCCCATCGAGCGGCGGCTGGCGGCGCCGGCGCCGGTGGCGACGACCAGCGGGGCCGTGCCGAGGACGAAGGAGAACGCGGTCATCAGGATCGGGCGGAAGCGGAGCTTGGCGGCCTCGAGCGCGGCGTCGGTGACGGAGCGGTTTTGCTTCAGCCTCAGGTCCCGGGCGAACTCGACGATGAGGATGGCGTTCTTGGCCACCAGCGCGATCAGCAGCACGAAGCCGACCTGGGTGAAGACGTTGTTGTCCTGGCCCAGCAGGTTGACGCCGACCAGCGCGCCGAAGACGCCGAGCGGGACGGTCATGAGGATGGAGATGGGGGTGGTCCAGCTCTCGTACTGGGCGGCGAGGACGAGGAAGACGACCAGTAGCCCGAGGCCGAAGGCGAGGGCGGCCTGGCTGCCGGCGGCGAGTTCCTGGTAGGTCTGGCCCGACCAGGCGTACCCGAAGCCCGGCGGCAGCACGTCGTCCGAGAGGCTGCGCAGCGCGGCGATCGCCTCGCCGGAGGATCGGCCGGCGGTCGGCTCGCCGGTGATGGTCGCGGAGGGGAAGAGGTTGAACCGCGAGACCGCGGCGGGCCCGACGCGGTCCTCGACGGTGGCGATCGAGTCGAGCGGCAGGGTCTGGCCGTCGCGGTTGCGGACCTCGAGTCGGGTGATGTCGTCCGGCCCGGCGCGGAAGCGGGCCTCGGCCTGGGCGTAGACGCGGAACACCCGGCCGAAGTAGTTGAAGTCGTTGACGTAGGACCCGCCGAGGTTGGTCGCCAGGGTGTCGTTGGTGACCGACGGCGGGACGCCGAGCTTCTGCTGCTTGACGCGGTCGATGTCGACGAACAGCTGCGGCACGCGGGCGCGGAAGCTGCTGAACATGCGGGTCAGGGTCGGGTCGTCTTCGCCGGCGGCGACCATGGCGTCGGCGGCGTCCTGCAGGGCCTCGACGCCGACGTCGGCGCGGTCCTGGAGCTGGTACTCGAAGCCGCCGGACGAGCCGAGGCCCTGGATCGGCGGGGGCGGGAAGCTGAAGACCTCGGCCTCGGCGATCGAGCCGAACCGCGGGGCGAGCTGACCCAGCACCGCCCCGACCGGCGGGCGCTGGGCCCAGTCCTCGAGGACGACCACGGCGAAGCCGTTGTTGCTCGCCTCGGTCCCGCTGAGCAGCGAGAACCCGTTGACGCTCACCACGTCGGCCACGCCGGGCGTCTCCAGCGCCATGGTTTCGACCCGGTCCAGCACCGCGCGGGTGCGGGCGAGTTTCGCGGCGTCGGGCAGCTGGATGTTGACGAAGAAGTAGCCCTGGTCGTCGGGCGGGATGAAGCCGCCGGGGGTGCGGACGTAGAGCATCGCCGTCGCCGCGACGAAGCCGGCGAAGACCAGCAGCACGACCACCGACGCCCGGACGCCGCGGGCCACGAGCCAGAGGTAGCCGCCGCTGGTCTTGCCCAGCGCGAGGTTGAACAGCCGAAACGGCGGGAACCTGGTGTCGCGGCTGGGCCGCAGCAGCAGGCCGCTGAGCGCGGGGCTCAGGGTCAGGGCGTTGACGGTCGAGAAGCAAGTAGCGACGGCGATGGTGACCGCGAACTGCCGGTACAGCACGCCGGTGAGCCCACCGAGCACCGACGCGGGGATGAAGACCGCCAGCACGACGAGCGTGGTGGCGATCAGCGCGCCGCCGACCTCGTCCATCGCCTGGCGGGCGGCCTCTTTGGTGTCCAGCCCCTTCTCGTCGATGTTGCGGGTGGTGTTCTCGACGACGACGATCGCGTCGTCGACCACGACGCCGATGGCGAGGATCAGGCCCAGCAGCGTGAGCATGTTGAGCGAGAAGCCGAAGGCCAGCAGCACGCCGAAGGTCGCCAGCAGCGAGACGGGGATGGTCGCCGTGGGCACGAGCGTCGCCCGCCAGTCCTGCAGGAAGACGAAGGTGACGATGAACACCAGCGCCGCGGCGATCAGCAGGGTCGTGACCACCTCGCGGATCGAGGCGGTGACGAAGTTGGTGAAGTCGAAGGTGACCTGCTGGGCGAGGCCCGGCGGGAAGTCGCGGGCCAGCTCGTCCATCGCCGCGCGGACGCCCTCGGCCACGGCCACGGCGTTGCTGCCCGGCAGCTGGTAGATGCCCATCGTCGCGGCGGGCCGGCCGTTGAGCTCGGCGGACGACGAGTACGACTGGCTGGTCAGCTCGACACGGGCCACGTCGTCGATGCGGACGACGCGCTGGTCTTCGTCGACCTTGAGGATGATGTCGGCGAACTGCTCGGCGGTCTCGAGCCGGCCGAGCGTCGTGACGGTGAACTGGAAGCCGCGGTCGGTGACCGCGGGCTCCTGGCCGACCTGCCCGCCGGAAACCTGGACGTTCTGCGCCCGCAGCGCGTCGAGCACGTCGACGGTGGTCAGCTCGCGGGCGGCGAGCTTCTCGGGGTCGATCCAGACCCGCATGGCGAACGGCTTGCCGCCGAAGACGAACACCTCGCCGACGCCGGGCACGCGGGCCAGCCGGTCCTTGATGAAGATCTCGGCGTAGTTCGAGAGGTACAGCTCGTCGAACGCGGGGTTGACCGGCGTGCCGTCGTCCTTCTGCTCGGCGAAGACCGAGACGACCTGCAGCAGGCTCGCGGACCGCTTTTTGGTCTGCACGCCCTGGCGGGTGACCTCGGCGGGCAGGCGGGGCTCGGCGGTGGCGACGCGGTTCTGGGTGTAGACCGCCGCGAGGTCCGGGTCGGTGCCCAGTTCGAAGGTGACGGTGATGGTGACCGTGCCCTCGGACGTGCTGGTCGAGGCCATGTAGATCATGCCCTCGACGCCGTTGATCGCCTGCTCGAGCGGCGCGGTGACGGTGTCGACCAGCGTCTGGGCGTCGGCCCCGGGGTAGCTGGCGGTGACCTGGACCTGCGGCGGCGCGATCTCGGGGTACTGCTCGATCGGCAGCAGCAAGACGCTGATCCCGCCGATGAGCATCATCACGATCGCGACCACCGCCGCGAAGATCGGCCGGTCGATGAAGAACCGTGAGATCACGCCCCACCCCCGCCCCCGGAAGTTTCTTCACCCGGCCCTTGCCCCCCCCGGATCGTGACCGCCTCGCCGGGGCGGGCGTGCTGGGTGCCGACCGTCACGTAACGCTCGTCGCCCGATAGCCCCTCGGTCACGACCACGAGGCCGTCTTCGGTCCGGTCGCCGAGCGTGACCGCCCGCTGCTCGACCACGTCACCCTCGCCGACCACCAGGACGAATTTGCCCGACAGGTCGGTGCCCAGCGCGTCTTCCCGCACCAGCACGGCGTCCGCGATCGTGTCGTACGGCACCCGCGCCCGCACGAACAGCCCGGGGAACAGCTTGGCCTCGTCGTTGGGCAGGACGCCGCGGACTTCCAGCGTGGCCGTGCCCGTGTCGACCGTGGGCTCGACGAAGTCGAGCGTGCCCACGAACGGAAACGTCCCGGGCGGGTCGCTGCCGCGGGCGACCTCGACGGTCGGCGGGGGCACGTCGTCGCGCTCGGCCTCTTCCCGCACCCGGCCGGTCAGCCCGCGGTTGAGGTACTCCTCGACGATGGTGCTGCTGACGTCGAAGTAGACGTGGATCGGGTCCATCTGCACGACGGTGGTCAGCAGCGTCGGCTCGGAGACGCCGACGAGCGTGCCGACGTCGACCTGCTCCCGCCCGACCCGCCCGGCGATGGGCGAGGTCACGTCGGCGTAGGTGCGCTGCAGGCGGGCGTCGTCGAGCGCCGCGTCGGCGGCGAGCTTCTCGGCCTCGGCGGTCCGCAGCGCGGTGATGAACTTCTGCAGCTCCCGCTCGTTGGCGGCCTGCTGGTCGAACGCCTCCTGGACCTGGTTCCGCTCGAGCGTCGCCAGCTCGACCGCGGCCTCGGCGGTCTTGACCGCCGCCTCGGCGGCGCGGACGCCGATGTCGTACGGCTCGGTCTCGATCGTGAACAGCTTCGCCCCCGCCTCCACGCGGGTGCTGGGCTCGAAGTGCATCGCCTCGAGCGTCCCGCCGACGCGGGCCCGCACCTCGACTTCGCTGACCGACCGCAGGTTGCCGGTGTAGCGGTAGTACAGCGTCACGTCTCGCCGCACCGGCGTCTCGACCTCGACCGCCGCCGGCGGCAGCGGCGGCGGCTCGGGCGGGCCCCCACACCCGGCCGGCGACAGCACCGTCGCCGCCACGGCCGACGCCGCGATCAGGTATCCGCATCGACCTCTTCGCGTCTGACCCATATCCGCTTCCTTCCGAACTTACGGCCGGTACCGCGCCAGGCAGCCCGGCGCCTCGGTCACGCTCACGTCGTGCAGCCAGACCCCCTCGGGCAGCCCGCCGCCGACCGCCCATGCGATCCGCTCGGCCACCCGCTCGGCGCTGGGGTTCACCGCCAACACGCCGCCCGCGTGGGGTCCCGATCCCGGGGCCGCCGCGAACGGCGTCAGACCGTTCAAATCGCGGTTGCGCCACGGGCCCACGACCGACTCCACGAGCTCTTCGAGCCGATGAAAATCCATCACGGTGTCCATCGCGTCCAGCCCCTCGGCCGCGACGGTGACGCGGACCCGCCAGTTGTGGCCGTGCACCGGCTCGAACTCTCCGCCCGGCAGCCTCAGGGCGTGGGCCGCGCTGAACGTCTTCTCGACCGCGATCTCAAACATCCGGCCACACTGTCGCTTCCTGCCCCGGGCCACGCAACCCCGCACCCGGAGCACCCTATCGTTGAGAATGGGTGTCCAACTGGTCTGGTTGAAACGCGACCTGCGGATCGCGGACCACGCCCCGCTGGCCGAGGCCGCGGCGGCCGGGCCTTGCGTCGTGCTGTACGTCTACGAGCCGGCGATGCTGACGCACCCGCACCACGACGCGGCGCACCTTCGGTTCGTCAATCAGTCGCTGGCCGAGCTGGAAGAACGCCTCGCCGAACGCGGCGGGGTCTTGACCCGTCGCCGCGGCGACCTGCCGGGGGTGTTCGACGAGCTGCACGCCGAGCGGCCGTTCGACGCGGTCTGGAGCCACGAGGAGACGGGCCACGCGGCCAGCTTCGACCGCGACAAAGCGGTGCGGCGGTGGTGCCGGAGCCAAGGCGTGGCGTGGCACGAGCGGCGGCAGACCGGCGTGGTCCGCGGCCTGAAAAACCGCGACGGTTGGGCCCGGCAGTGGCAACGCTTCATGAATCGCCCCGCCGTCAAACCCCCGGAAGCCATCACGCCGGTGCCGGGGCTCAGGGGCTGCGGCGAGCTCGACGCCGAGGCCCTCGGTCTGCCCGCGACCACCATGACCGAAGCGGCCCCGGGCGGGGAGTCGGTCGCGCACGACACGCTCGACAGCTTCCTCCAACACCGCGGCGTCAACTACCGGGCCGACATGTCCAGCCCCGTCGCCGGCTGGGACGGCTGCTCCCGGCTGAGCCCGTACCTCGCCTTCGGCAACGTCTCGATCCGGCAGGCGTATCAAGCGACCCGCCGTCGCGTCGCCGAGTTGCGTGAGGCAGAGAAAGGCGGTGGCGATTTAGATAAACGCTGGTTCGGCTCGCTCAAGAGCTACGAGGCCCGCCTCCGCTGGCACTGCCACTTCACCCAGAAGTTCGACGACGAGCCCGCGATCGAGTCCCGCAACATGAACCGCGCCTACGACGGGCTCCGCGGCGACACCGACGACCAGCCGCTCGGCGACCTCGACCCGGTCAAACTCGACGCCTGGAAGCACGGCCAAACCGGCTACCCGATGGTCGACGCCTGCATGCGTTGCCTCGCCGCCACCGGCTGGGTCAACTTCCGCATGCGGGCGATGCTCGCGAGCTTCACCAGCTACCACCTCTGGCAGCACTGGAAGGCCCCGGCCGATTTCCTCGCCACGCGGTTTCTCGACTACGAGCCGGGCATCCACTTCAGCCAGTACCAGATGCAGTCGGGCGTCACCGGCATCAACACCGTCCGCATCTATTCGCCGATCAAGCAGGCGAAAGACCAGGATCCGGCCGGCGTGTTCATCCGCCGCTGGGTCCCCGAGCTCGCGCCCCTGCCCGACGAACACCTCGCCGAGCCGCACCGGGTCCCTCCGCTGCTGCAACGCTCCCTCGGCGTCGTGGTCGGCGAACACTACCCCCCGCCGATCGTCGACCACCCGACGGCGTACCGCGAAGCGAAAGAAAAAACCTACCGCCGCAAGGGCCAACGCCGCACCCGCGAGGCGTCCCAACGCGTCTACGCCAAGCACGGCAGCCGCAAACGCGGCCGGACCCAGCGCATCGCCACGGGCCGGTTCAGCGCTTCGGATTAACCCGCAAACCGACAGAAATCCCGTTCGGGTCGGACCGGCCGGGTGTATGCTGCGCCCCGGGGACGCGATCGATACCACCGAGACGAAGGGACCCGTGATGCGACGAAACGCGAACCTCCGACCGGGCCGGCGGGGCTTCTCCCTCATCGAACTGCTGGTGGTGATCGGCATCGTCGCGCTGCTGATCGCCATCTTGCTGCCGGCCCTGTCGTCGGCCAAGGACGCGGCGGCCAAGGTCCACTGCTCGAGTCAGGTCCGGCAGATCGGCATCGCGCTCGAGGTCTACGCCAACGACTTCCGCGACCTCTACCCGGTCGCGGGGAGCAAGATCGACTGGGGGCAGATCGACCCGACCACGAACCTGCCCTCGTGGATGGAGCAGCTGTTCACCTACCTGCCCAGCCAGGACGTGCTCTCGGGCTGCCACCGCTACCCCCGCGACACGCCGTACCACTACTTCCTGGGCGCGCGGGCCCACTTCGCCGAGAACGGCACCTTCGGGTCGGTGCGTCGGCTGCGGCTCCGATTCACCTCGGCGTACGTGCTGCTGGGCGACAACACCTGGGACTTCGGCGAGACCCCGACCCCCGACGCCGACAAAGACGACTACACCCAGAACACGCTGCTTTCGCTGCAGTTTCCGCCCGGCACAGTGCAGAACGGAGCGCAGAGCTGGGAGCCCCAGCAC
>JBCCRT010000138.1:0-7447 GCA_039201235.1 Planctomycetota bacterium
CCAGGTCATCTTCGAAGAGTTCAAGGGCACCGGCAACATGGAGCTGATCCTCGACCGCAAGATCGCCGAGCAGCGCGTCTTCCCCGCCATCGACCTCGCCGCCAGCGGCACCCGCAACGAAGACAAACTCATGTCCCCCCCGGAACTCAACACCGTCACCCAGCTCCGCCGCCGCCTCCAACAGATGCAGCCGACGACCCAAATCGATCAGCTGCTCCGCGCCCTTAACCGCTTCGAGACCAACGCTGAACTTGTCGGCGACACCGAAAGCAAAACCAAGGCTCCCGCGTAGCGGCCGGATTCATCCGGCCGGTCCGTTTTCAAACCCGCGCCGAACCGCTGCTGAAACCGGAGGACGCCTGTGGCATCGCTTCCCGATTCGCCTTACCTGTTCGTCGGCGGCAACAGCTGCGTTTTCGCAATCGATAAAAACGACGGCGAGATCGCCTGGGACATCCAACTCAAAACCGGTTGGTTCAAGACCGGCAGCAACTTCGTGACTCTCA
The DNA here is from genome assembly GCA_039201235.1 of Planctomycetota bacterium. Taxonomy (GTDB): domain Bacteria; phylum Planctomycetota; class Phycisphaerae; order Phycisphaerales; family Phycisphaeraceae; genus Algisphaera. The sequence goes on from JBCCRT010000138.1 coordinate 507, forward strand.
GCGAAGGCCTCGATTACCTCTTCGCCTTCTCCCACGGCATCGCGTTCTGCATCGACAAGCACACAGGCAAAATCCTCTGGCAGAAAGTCATCAAAGAACTCAAGGACTCAACCGTTTCTCTCGCGGTCGATGCCACGCTCCTCGGTTTGGCCCACGACGCGTCCGCTTCCGATGTGGCCGAACTTAGCGATGCCGACGGTGACGGAGGGGATGGTGGCGACGGTGGCGGTGATTGAATCAGCATGCAGCACGTAGGTTGGCATTGACAAGACGTGTCTTGTCAGTGCCACTCTTCAAGCAAGCCAGTTGCCTGTTCCTGCAAGCTCGGCAGGCTTTCTTAGATCACGCGCCACACGATGCGGTGGTCGAGTTGGTCGTAGACGTGGACGATGATGTTGCGGAAGGCGGCGATCTGGGCGGTGTTGCCGATGCGGCCGTGAATCGCCCGGGGCGTCGCGGCGTAGGCGATTCAGGGCTTCGCCGATGAGGATGAACCGGCGTTCGACGGCGTCGCGGGTCTGTCTGTCTTCGAGGTAAGTTTCGAGGGTATGGCCGGCGACGTAATCGCGGATGAGTTCGGCCGAGTCGCGGATGTGTTCGAGGTGGGCCAGGTGCTTAGGCGGCATACAGCGGCCTCCGCGTTTCGTCGACGCCGAGGCGGAAGTAGGGGTTGCGGAGGTCGGCGGGGTGGACCAGGTCGATCGGGCCGCCGAGCAGGGCCCCGGCGTCGCGGCGGAATCCGAGGTATTGGTCGAGGGCGGGGATCGGGGCGTCGGGGTCGAACTCGGCCAGCAGGTCGATGTCGGATACGCCGGGGAGGTAGTCGCCGGTGGCCGCGCTGCCGAAGACTTCGAGGCGAAGGACGTGGTAGCGGCGGCAGAGCTCGGTCAGGGCGTCGCGGTTGGATTCGATGACCGGGTGCATGCGGCAATTGTAAACGCCGCGAGGTGTATTTAGCCGCCGCCGCCGCCGGGGCCGCCGCGGAAGCGTTCGCGGCGGCGGTCGCGGAGGCGTTCGGCTTTGTACTGGGCTTCGCGGACCTGGCGGGCGAGGGCGGCGTCGACCTCGGCCGGCGTGGCATCGGACGCGACTTCTGGCGGGGGTGTGCGTTGCAGGACGCCGCGGGTCGAGGTGCGGGTATAGCGTGGGGCATCCTCGGTGCGGACGGCTTCGGCGAGCCGGGCGTCCTCGGCGATCCGGGCGGCGGGGTCGGTGGCGCAGCCGGTGGCGGTTAGGAGGGATGTGGCGGCGAGGGCGAGCAGCGGGCGGACGGGCATGGCGGGGTCCTTGGCGGTGTATCGGGGTTTTGGGTCCGGCTCCCTCTCCCCCCGGGAGAGGGCTGGGGTGAGGGCCGTGTGACGTTTAACTCGGCGTGCCGGTGGTCGGAGGCCGCGGCTTATCCGCCCTCACCCTAACCCTCTCCCGGGGGGAGAGGGGACCGGACCTGGCGGACTTGGGTGTGCGCACGGAATAACCGAGAAGTTGGGCGGAAAATTGCCCGGGGGCGATATTTTTTCAAGTCGTGTGGGCCCCGGAAGCTGCGTGGTGTTGGCCGGGCTGAAAACGATCGATTCCGCGCACAAACGTTGCGTGGCGTGCCCGGGTGTCGGGCCCCGGTGGACGGCGGACCCCCGGGACCAGACAAGGCCGGGGCCGTGACCGCTTCCGGGGGCCGGGTCGAGCGACGCGTGTCGGCGGCGATGCCACGGGTACCACCTTGTCGGGAACCCCGTGGGTCAACGGCAGCCGCGGCTCGGTCGGGGGCGCACGCCCGGGTCGATTCGATCTGTTGAACCGCCAAGGACGCCAAGAGCGCCAAGGAAGACCGCAAGGCAGTTTGGAGTTTGGCTTCCGCCTTCCTTGGCGACCTTTGCGTCCTTGGCGGTTCAATGGATTGGATAGACCACCACCCCGCCGCGGCGGCCGCGAAGCGGTGGGGTTGGGGCGTGAGGGGCCCGCTCTTTGGCAAGTGGGGTCGGTGTGAGAGGGGAGGCCCACGGACGGCGTCCGTGGGCTTCTGGGGGGCTACGGGAGCGGGGTGAGAACTTCCGGGGGGGGGGGGGTTAGTGGCGGATGCCGGCGGCGGTGACGCCGCTGCCTTCGCGGATGGTGACGAGGCCGGTGGCCTGGTCGAGGACGAAGGGGCAGGTGTTGCACTGGATCCGGCGGTCGGTGGCGGGGGTGTCGGCGAGGCGGGGGTCGTCTTCGCCGGCCTCGAGGGTGGGCTGGTCGTCGGTGTCGAGGCGTTTCTTGAGCAGGTCGAGGATCAGGTCGTCGATGCCGAGGGGCTCGGCGACCTGGTAGGTGGTGCCGGGAAAGTCTTCGGCGGCCTGGGCGGTGAGGCTGGGGATGTCGCGGGTCCAGTGCTTGCCGCGGGCAAGGAAGAAGGGCAGGACGACGAGGTGGTTGGCGCCACGTTCGACGCAGCGGCGGTAGGACACGGCGATGTCGGGCATCGCGAGTTCCATGTGGGCGGGCTCGACGATGGGGCAGTCGTCGGCGAAGCGGTCGGCGAACATGGCGGCGACCTCTTTGAGGCTGTCGTTGGACTGGGCCCGGCGGGAGCCGTGGTCGCAGATGATCACGCCGGTGGTGCGTTCGGCTTGGGGGTTGCGTCGGATCATGCGAGTAGCGTAGGGGGGAATTTGGCGGATGTCGGTTTTCGGGCGGGGTATTTCGGATATCGGATGGGCGGTTTCCGGGTTCGGGGTTGAATCTTTCGGGGGTTCCGGGCCGATAAGCAACGGGCGTGGGCCGTGCCTCGGCGGCGCGGTGGTTGCACGATGCCGGACCTGACCCCCCCAGCCTCGACGAAGGACGCCTCCTGGACGCAGGTCTGGCAGCTGCCGGTGTTGTTGTTGGGGTTGGTGCTGCTGGGGGTGGGTTTGTTTCTGGCGTACCCGCGGTACGCCCCGCCGGATTTCCACGGGATGCTGGACACGGTGGAGGAGTACCTGCGGGCGGAGAACCCGGCGGAGGCCCGGCCGCGGATGGACAAGCTGGTCGCGGCGGGGATCGAGTTCGAGGACGCGAGGACGCGGGGACGGTACTACGAGTATCTGGGCGACCACGACTGGCTGGTTTACGCGGACCTGTACCCCGAGCCGGCGGACACGGCCGGGGCGTTGGACCAGCTCCAGAAGGTGAATGCGGCGTACGAGACGGCGGAGGCGGAGTTCGGCCGGACGCTGAGCGGGCCGTCGATGCAGCGGTGGGCCGAGGCGTTGGTGCTGCTGGGGCGGGAGGACGACGCGTTGGCGATCGTGGACCGGATGGACGCGACGGACTCGGGTCGGCGTTACGAGATCGTGCGGGGGCTGATCGAGCGTCACCGGCGGGACGGCGACCCGCGGGCGTTTCTGCGGATGCTCGACCGCTTCGAGCGGACGCTGGCGGACGAGCGGGACAAGAACGAAAGGTTGGCGCAGCGGCGGTGGGCGGCGGAGGTGCGGGCGGGGCACTTCCTGGACGTCGACGACCCGCAGCGGGCGATCGACTACATCAACCGCGAGATGCAGCGGCTGCGGGCGTCGGGATCGGAAGACTCGGCGGCGTTGGTGTCGCTGCTGGCCCGGGCGTACCAGGCGACGGCGGACTTCGACAACGCCCGGCGGCTCTACGGCGTGGTGCAGCAGATGGTGCCGGACAGCGACCCGCTGAACGGCCGGGTGCTGGTCGGGCTCGCGCAGATCGAGCTTGCGGTCGGGGGCGAGGGGTTCGAAGAGCGGGCGCACACGTTGTTCAGCCGGGCGGCGAAAGAGCACCCGATGACGCCGGCGTACCTCGACGCGATGCTGGGGCGAGCGCACGTCGAGGCGATGATGGGGCGGGTCGCGGCGTCGGTCGATCACTTCCGGGTGGCGATCGCGCAGCTGCTGGAGACGACGCCGGCGTGGGACCCGCGACGGGAAGACCTGCGGGTGAAGGTCGGCTCGCACGTCGACCGGTCGATCGACCTGGAGCAGTACGACGACGCGCTGGACTATCTGAGCCTGATGCTGCCGGTGTATGACAGCGGGGCGGCGTTGCCGGCGGCGATGCTGCGGCAGTTCGCCGAGGTGCACGAGCGCTTGGGCGGGGTTCAGCTGGCGCGTGCCGAGTCGATGGACCCGCGGACCTGGCCCGGCCCGGGCGAGCCGCCGGTCGCGGCGCGGCGGAACGCGTTCCAGGAAGCGGCGCACCACTTCGGCGAGTCGGCCGCGTACTACCGACGCCACGCCGCGACCGTCACCGTCATCGACGACGAGGCCCACGGCCGCAGCCTCTGGGCCGCCGCCGCCAACTTCGACAAGGCGCAGCGGTGGTCCGACGCCATCGACGTCTACGCCGAGTACGTCACCACCCGCCCCGGCGACGGCGACCAGCTCCGCGCCCGGCACCATCTCGCCAAGGCGTACATGGCCGATCGGCAGTACGGCTCGGCCCTGGGCATCTTCCGCGACCTGATCGACGAGAACCCGCAGAGCAACTGGGCCTACGCCTCGCTCGTGCCGATGGCCCGCTGCCACGCCGCCACCGAGCAGCCCGACGCCGCCGTCCGCGTCCTGCTGTCGATCGTCGACGGCCACCCCGGCATCCGCCCCGATTCCGAGACCTACCGCGAAGCCCTCGTCGACCTGTCCCGCGCCTACTACCGCCTCGGGCAGCAAGACCCCGTCTACTTCGTCAGCGCGATCGAACGCCTCGACACCGCCGTCGAGCGTTATGGCCACACGCCCGACGGCCCCGTCCTCCGCTACATGCTCGCCGACAGCCTCCGCCGCTCGTCCCGCGCCCTGGGCGAAGAGGCCCGCAACGCCCGGGCCGAGCGGCAACGCCTCGCCTTCCGCGCCGAGCGGCTCGAGCGGCTGCGCAAGGCCGAGATGTACTACGACCAGGTTGTCACCGAGCTCGAAGCGCGGTTCGAGGCCGCGCGGTCGGACCTCGAGAATCTTTACCTGCGCAACGCCTACTTCTACAAAGCCGACTGCGCCTACGACCGCCGCGACTTCACCGTCGCGATCGACCGCTACCGCGAGGCCGCCCAGCGGTGGTCCGACCACCCCGCGTCGCTGGTCGCGCAGGTCCAGATCGTCAACGCCTACTGCGAGCTGCAGGAGTTCCAGCAGGCCCACGTCGCCAACCAGAACGCGTTGTGGCAGCTGAGCCAGATGGACGACGCGGTGTTCGATCGGCCGGACATGCCGATGACCCGCCGGCACTGGGAAGACTGGCTGCGCTGGTCCAGCGAGCTCAAGCTCCTCGACAAACAAAGCGCCTCGGCCGACTGATCGTCGTCTAGAGCCGCGCAGTTCTTGCGCGGTTCATCCTACGGAAATGCGCAAAACTAACGGGGTCAGCGGTTATCGGCCGATGACCGGGTTGTCCCCGTCGCGGCAGGACGCCCGACATCTCCCCGAAAGGTCAGGATGACCCCACCCCCTCCCGCCCCCGGAAATTTGGCCACCGCTCCGCCGGAGTCTTCGGCGGGCGGTGAAACACCGTCCGCCGCGTGCGACCGCCTGATCGACCTGCTGACCCGGCAGCGCGACCTCTACCGCGACTTGTTGTCGCTCAGCGAGCAGCAGCAGCGCGTGATCGCCGAGGGCCGGGCCGAGCGGCTGCTCACGCTGCTGTCCGACCGGCAGGTGATCGTCGACGAGCTGACGCAGATCAACCGCCAGGTCGCGCCGCTGCGCAGCCGGATGGCCGAGCTGACCGACGCCGGCGGCCCCGCGAAAAAGACCCGACTCCGCGGGTTGGTCGACGAGGTGCAGGGCCTGCTCGAATCGATCATCGCCGGCGACGACCGCGACCGGCAGACGCTCGAGTCGTCGAAGGCGTCGGTCAAGCAGCAGCTCGCCGCGATCCACGCCGGGCCCCGGGCCGTGAACCACTACCGCCAGGCCGCCGCGTCGCCCCCGCGGCCGACCGCGGCCCAGTTCACCGACGCCCGCGGCTGACCGATGCCCACCGCCTCCCCCGAACTCGACGAAGCCCAGGGCCTGGCGGCCGCAGCGCCTGTGCTGTCGCCCGACGACCTGGCCGACGTCTTCCGCGCATACTCCGCGGTCTCCGAGCGGCTGCAGGCCTCGCACGAAGCGCTGCAGGAAGAGGTCGCCCGGCTGCACACCGAGCTCGCCGCCAAGAACGCCCAGCTCGAACGCAGCAAACGCCTCGCCGCGCTGGGCGAGATGGCGGCCGGCATCGCCCACGAGGTCCGCAACCCGCTCGCCGCGATCCAGCTCTACGCCGAGCTGATCGGGGCCGACCTGCAGCAAGCAAACGACAAAACGCTGGCCCCCGCCGCGGACCACACCCGCAAGATCGCCGACGCCGTCCGCGGCCTCTCAGGCGTCGTGCAGGACGTCCTGAGCTTCGCCCAGACCGTCGAGCCCCGCCCCCGGAAGCTCGGCGCCGCCGACGTGCTGCAACGCGTCGTCGACGAGCAGCGCCCCGGTATCGAGGCGCGCATGATCGAGGTCGAGATCGAGGTGAAACGGCCGACGCTCCACGCCGACCCCGACCTGCTGCACCGCGCGTTGGTCAACCTCGTCCGCAACGCCGTCGAAGCGATGGCCGACCGCAGCGAGCGACGCCTGACTCTCACCGCCGACGCCGGCCGGCTCACCGTCGCCGACACCGGCCCGGGCCTGCCCGCCGGCGTGGCCGACCGCATCTTCAACCCGTTCTTCACCACCCGCAGCACCGGCACCGGCCTGGGCCTCGCCATCGTCCACCGCATCGTCGACGCCCACGGCGGATCGGTCAGCGTCACGAACGACGCGCGGCACGGCGGTGCCGTCTTCACCCTCGAACTACCTCTTCCCCAAGCCGCTTGCGGCTTAGCGTCCCCCCCCGGAAATTCTCCGCTGGAGCCCGCCGCATGAGCACCAAGGTCCTCGTCGTCGACGACAAGCAGATGATGCGCGACTCGGTCGGCGCGACCCTCCAACGCGCCG
>JBCCRT010000139.1:0-7210 GCA_039201235.1 Planctomycetota bacterium
CCGCTGTCGCTGCGGTCGTTGTCGATGAAGAAGAAGTCGCCCGACGACTCATCGACCGAGCCGAAGCCCGCGAACTCGATGTTTTCGCTGGGGGTGATGACCAGGGTCTTGGTGCCGCCGGTGCCGAACGCGACGTTGATCGTACTCACGCCGCTGAGGAAGCCCTCGGAGTCGGCGTTGAAGACGCCGCCGGTGTCGGCGGCGAAGGCGGTGGCCACGGCGGTCGTGAAAGCCGCGGCGGTGCTGCTGTTGCCAGGGGCGTCGGCCTCGATATCACCGTTGGCGGTCGTCGTGTCGGCGTAGACGCCGACGGAGTTCACGGTGACGGGGACCGCGTGGGCCGCCGGGGCCGAGACACCTAGAGCGAAGGCGGCCGCGAGCATGGGGTTGACCTTTTGCATGAATTCCTCCAAGAAGAGTGGGGTGCGGTCGAGAAACATGGTGGCGACAGACTGCCGCGATGATCAACAAAAAAGTACGACATGTCCGCCGAGGTGCTTTGCAAGAATCGCACGATCTCCTTGTCAATTTGCGATAATGGTTTAAATATGAGGGCATGGATCTGGACCAGATCGACATCCTCGCGGGCGGTGGCTGGCCGACGTGGCTTCAGTGGGTTCAGCCGATCGGCGAAGACGCTTCGCTTGGGGTCACGTCGGCCGGTCACCCGATCCGCTGGCGGCCGGTGTTCCGCGACGTGACCGATCCCGACATCGTTCACCAGGTCCGCGACGGGCGTGGGGTCGGGGTCATCTCGGCCGATACGCCCGCGGCGCGGCGGGCGGTGCGGGCCGTCGACGACCGCCCTGTGGTGCTTATCGAGCCGTCGTCCGTCCTGCCGGGGCAGGCGGCGATCACCCACAACAACGCCGCGATCGGCCGGCTGGCGGCGGACCACCTCCACGAGCGTGGGTGCCGGCACTTCGTGGTGGTCGGTGTCGGGCAGCCCTGGAGCCGGCAGCGGCAGCAGGGGTTCCTGGGTCGGCTGCGCGAACTGGGGGTGGACCTTGCCCACCGCCGGGCCCACGTCTTACGCCTGGACGAGGCGACCAATCCGCCCCGCCGGGTCTTCCGCCGTCTGCCTGATCGGACAGGGGTCTTCGGGGTCGCCGACTGGATCGCCACGCGGATCGTCCGCCGCCTGGAAGCGGAGGGCCGGCCGATCCCCGCGGGCGTGGCGGTCGTGGGCTCGGACAATAACGACCTGCACTGCAGCTACGCCACCACGCCACTGAGCAGCGTCGACCCCGACTTCGCCGCCATCGGCCACGCCGCCGCCGAGGTGATGACCGCGATGCTCCGCGGCGAGGCCGTCCCGCCGCCCGTCACCGTGGCCCCCAAACGGGTGGTCGAACGGGCGAGCACTCGCCGGCTGCTGCACGGTGACCCGGTCGTCGATCACGCCGCCCGCATCATGCGGGACGAGACCCGCTGGCCCCTGTCGATCGGGGAAGTGGCCGAGGAACTCGCCGTCTCGCGGCGGACGCTCGAGGCCCGCTTCCGTCAGGTGCTCGGCCGCACGCCGGCGACGTACCAACGCGACCTGCGGCTACAGCTGGCTCGGCGGCTCGTCGCCGGCACCCGGATCAACCTGACCGAGATCGCCTTCCGCTGCGGCTTTTCCGGCTCGGCGAATTTCTCGCGCTCGTTCCGCGCCGCCTTTGGGGTCACGCCCTCGGAGCACCGGGCCCGCAACCGCGGGCACGCAGATTGACAAGCCACTCGTGCGTGTTGCGCACAAGGCGGGCCGATTTATCTGACATGCTTATCCGTTTGGCCTGTGTTGTATATCGCACAACACAGAGCCGCGGTCGCGCCCTGATCGATCCGACCGGCATCCCGACGGAAACCCATCGTGCCCAACACCCTCGGAAGTCCGTTACTCGAGAGCGACACCCCGCTGCCGGCCCGCGACCGGACGCCTTTCAGCACGTTCGGGTCCTACCTGTCGGTCCAGACCCTGTCGCACGCCCGTCTCGGGGTCGAGGAGCCGGGCGAAGGCGTCTACATCTGTGGTCACGTCAGCCGGGGGCGGGGTAAACGCGAGGTCGCACGCCTCCGGCTTCTCGACGAGGGCCGGCCGATCGAAACCATTACTTGCCCCGGAGAAGACCGGCTCACGCTCACCGATGCGGACCGCACCCGCGGGCTCACGCTCTGCTTCGACGGCCCCGACACCCTGCGGGTTTTCGGCCACGGCGGGCTGGGGCTACGCCTCGACGCCGTCGAACACCCCTGGGTCGCCGGCACCGCTTACCCGCACGACGCCAAACGCTGGGTCCTCAACGCCACACCCAACACGCTACGCCTCGGGCTCGACCCCATCGTCGGACGCGTCGAAGCCGACCTGACCTGGCAACCCGGCGGCAACCTCCGCCGGATGGCCTTCACCCTGCTGCCGCGTGGCGACGAGCTCGACGTCGCGATCGACTACTTCCAAAGCACCTGGACCCCGGGGACGCGCGATACGCCCCCGGAAGTGGTCGAGCGTGCGGCCCGAGACTTCCGAGCGTTTGTCAGTGCCGTGCCCGCAGCGCCACCCCGCTTCGCCGCGGTCCGCACCGCCGCCGCCCGCACCCTCTGGGCCAGCACCATCTCGCCCTACGGCCTGCTCCGACGACCCGCGGTCCTGATGAGCAAGGTCGTTATGGATCAGGTCTGGAGCTGGGACCACTGCTTCAACGCGATCGCCCTGGCGTCCGGCCGACCCGACCTGGCCTGGGACCAACTGATGGTCGTGCTCGATCACCAGGACGAACACGGCGCGCTGCCCGACGCGATGAGCGCGCTGTTCAAGCACTACAATTACTCAAAGCCGCCCGTCCACGGCTGGGCCTTGAGCGAGATGCTTCGCCGGCGGCCCGACCTGCTCGACCCGCCCGGCCGGCTCGGTGAAGTCCGCGGCCGGCTCGACCGCTGGACCTGCTGGTGGCTTGCCCACCGCGTCGCGCCGGGCCAGACGCTGCCCCACTACCTGCACGGCAACGACAGCGGCTGGGACAACAGCACCATGTTCGACCGCGGCGTGCCGCTGATCACCCCCGACCTCAGCGCACTGCTTGCCCTGCAACTCGAAACCCAAGCCGAGCTGGCCCGACGCTACGGCGATGACCACGCCGCCCGGGCACACGACACCGCTTCCGGCCGGATGATCGATACGCTGATCGAAGAGCTCTGGCGCGGCGACACGTTCGTCGCGCGTAAGCTGATCGGCGGCGAAGAGGTGCGATGCCTCAGCCTTGTACCGCTCGTGCCGCTGGTTCTCGGCCGACGACTGCCCCGCCCTGTCGCCGACGCCATGATCGACACGCTGCCCGCCTTCCTGACCGATCACGGCCTCGCCACCGAACGCCCCGACAGCCCCGCGTACGAGGCCGACGGATACTGGCGCGGCCCGATCTGGGCGCCGCCGACCCTGCTGATCGTTCGCGGGCTACGCGACCTGGGCCGACACGCCCTTGCCGACGACATCGCCGAGCGGTTCTGCCGCACCTGCGCCAACGGCTTCGCTGAGAACTTCGAGGCCACCACGGGCCGGCCGCTCAAAGACCCGTCCTACACCTGGACCGCCGCGGTGATGCTGGTGCTCGGCGAACCGTTGGTCAATCACCCCGGCCACTAAACCAAATGCTTTGGCCTTGGCTTGGGGCGGAGCTAATCTGCCGACCGTGCACACAAAGGAAAGGCCATGGCGGCTCGCGATCCGGGCGGACGATTTCGGGGTCCACCCCGCGTGCGACCGGGCCATCCTCCGGCTCATCCGGGCGGGCTACCCCCTCAACGTCTCGGTGCAGGCCAACGGCCCGAGCCTCCCGCGGAGCGCTGCCGACTTAGCCCAAACCTCGGACGTGTGCGTGGGCCTACACCTCACGCTTACCTGTGAGTGGGTCCGCCCGGTTCTGAGCCCGGTGCTGCCGCCGTATCGTCTCCCCCGGCTGATGCGGGGCGGGGGGCTACCCGGCGACCTGCGTGAGTTCTTGCGTCGCGGGGTAACACCCGCCGAGATCACGGCAGAGGCTGACATGCAACTCGACTGTCTGCGAGGGTTGGGGCTCGAGCCACGCTACGCCGACGTCCATATGGGCGTTCATCGCGGCGGCCCCGAACTGTACCGGGCGATCTCGGGCTGGGCCGTTGGACGTGGGCTGAAGTGGATCGACGAACTGCCCCGTCTCCCCGGCGACGCGTCTACGGCCCTGGCGTCACGGTTCCGCGCGGCCGCGGATCGCGGCGGCGTTTCCCTGTTGGTGCTACACCCAGGGACCGAAGAGGCGTCGCCCGGAATGATGTTACGCTCAGACCCGAGTCTCGACGTGGGATTGCAAAGAACCCATGAATCCGCGCTTGCGGAGCAAGCCATCCGAGCAGCAACCCGCGACCCGTCCGTTGAACTCTGTCGCCTCGATACCGTGTGACCCATGCTCGACGGGTAACCATCTCGACCGGCCTATTCTAAAATGTAGGTGCTGGATATTTCCCGCCGCAACTCGATCGGTTTTCGACAAAATATCACTGAATAGGCAGGGCCACCAGAGAGGAAATCCATCGTCTACGCAGGTATTACAAGCAGTATTGATACGCTACTCAACTTTTTTACATGTAACGTATGGAAGCCGATCGGCGTGACGACTTAAACAGTTCGGCGGTACTAGCTCTTGAGCAAGCTACCCGGCTCGGAATGGCAGCTAATCGAACCAAGAGCCCGTGATCTTGGGAAAGCTTCAACTCGGGCGTACCTGACAGGCTCAAGACCCGATTACCCAAGCTCTGGTACGGCCGATCCCGGTTGCAGTAGCTGGTGAAAGTATGTGCAAGATGGTCCACATCTCCCAGGCTGAAGTATGCAAAGTGGTCCAGGCACTCACGCCGCACCGTCGCGATCCACGACCCCGCAAACGCATTGGCGTTACGAGCTATCACTGGTGATTTCACTACACGGACACTAGCGGCGTGCAGTAACTGATCGAAGCCTGCCGTAAACTTCATGTCCCGATCGTGGATCAAGTTACTCACCTCGAGCCGCTGCTCTTCCAGGCACATCAGCACGTTCCTCGCTTGTTGCAACACCCAATCTCCGTTCGGGTGATACGTCGCTGGCGATATCCAGACGCGCCGGCTTCCGACAGGCACGAGCACCAGCGCGTTAGCCTGCCGCTTCCCTCGCAAAGTCCACTCGTTCTTACAGAAGAAGTCGCAGGCAATCAGCGTGTTCAAACGTAGCTTCACAAACAAATCCCAGGGCTGGAAATCCGCCCTGCCCGACCGATCCGGTTTCCGCCTTTCACGTTGATCCTTGACCCACCGCTAATAGGTCCGGAACTGGACCACGTCACTAGACCCTAAACTTGGTACTCCAGCCTAGCCACGATTGCCAGCATCCGTCCCCTCTACTCCGGCGACAAAATCAGTCGCTAATGATCAATCCGCCTGCGTAAGATCTAGCGATTTTTCGTAAGAACCGAATCTGAGCGTCCCGACCCTCTTTGACCCACCTCAATAGGAGGCTCCACGGCACGAATACACCACGGTTCGACAGAAATCTCTCACGCATAAACCCTGTATTGGCAAGTCGCCGTCAATTCGAAATACCCTAAGTCGCACGCCAAATCCCACCCTTTTGCCGGGGTCGTGCTTCCCCCTTCTTCTACTGGCTCAAACCCACAGCCCCAGACAATGACCCGATGACCAGACCCATGTCAGGGTCTTCCGCCTGGACATTACACAAACCCTTCACTGAATTTGGTTAACCCCAACGACACTTCTCAAACCCTGACAAAACTGATATGAGTAAGCCCGAGCGACCTTTTACTTGGCCGCTCGAAACAGAGACCGATTGATGTATCCCAGAAAACGCTTAAGTTCCCAACAAGGTGGCACCCACGGCGTCGCCGCCGACACGCGTCACTCAGCACGGCCATCCGCCGAGGGCGGGCCCAACCTTGTCTGGTTCCGGAGGACTGCCGGCCAGCGGGGGCCGACCCCGTAGAGCCGAGCACGCGGTTTGCGCAAAATCAGCCGATATCTGTGACGACGAAACCACGCGGGTCCGCGGCGGCGAAGGATTTGAAATAATTTCAGGCTCGGTGATTTTTTGCCAGAAAACCGCGTCAGCCCGTGCGTATCACGACTTCGCCGACCGGCGACTCGTTACGCCGGGCTGGGCATCAGGCCTGGGGCGCGATCGTCGTCTTCATCCCCGCCCCCGGAACCCCCGGACGCGGCCCGATCCGCCTTGGCGGGATCAGGGCGGTTGCTGCCGGCGGCGACGAGTTTTTCTTTCTCGGCCGCGAGCAGGTCGCTGACGGTGGCCTTGTTCAGGGGCTGGCCCTTCATGATCAGGTCGACCTCTTCGAAGCTCAGCGTCTCGTGCTTCAGCAGCGCCTCGGCGAGGGCCTCGGTCTGGGCGCGGTGCTCGGTGATCAGCTCGAGGGTTTCCTGGTAGGTCGTGTCGATGAGGCGCTTGACCTCGGCGTCGATGAGCTCGGCGGTCTCGTCGGAGTAGAGCTTGTCGGCCTGCTCCCAGGGCTGGGCCTGGTCGTCGCGGCCGAGCATCTGGAAGCCGAGTTTGTCGGACATGCCGTACTCGGTGACCATCGCGCGGGCGACGGCGGTGGCCTGGCGGATGTCCCCGGCGGTGCCGTTGTACTGGTCGCCGGTGAACATCTGCTCGGCGATCCGGCCGCCGTAGGCGACCCGCATCATGGCCAGCAGCTGCCGCTTGCTCTGGATGTGACGGTCCTTCTCGGGGAGCATGAAGGTGACACCGAGCGCCTGGCCGCGGGGGATGATGGTGACCTTGTGCAGCGGCTCGGAGTCGTCGTCGTAGTACATGACCACGGCGTGGCCGGCCTCGTGGTAGGCGATGACCTTGCGTTCGTCTTCTTCGATCTTGTGGCTCTTGCGGGCCCGGCCGTACTTGACCTTGTCGCGGGCCTCCTCGAGGTCGTCCTGCTCGACGAAGTCTTTGTTCTGCAGGGTCGCGCCGATGGCGGCCTCGTTGATGATCGCGGCGAGTTCGGCGCCGGAGAACATGGGCGTGCCGCGGGCGAGGCGTTCGAGGTCGACATTAGGGTTGAGCTTGATCTTGCGGGCGTGGACCTTGAGGATCTCGACGCGGCCCTTGATGTCGGGCAGCTGGACGTAGACCTGGCGGTCGAACCGGCCGGGGCGGGTCAGCGCCGGGTCGAGGACGTCGGCGCGGTTGGTCGAC
>JBCCRT010000140.1:0-7065 GCA_039201235.1 Planctomycetota bacterium
GGGGCGCACGCCCGGATCGAACGACCACCACCCCGCCGCGGCGGTCGCGAAGCGGACGGGTGGGGGCGTGGGGTGCCCGCTCTTTGGCAACACGGTGAAGGTAAAGAAGCCCACGGATTGAATCCGTGGGCTTCCGGGGGGAGCGGACGGTTCAGCGCACGGTGTAGCCACGGGTGAGCCAGGGTTCGCGTTGGGCGAGGGTTTCGTAGCGGGCCAGGGCGTCGTCGAGGCGTCGCATCGCGTCGGCCTGGGCGTGCAGCAGGCTGTTGAGCCGGAGGCCGGCGGGCACGGCGGCGGGGCTCGGGGTGAGGGCGGCGTGGGGTGGGGTCATCGCGGGGTTCTCGGTCGGGGTGGCGGACGGGTTCGTTGCGGAAAAAAACATCCAATTCGTTCACCCGCCCGGCCAGCCACCGGAGCGGATTTCGGCCGTGAGGGGCCGGCCCCGTTCGGGCGGTGACGGCTGGGTCGGCTCTGCCGGTTGCGTGGGGTGCGGTGAACCGTGCAAACCGTCCGCGCCGGTGGGGCCGCGATGCGGCGAAGAATGGCCGACGCCGGGCGGGTTGGCCGAAAGCAGGACCGATGCGGATGGCCCGGATCGGGATGCTGTGGGTGGTGGCGGGGCTGGTCGGCTGCGCCGCGGCAGACGGGGCGGTGCGGGCGTTGCCGGACGGGGTGGAGCGGCCGCTGCGGGAGGCGGTGCCGGTGACACGGGGCGAGAAGGTCGCCCGGCTCGGGCCGTTCACGACGGTGTGGACGCTCGACGGCGGGCTGACGTACTTCGAGATCGACGACGTCAACGCCGAGCGTTTGGGCGCGCGGTTCCGCGTGAACAACGGGGCGTGGACCACGGCGGCGACGACGCGGCGGGGCGACCGGCTGGACGTGGCGACGACCGCCGGCACCGGGCCCGGCGCGGTGTCGACCGTGGGCTACACGGTGTACGGCAAGACGACGCGGGGCGAGGTCCGGCTGGTGGAGCACCGCTGGTTTTTAGACGGCTACCCCGAGCGGCGGCGGTCGCTTCGGCTGCTGCCGTACGACACCCGCCGGCCGAGCACCGCCGACGCGGCGGGCCGGCCGTGAACCGCCCCGGCGTCATCGACCTCGACGACCTCGCGGCGGCTTGCGCGGCACACCGCGACGCGGGGCGGGCCGTCGTGCTGTGCCACGGCTGCTTCGACCTGCTGCACGTCGGGCATGCGCGGTACCTCGCGGCGGCGCGGGAGCACGGCGACGTGCTGGCGGTCACGGTGACGCCGGACGCGTTGGTCAACAAGGGTCCGGATCGGCCGGTGGTCCCGGGGCCGCAGCGGGCCGAGCTGTTGGCGGCGCTGCGGGTCGTAGACCACGTGGCGCTCAACCGCTGGCCGACGGCGGAGCCGACGCTGGGGTTGCTGCGGCCGGCGGTGTACGCCAAGGGGGCGGAGTACGCCGCGGCGTTGGACACGCCGGGCAGCGCGGTGGAACGGGAGCGGCGGGCCTGCGAAACGCACGGCGGGCGGTTCGTGTTGATCGGGGGGGAGAAGTTCAGCTCGACGGCGCTGCTGCGGCGGTCGCGTCGGGCGGGGTGACGGGGGACGCTGGGGCTTTGGTTTTGTCGAGCATCCGACGGGCGTCGGCGAGGACGGCGTCGGCGGTGACGTTGACGAGGCAGGGGACGTCTTCGTAGGCGTGTCCCATGGGGCTGCGGTCGGCGTCGACGTCCTGCGGGCCGTTGGCGTCACGGGACTGGTGGGCGACGACGGCGACGGGGCCGCGGGGGCGGAAGAGCGTGAGGTCGCCGGGGCCCCAGGCAACGACGGTGGGGACGTCGAGGGCGAGAGCCAGGTGCATGGGGCCCGAGTCGTTGGCGAGCACGAGGTCGTGGCCGGCGAGCAGGTCGGGCAGGGCGTCGAGATCGGGGCGTTGGACGGTCGCGGCGTCGCCGACGAGGCGGGCGACCTCGTCGGCCATCGCGGCTTCGTCCGGGTCGGGCCCGGTCAGGACGGTGAGGCGGACGCCGTGGGATTCGATCAGGCCGCGGGCGACCTCGGCCCAGCGGTCGGGGTACCAGCGTTTGAACCGCCAGCCCGCGCCGACGTGCAGGGCGACGCTCGGCCGTTCGCCCGGGGAGGCGGCCTTGGTGGCGGGTTCCGGGGGTTCCGGGGGGGTGAGGCGGGGCCGCCAGTCGGTCGTGTCGGGCACGGCCACGCCCAGCGGGCGCAGCAGCCGGGCGGTGCGGTCGATCAGGTGGGTCGAGAACTCGGGGCGGGGGACGCGGTGGGTGAAGACGTCTCGCCGGGCGGGGCTGTCGAAGCCGACGCGGGCGGTGGCGCGGAGGGCACGGTCGAGGCGGGCGTGGCGGGGAACGTCCGGCTCGAGCAGGTCGATCAGCAGGTTGTAGGGCGGGGTTTGGGTGAAGCGATAGAGCTGCTCGGCGAAGCGGTCGGCGTGCTTCCAGTCGATCTCGACGATACGGAGGTCGGGGGCCAGCCGCGCGGCGATCGGCCCGAGGCCGGCGGTAACGTAGAGGTCGATCGCGGCGTCGGGGTAGCGGTCGCGGACCCGGCGGACGATGGGCTGCATGCACACGAGGTCGCCGATGCGGTCGAGGCGGACCAGGGCGACGCGGCGGACGGCCTGCGGATCAAGGCTCGGGTGGACGAAAGCGTGGGGCAGCCGCGGCCGGCGGCTGCGCCAGCGGCGGCGTCGGCGGGCCTGATTGAGCTTGTAGCGGGCCGTTGCCGACGTGACGAGCCCACCGGCGAGGGCCGTGCCGAGGCGAAGCAGGGTGAGGCCGCCGCCGCCGCGCCACGCCAGTGTGCCGAGCCGCAGCGTCTGACCCGCGAGCCCGGCCGAGGGGTTGGCGACCAGGCGCCGCTCGACGACCTTGAGGGCCCCCCGTCCTTCGACGCGGTAGCCCAGCTCGATCAGCGCCGCGGCGCGGGCCAGGTCGACGCGGGTCTGGAGGTCGAAGTGACGGAAGCCGGTGCGGTCGAACACCCGCTGCGCCCGGCCACAGAGCCCGAGTCGGTCCGCCGGCGCCGAGCGCTGCGACTGGGTCAGCCCCAGCAGGCTGCGCACCGCCGCCTCGGGGTCGCGGGCGGCGGGGTCGTCGTCGGTCGTATCCCCGGCCGAGCCGATCTGCCAGACCCACGCCCGCTCGGCCGCCGCGGCGTGGCCCGCCCGGTCCAGCACCCGGCCCCACCACCAGCCCGCCCGCGGCTCGGCGGCGAACAGCCGGGCCGCGAGCCCGCCGTCGTCGGCGTCGAGCGCCGCCAGCAGCCATCGGCCGAACGCGTAAAACCCCGGGTCGACCGCGGGCTTGGCCGGCGCGAAGTGGGCCTGCCGGATCGCTAACGCCGCCAACGCCGCCAGCTCGTCGGTCAATATCGGTTCGCCGTGTTGCCAGATCGCCCCGCGGGCGGCGTCCCCCTCCCGCAGCCGGACCGACACCGTCAGCCGCCGCTCGTCCAGCGACCCCGGCGCGTATCGGTCGGCGTATACCCAGCCCTTCCGCAACGACAGCGACAGCGTCGACGGCTCGGTCTGACCCGCCGACACATCGCCCACCGGCGCGGACCACCGCGGAAGCGACAGCCGCAGCCCGCGGCCCTCGGCCTGCCGCGCCCACCACGCATCGAATGTCCGCTCCAACGCGTCGTTCATCGCTCGGCCTGGCTCCCCCTCGGGAACTCCGGAACTTAAAACACCGGCTCCAACCCTTGGTCCAAATAGTACCGCCGGCACACCGCGGCCGGCTCGCCCTCTGCGACGCTCCGCCCCCCGTCGAGGTACATCGCCCGGTCGCACAACGCCATCACCGCGTGCACGTCGTGGCTCACATACAGCATCGTCAGCCCGGCCGCCCGCTGCCGCGTGATCCGCCGGTGGCACTTGTCCGCGAACGCCGCGTCGCCCACCGCCAACACCTCGTCGACGATCAGCACCTCCGGCTCGAGGTGGCTCGCCACCGAAAACGCCAGCCGGGCGAGCATCCCCGACGAGTAGTGCCGCACCGGTTGATCGACGTCGTCGCCCAGCTCCGAGAAGTCGTGGATCGCGCCGAACCGCTGCCGGACCTCGCGGCGGGTCAGGCCCAGCAACACCCCGCTGAGCTCGACGTTCTCCCTGCCGGTCAGGTCGGGGTGCACGCCCGCCCCCAGCGCCAGCAGCGGCCCGACCCGACCCCGCCGCTCGACCCCCCCGGAAGTGGGGCGGATCACCCCGGCGGCCAACGCCAGCGCCGTGCTCTTGCCCGAGCCGTTGCGCCCCACGACCGCGAGCGCCTCGCCCCGCCGCACCTCCAGCGAGACATCGGACAACGCTGTGGTCCACGCCGCCGCCTCCCGCCCGCCCAGCAGCCGCTGCTTGAGCCCGCGGTGCGGCGACTGCCGACGGTAACGCTTGGTCACCCTGTCGAAGCGGATCATCACGTCGCCGTTGTTGCCCGCGGTGCCCGCCACGTTAGACCACCTCCGCGAAGCGTTTCTGCTGCGCCGCAAAGACCCACGCCCCGAGCCCGAGCAGCCCCGCCGCCCACGCCGCGGCCGCGCCCACCAGCGGCCCGTGCACCGCCCCGACCAGCAGCGCGTCCCGCCAGCCGATCACCAGCCCCGCCATCGGGTTGGCCAGTAGCAGCCAGCCGAACCGCTCCGGGATCAGCGACGCCGGGTACACCACCGGCGTCAGGTGGAACTGCATCAGCACCCCGATCGTCACCAGCCGTTCAAGGTCACGCAGAAACAGATTCAACGTCGAGAGCAGCAGCGCCAGCCCCAGCACCAACGCCGACTGCACGACCAGCAGCAGCGGCAGCAGCCACAGCCACGACACGTGCGGGCGATGCCCCAGCACGAACACGAAACCCAGCACCACCGGCAGCGCCAGCAGGTAGTGCACCACGTCGTTCATGAACCCGCTGAGCACCGCGTAGACCCGCGGGAAGTTGACCTTCGTGATCAGCGGCCCGTTGCCGATCAGGGCGAGCGTCGAGCCCGTCACGCCGTTGGCGAACCACTGCCAGGCGAACAGCCCGCAGACGAGAAACAGCGTGTAGTCCACCTCGGTCTCGATGCGGATGAACTGCTTGAAGACCAGGTAGTAGACCGCCGCGAACGCCAGCGGCTGCAGCAGCGACCAGGCGTAGCCCAGCACGGTACGCTTGTAGCGGACCCGCAGCTCCTTGAGCACCAGCACCGCGAGCAGGTCCACGGCGTACTCGACTCGGCGGGGCCAGGCGGCGGGCATCACGGACACGCCATGCTACCGCGGCCCCCGGGCCGCCAGGCTCACCCCCGCCGCTCGAGCATCAGCATCTGCGGCCAGCCCCGCGTCGGGATCAGCTCGTCCAGCTTGCTCAGGTCGATCGGCGAGACGCTGACGTCCGACTCGATCAGCCCGATCGAAAACCCCTTCGCTTCGAGCCCGGCCAGATACTCGTGGTAGTCCCGCCCCGCGCCGGTCACGAAGTCGGGCGCGAACTCCATCAACACCTTCAGCCGTGGGTTCGCCGCCAGCGTCTCGGTCATGCCTTCCCAGATGAACGGCTCGGCCCCCTCGGCGTCCATCTTGATCACGTCCACGTGCTTCTCGTCCCCGAGGTATTCGTCCAGCGTGACCGTCTCGACGCGGACCCGGTGGTCCTCGTCGAGCAGCGCCGGGTCGACGCCGACCAGCGAGTGGCCGCCGCTGGACTCGTCGGTGGTGCGCAGCGTGAGGTGCCCCGTCTCGTGCCACAGCGCCTTGTCGTTGATGCGGACCTGGCCGAACCCGTTGAGCGAGACGTTGTGCCGCAGGTGCCACAGGTTCCGCGGCTCGGGCTCGAAGGCGTGGACCACGCCCGTCGGCCCGACGCGTCGCGCGGCGGTCAGCGTGAAGTAGCCGATGTTCGCCCCGATGTCGATCGCCGTCATCCCCGGTTCGAGGTGCGACTCGAAGACCCGCGTGACCGCCATCTCCCAGCAGCCGTCGAGCACCAGGTGCGGGGTCATCCCCATGTCGTCGGACGGGCAGACCATCTTGAACCCGCGGACGCGGGTCAGCACCGTGTCGTTGCCGAGGTAGCACGAGGTCCCGTCGCGCCGCAGGATCTGGACCTCTTTGAGGATGTCACGCAGCAGGCGGGTGATGCCGGGTCGCATGGGCGGGGTTCCTTCCGGGCGGTGGCGGGCAATGTAGCCGAAGCGGGCCCGGCCGACGCCGCCGCGTCTTTGACGCCGCGACGGTTTTCCCTAGAATCTCCGCTCTTTCGTGCCCCCGGGCCGACGTTGACGGCGTCGGTCGACCCTTTTCATCGCCCCTCCCGAACTCCGGAGCCGACCCCGCATGGCCACCGCCACCAAGACCACCAAGAAGAAAAAGACCGCCGCCAAGACCAAGACCGCCAAGACGAAGATGGTCTACTACTTCGGTCAGACCAAGACCGACGGCAACGCGAAGCAGCGCGAACTGCTCGGCGGCAAGGGCGCGAACCTCGCCGACATGACTTCCATCGGCCTGCCCGTCCCGCCCGGGTTCACCTGCACCACCGAGTGCTGCGACCAGTACTACCAGCAGGGACGCAAGCTCCCCGCCGGCCTGATGGACCAGGTCCACGCCGCCGTCAAAACCCTCGAGAAAGAAACCGGCAAAAAGTTCGGCAGCAACACCGACCCGCTGCTCGTCTCCGTCCGCTCCGGCGCGGCCCAGTCCATGCCCGGCATGATGGACACCGTCCTCAACCTCGGGCTCACCGACGAGTCCGTCGTCGGCCTCGCCAACGCCACCGGCAACCAACGCTTCGCCTACGACGCCTACCGCCGACTCCTCAACATGTACGGCGACGTCGTTATGGGCGTCGACCACCACGCCTTCGAGCACGAGTTCGACAAGATCAAGAAGTCGCAGGGCGTCTCGGTCGACACCGACGTCGACGCCGACGGCCTGATGAAGCTCTGTGACGCTTACAAGAAAGTCATCAAGAAGCACACCGGCAAGGACTTCCCGCAGGACCCGATGAAGCAGCTGGAGATGGGCATCACCGCGGTGTTCAGCTCGTGGATGGTGCCCCGCGCGATCCGCTACCGCCAGATCAACGAGATGACC
>JBCCRT010000141.1:0-7054 GCA_039201235.1 Planctomycetota bacterium
CACCGTGTCGCTGATGCGCGGCCACCCCGACGTCCTGGCGTCGCTCCGCGAGCACTACCAGTACGTCATGATCGACGAGTACCAGGACACCAACCACGCCCAGTTCGTCATCGCCAACGCGCTGGCCGCCGAGCACAAAAACATCGTCTGCACGGGCGACCCCGACCAGTCGATCTACGGCTGGCGCGGGGCCGACATCCAGAACATCCTGGACTTCGAGGCCTACTACCCCGGGGCCGAGGTCTGCCGGCTCGAGCAGAACTACCGCAGCACGAAACGTATCCTCGCCGCCGCCGACGCGTTGATCGTGAACAACCGCGGCCGGCGGCACAAGACGCTCTGGACCGAGAACGCCGAGGGCCACCCGGTGCAACTCCTCGCCTGCGTCGACGAACAGCACGAGGCCCGCCGCGTCGTCGAACACTTCCAGAAACTTCACGACGACGAGGCGGTGCCGTGGGGCGAAATGGCCGTGTTCTACCGCATCAACTCGTTGTCCCGCGTGATCGAGGAGACGCTGCGGACCGCGGGCGTGCCGTACCAGATCGCCCGCGGCACCGCGTTCTACGACCGCAAGGAGATCAAGGACGCCGTGGCCTACCTCCGCGTCGTGGCGAACCCGGCCGACGAGGTCAACCTGCTGCGCGTCATCAACACCCCGGCCCGCGGCATCAGCAACAACTCGGTCAAGGCTTTGCAGGCTTATGCGTTGGCGCAGTCGGTCTCGATCGACACGCTGCTTGACGACCCCATGCCCGTCACCGCGCTCAATACGCGGGCCCAAACCAGCGTCGCCATGTTCGGCCGGACCGTGAAGTCGTGGCGCGACACGGTCGGCATCAACCCCCCGGCCCCCGAGAGTGGCCCCGCCCCGCTGCTCCCGGACGCTTTCGGGGGTACTTCCGGGGGCGGGGGCGAGCCCTCGCTGCGGCAGTTTGTCGAGGACCTGCTCCGCGAGTCCGGCCTCGAAGCCTATGTCCGCAACGACAAGTCTGACCCCGACCAGGAACGCCTGGCCAACCTCGGCGAGCTCGTCAGCTCCGCCCAGCAGTTCGAGGAGCAATACGAATTTGAAGCCGAGCAGGACGACCCCGCCGCCGGCCCCGCGTCGCTGCGCGAGAAACTGCTCGCCTGGCTCGAACAGATCGCCCTGGTCAGCGACGCCGACGGCCTCGAGTCGGACCAGGGGTCGGTCACGCTGATGACCCTGCACGCCGCCAAGGGGCTCGAATACCCGGCCGTGGCGATGATCGGCGTCGAAGACGGCCTGCTGCCGCACGACCGGGCGAATGACGATCCTTCTGAGCTCGAAGAAGAACGCCGGCTGATGTTCGTCGGCATCACGCGGGCCGAACGTCGGCTGCTGCTGTCGCACGCCAAGACGCGGACCGTCTTTGGCCAGACCACGCCGACAATCCGCAGCCGCTTCCTCGGCGAGCTGCCCCCGGAAGCCGTCGAGGAAGAGGACGCGACGCGCGACCCCGATGCCTACGACGACCCGACCTACACCGACGGCGGCGGGGCTCAGCGGTCGCTCGCGGCACGGCAGGCCGGGGCCTATCCGCCGGGCACGCTGGTCAAGCACCCGCAGTTCGGCCTGGGCCGGGTCGTGCAGGTCGCGCCGATGGGCGCCCACACCCGCGCGAAGATCGACTTCCAGCTGGCGGGGGCCAAGACCCTGATCCTGCAGTACGCCAGACTGGAAGTGGTCGAAGTGGGATAGCCGCGACGCGACGCGTCGCTGACCGTCCGTATTGAATGACCGTCATGTCCCAACGAACCCGCATCAAGGTCTGCGGCGTGAAAGACGTCGCCGCCGCGCTCGCCGCGGCGGACGCGGGGGCGGACTTCGTCGGGCTGGTGTTCGTGCGGGCCTCGCCGCGGTTCATTCCCCCGGAAGCGGCGCGGGAGATCGTGGCGGCGCTTCCGATCGGGGTCGAGCCGATCGGGCTGTTCTGCGATCACACCGTCGACGACGTGCGCGACGCCGCGGCGACGGCCGGGCTGCGGACGGTGCAGCTCCACGGCCGGGAGGGCCCCGGCTTCGCGAAACAGCTCGGCGGCCTGCGCATCATCAAGGCCATCGGGTTCGAGCCGGGCAAGCTCGCGGAGCGGCTGCAGCCCTGGCGGGAAGCGCGGACGGGCCTCGCCGCGGTCTTGCTCGACACGCCGCCGAAGGCGGACGCCGCGATCACCGGCGGCGGCGGCGAGCCGTTCGACTGGGACGCCCTGGCCGACGCCGAATCCACGGGACACTTCCGGGGGCTGCCCCCCCGCTTCCTCGCCGGCGGTTTAACCCCCCGAAACGTGGCCGCGGCCATTGAGAAAGTCCGGCCATACGCGGTCGACGTTTCCAGCGGCGTCGAGTCGTCGCGCGGCGTCAAGGACCCCGCTATGATCGCCCACTTTTGCGCGGCGGTGCGTGACGCCGACCGGGCAGACAAGTCCGCCCGCTACCCGTTATCAGATGCCTGATCGATGAAACGTGTGCTCTCCGGTATCCAGCCCTCGGGGCAATTGCACCTGGGCAACTACGCCGGGGCGGTGCGGCAGTTCGTCGAGCTGCAGGACGACCACGAGGTGTTCGTGTTTGTCGCGTCGTACCACGCGCTCACGACGGTGCGCGACGCCGACGAACTCCGCGCCAACGTCCGGCAGGTCGTGATCGACTACCTCGCCTTCGGCCTCGACCCCCGGAGGTGCCATATCTACCTGCAGCAGGACGTGCCGGGGGTGTGCGAGCTGGCGTGGCTGCTGGGCTGCGTCTGCCCGAAGTCGCAGATGGACAAGGCCACGACGTACAAGGACAAGGTCGCCAAGGGCATCCCCGCGAGCGTCGGGCTGTTCACATACCCGGTGCTGCAGGCGGCGGACATCCTCGGCGTCGACCCCGACGTCGTGCCCGTCGGCGAGGACCAGCGGCAGCACGTCGAGATCACCCGCGACCTCGCGCAGCGCTTTAACCATGCTTACGGCAGCGACGAAGAGCCGGTGTTCCGCGTGCCGGACGTGATGGTCCGGACCGAGGCGGGGGTCCTTCCGGGGGTGGACGGGCAGAAGATGAGCAAGTCGTACGGCAACACGATCGACCCGTTCCTGCCGGAGAAAAAACTCCGCAAAGCGGTGATGAAGATCGTCAGCGACTCGACGCCGATGGAGGCACCGAAGGACGCGGAAGCGGATACGACATTCCAAATCTTCCGCGCGATCGCCGGGGCGGACGACGAACGGACGAACGATCTGGCGGCGAAGTACGCTGCCGGGGGCTTCGGTTACGGCCACGCGAAACAGGCGCTCTTCGAGCTGCTGCTCGAGCACTTCGGCGACGCCCGCAAGCGGCGTGAGGCGTTGATGAACGACCCGGGCCACGTCGAGTCGGTCTTGCGCGACGGGGCCGACGCGGCGAACGCGGTGCTCGGCGGGGTGCTCGAACGGGCGCGGGCGGCGGTGGGGTTGTGACGGGGACCCGCGGTCAGGCCGACTTCGACAGGCTGCTCAGCGCGGTCTGCTGAGCGCCGGTGGGGTCGGGGGCGCTTCCGGGGTTAATTCCGGGGGCGGCTTTTTCCATGTAGAGCTGCCAGGTCTGGCGTTCGTAGTCCAGCAGCTCGATCGCCTCGTCGATCTTCGCCGGGTCGCGGTCGACGTTGGCGTCGACCAGGAGGCGGTAGATGTAGGTGTAGAGGCCGGCGAGCTTGTCGCAGAGCTCGGGGGCGGCGTCGCGGTTCAGGCCGGTGCTCAGCTCGAGGACGATCTTCTGGGCCCGCATGAAGTTCTCGTAGACCGCCTCGAAGTCGGGTTTCTCTCGGGTCAGCTCGGCCTTGGCCTGGCGGGCGAACTTGAGGCAGCCGTCGTACAGCATCAGCCGCAGCTCGTCGGGGCTGGCGGTGCGGATCTGGGTCTGCAGGTACGGGTTGATCGCGGGTCGCTTCATGGCCGGGTTGCTATCGACGCGGCGGGGCGAGGGGGGTTAGCGCGTGAGACGGCCCGGCGTTATCGGGCGGGCGGTCTACTGCTGGGCCGCGGCTTGCTGGCTGCTCAGCCCGGCGAGGGCGGCCTGCTGGTCCTGCAGCCCGGCGAGGGTGAACTCGAGGTTGTTGAACTCGCGTTCGAGCCGGGCGCGTTTGTCTTCGATGGTCTCGTCGACGCGTTCGATGCGACGGTTGTTGGCGTCGATCTGGTCCTGGAGGATCTGGACCTGGCGTTCGAGCACGCCGTCGACCGAGTCGGTGAGGCGTTCGAGCAGGTCGTCGATCTCGACGCCGACGCCGCGGGCGACCAGCACGTCGGTCTCCTCGCCGGTCTCGGGGTCGAGTTCGAACTGCTCGAAGGTGAACAGGTCGCGGACGCCGTCGGCGTCGGCGGCGAGGGCCTCCTGGAACTTGGCCTGGTCGAGCTGGAGCCGGGCGCCGCTGCCGACGGTGATGCCGACCTCGGCGAGGCTGCTGAACGAGCCGGTGAGCCCGGCGTTGGTGCCGATGACGGCGTTGTAGATCGACGTGCGCAGCCGGGCGATGGCGGAGTCGCCCAGCAGCAGGCCGCGCTCCTCGGTCTCGGCGTTGTAGCTGTCGAACTCGTTGATCGAGTCGATCAGGCCGTTAAAGCTGCTGACGAAGTCGGAGGCGGCGGAGGTGATGGCCTCGGGGTCGTCGCCCACGGTGATCTGGACCGGGCCGTCGGACGTGCTCAGCAGGCTGATCGACGCCCCTGGGATCAGGTTGTCGAGGGTGTTGGAGCCGGAGGTGACCACGAGCGCGTTGGCCGGGTCGTCGCCGCCGAAGAAGGCGACGGCGTCCTGGGCCTCGGCGAGGTTGGACAGGCCGAGCCCGAGGCCGGCGTCGTCGAGGGTGAACGCGCCGCCGCGGCCGGTCTTGTCGGACGACAGCGAGAGGCGGAAGGGGGCGGCGGGCGAGCCGTCGTTGATGACCGCGGCCGAGACGCCGAGGCCGGCGTTGTTGATCTTCAGCGCGAGGCTGTCGAGGGTGTCGGTGGCGGTGACGGTGAGGGTCCGGCGGAAGCTGGCGTCGATGTCGGCCCCGGCGGCGTACTCCCCGGCGAGCCCGAGGTCCGACGCGGTGGTCGAGCCGTCCTCGGCGATGGTGATGCCGATCGCGCCGCTGCCGGTGTCGGTGAGACGGAGGCCGTCGCCGGTGTCGTTGATCGACGCCTCGATAGCCAAGCCGCGGGAGTTGATCTCGGCGATGACGTCGGCGAGGGTCTGCTCGTTGCCCTGGGTCAGGTCGACGGTGGCGGTCCGGCCGTCGGAGTCGGTGATGGTGAACCGGCCGCGGGCGACACCGAGGTTGTCGAGTCGGCTGCCCTCGTTGACGTACTGGTAGCCGAGCGGGCCGGAGTCGGCGACGCCGTCTTCGAACGTGCCGGTGAGCCCGAGTTGGCTGGCGAGGACGCCGTCCGGGTCGTCGGCGACGACGAGGTCGCCCGTGCCGCCGGCGGTATCGACCAGGCGCAGGCCGGTGCGGGCGTCGTTGAGCTCGGCCCGTACGCCGAGGCCGGCGTCGTTGATGATGTTGATCACTTCCTGCACGGAGGCCGCGCCGCTCAGGTCGACGTTGCCGCCGCCGCCCGCGGAGTTGGTGATGGTGAACTCGGCGCTGTCGAGCACCGGGCCGGAGGGGTCGAGGTCGGCCCCGGTGACGGAGTCGGTGGGGGCTTCGCTGACCAGCCCCAGCTCGCCGACGGCGGCCGATCCGTTGGCGTCGCGGATGACCAGGTCGCCCGTGCCGCCGGTGTTGTCGGTGGCGACCAGCCGCTGGCCGTCGATCGCGAGCGTGACCTCGCCGCCGGTGGCGGTGTCGAAGGCGTCGATCAGGTCCTGGACGGTCGTCAGCGTGTCGAGGTCGAGGGTGACCGGCAGGAGGCTGACCGGCGCGTTGCGGGCGAGGATTTCGACGTCGGCGGCGGGCGTGCCGTTGGTCGACAGGCCGGCCCCCTGGAACAGGTCCGCCAGCGCGGTGTCGGGCTCAAGGGGGGTGAAGGACGCCCCGCCGAAGGCCACCAGCCCGTCGCCGCCGTTGAGGCCGCTGAGCAGCTTGGAGTTGATCGAGGCGATGACGCGTCCGCCGTCGAGGGTGCCGTCGCTGTCGTCGTCGCTGCCGAGCAGGCCCAGGTCGAGGGCGGCCTGCGAGTCGTTCAATGCGGTGACGGCGAAGCCGGGGCCGCCGCCGGTGTTGTCGGTGAGGGTCAGGCCGTTGCCTGCGGCGTTGAAGCCGACGGTGACGTCGCCGCCGGTGGCGGTCTCGACGGTGTCGATCAGGTCGTCGAGCGTGAGGGCGTTGGAGAGGTTGATGTCGTAGCTGCCGCCGCCGGCGACGGTGACGTTGAGGTCGGGGCTGCCGGTGACGGTGCGGAGGCCCTTGCCGTCGTTGAGGGTGGCGACGTAGGTGTCTTTGCCGACGGTGTTGACGCTGGCGCCGGCGAGGGTGCCGGTGGACGATCTGCCGACGAGGCCGAGGTCGCTCGCGGTCGTGCCGGCCCCGACGTCCTGGACGATCAGGTCGCCGGCGGCCTGGCCCGTCGCGTCGGTGAGGGTGAACGCGTCGCCGTCGGCCTCGGCCAGGACGTTGACGCCGGTGGCGCGGTTGATGGTGTCCACCACATCGTCGACGGTGACGGCCGAGGTCAGGTCGACCACGGCGGTGCTGCCCAAACGATCCGTGATGCGGACGAAGCCGCGCTGCACGCCGGTGCCGCCGTTGAGCTCGGACAGCAGGGTCTGGCGGTCGAGGCGGGCCTCGCCGCGGTTGAAGGTGAAGGTCGCGCCTTCGGGGGCGACGAGGGTGCTGCTGGCGTCGGCGAAGCCGCGGCTGACGGTCTGCTGGCTGCCGACGAGCTGCTTGACGGTTAGCCCGTAGTTGCCCACGGCCGCGCCGGGCGAGGACGAGACGGTGGCGACGGTTTCGTCGCTGCTGGTGGCGTTGGTGGCCTCGAAGGCCTCGTCGGTGACGAGGCGGGACGAGGCGTTGCGGAGCGACAGGAGCTGGGCGTTGACGGTCTGGTAGGCGGTCTGCTGGGCCGCGAGGACGGTGTTGCGCTGCTC
>JBCCRT010000142.1:0-7009 GCA_039201235.1 Planctomycetota bacterium
ACGAACACCACGTCAGCGTCCTGCTTCATCGCCAGCTCGCGGAGCATCGTCTTCACCTCGCCCGTGACGTGCGGGATCATCTGCACGTCCCGGCCGAGGTACCCGCCCCGCCGCTCCTTCTCCAGCACCCGCTGGTAGATCTGCCCCGACGTCGTGTAGTTGTCCCGCGTCAGGTCCTGGTCGAGCAGCCGCTCGTAGGTGCCCAGGTCCATGTCGGTCTCGAGCCCGTCGTCGAGGACGAACACCTCGCCGTGGCGGTACGGGTTGAGCGTGCCCGAGTCGAGGTTGAGGTACCCCTCCATCTTGATCGGCGCGACGGCGAGGCCTTTGTCCTTGAGCAGCTTCGCCAGCGACGACGAGAAGATGCCCTTGCCCAGCCCCGACAGCACCGTGCCGAAGACCACGACATATTTGTGTCGCCCGGGGCGGTAGCCCTCGGGGATGGGGTTGAAAAACTCGGAGTCCTGGGTCTTGTGGCCGGCTTCGGCGAGGAGGTCGGGCGTGGGTGGCATAACTAACCGTACCAAGGCCCCCGGGGCGGGGCAAGACACCGCTCGGGGTCGCTTAGCGCTTAGGGGAAAAAACGCGGGAAATCTCCGCGTACCCTCCGCTCGAACGCCGCGGTCTGTTCGAGCATGCCGTGGTCCGGGGCGATCCGCCGGGCGGTGGCGAAGCAGGCGAAGGCGGTGAAGGTGTCGAACTGGCGGTAAGCCAACTGGCCGAGGTCGTGCCAGACGCCGGTGAGGTGGGGGTTGCGGTTCAGCGCAGCGGCGAAGCGGGGGAAGACGAGGTCCCATCGCCGCGCGGCGGTCGCCTCGTTGGCGATGAAGATGTCCAGGACGTGGCCGTGTCTGAGGCCGGCGCGGTCGAGGGCCAAGAGCTTGTCGATGACCGAGGCGTTCCCGTTGTCGCTCGGCGGCTGCCGGACCGCGAGGTAGGCGGCGAGCTGCGGGTCGTCGGCGTGGGCCTCGACGATCGGCCCGATCCGCGAGCCCACCTCGACGCCCTCTTGCAGGGTGATCTCGATGAGCCCCAGCACCGCATCGAGCGGCCGGCCACGCTCGACCGCCTCGTCGGCGGCCGCAAAGGCCGACGCGGCCGTGGGCCGGGACGGCAGGTCCTGGCCCGTGAGGTGACGCGTGGCCCAAGTCGCGATCGGAGTGAAGCCCTCAACAGACGGGAAATTCAGCGGCACGGTCGGCCCCAGCCCGGCGGCCGGATCGGGCCACGCGTCTTGCGGCTCGGCCGAGCGTAGCCACAGGGTCGCGTGGTGGGCCGAGAGCGTGGGCCGCCAGCGCAGTTCGAGGTGTTTCAGGGGCCGGTCGAGCGCGTCGAGCCGGTCCCACAGCGAAGGGTGCATCGGGCAGCGGTGCAGCAGGTAAAGCCGGTAAGCCGCGGCGATCTCGGCGGGCCAAGGCTCCGCGTCGAGATTTACCACCAACTCGGTCTCGACGGAATCGCCGCGGGTGAGTCGCCAGGTGCCGGGCTCGGGCTGCGTGATGGTCGACGACCCGGTCGGCAGGCCGGGCGTCGCGTGGGGCCACGGCAGGCCGAAACGGGTCTCGATGTCGTGCAGGTCACGCGGGCCGGTGGCGGACGCCTGTGCATCGTCGTCGACACCCGCGGCGAGCAGCGCGCCGTGGATCCGGATGACGTTCTGGGTTTCGATGACCCGGAACAACGGGTCGGCGATCAGCGGCACGACCGTCAGCCGATGACCCGGATCGACGCCCCGCAGCGTCCCGTCGCGGAAGTCGTAGACCTGCCACGAGCCGTCCTCGACGACGGCGAAACGGTCGGCGGCGAGCCAGACCTGCCGGGTCGAGGTTTCGGTGATCGGATCGGTCGGGGCGTTGTCGGCTCCGCTGAAAGAGAAGGTCGTCACGTCGTACGTCAACCGCCAGACGCTCTCGCCCACCGCGGAGGCGGCGGGGCCGGCAAGGGCGACTACGAGCGTGAGGGCGGCGGCGGGGGAACGTCGGAACGGGTTCATCGATCGGCTACATCAAGGGTCCACGGCTCGCCGTAGCTGACGGGACAAGCGGAGTTCAGCGTAACACCGCGGTGCGCCGAAAGTTCGGCCGCCCGACGCGGTTGACCCTTGAGACGGCGTTGCAATAATGCCGTGCCGATTTTGAGTCCACCCGCATCAAGGGAACCCGCCATGACGCTCCTAACCCGCCGTTTCGTCGCCGCCCTGCTCGCCGCTGCTTGCCTGCTGCCGGGGCTCCTGATCGGTCCGGCCCCCGCCGCCGCCGACGAGGTCAACGTCTACACCTCCCGGCACTACGACACCGACGACCAGCTCTACGAGTTGTTCACCGAGCAGACCGGCATCGAGGTCAACGTCATCGAGGGCAACACCGACGAGCTACTCACCCGGCTGCAGCGCGAGGGCGACCTGAGCCCGGGCGACGTGTTCATCGCCGTCGACGCCGGGCGGCTGCACAAGGCGGTGGAGCAGGAGCTGCTGGCCCCGGTCGCGTCGTCGGCGCTCGAGTCGGCGATCCCGGCGAACCTGCGGCACCCCGACGGGCTGTGGTTCGGCTACAGCCTGCGGGCGCGGGTGATCTTCCTGTCCAAAGACGTGCCGGCCGACTACGTGACGACCTACGCCGAGCTGGCCGAGCCGAAGCTCGACGGTGCACTGCTGATCCGCTCGTCGAGCAACATCTACAACCAGAGCCTCGCGGCGTCGCAGCTGGCGCACGGCGGGGAGGACGCGCTGCTCGCGTGGTCCGAGGGCGTGGTGAGCAACATGGCCCGCACGCCGCAGGGAGGCGACACCGACCAGATCCGGGCCCTCGCGGCCGGCGAGGGCGACGTCGCCGTGGCGAACCACTACTACTTCGCCCGGCTGCTGGCGAGCGACAAGCCCGCGGACAACGAGGCCGCGTCGAAGGTCCGGCTGGTGTTCCCCGATCAGGACGGCCGGGGCACGCACGTCAACGTTTCGGGGGCCGGCCTGCTCCGCAGCGCCCCGAACCGCGACAACGCGGTGAAGCTGCTCGAGTTCCTCGCCACACCCGAGGCGCAGCAGCTCTGGGCCGTCGCCAACTTCGAGTACCCCACCGTGCCCGGTGTCGAGCCCCCGGAAGTGATGAAGCCCTACGGCGAATTCAAGCGGGACACGATCAACGCCGCCGAGCTGGGGGACAACAACCGCGCAGCGGTCCGCGTCATGGACCGGGCGGGCTGGCGTTGAAATCGATGGTCGGCGGGGTCAGTTAACCTGGGCGCGGTAGGCGTTGAGGGTGGCGACGAGAGACTCCGCCGCGCGGCCGGCGGCGTCTTCGCCGGTCAGAGGTTCGAGCTGGGTGAGGCCCCGGGCGATCACGGCGTCTTCGCCGACCGCGGCGCGGTCCTTGAGCTCGCGGGCCTGGCGGGTGAACTCGGCCGCGCGGCCGGCGAGGGTGGCGGCGAGGTCGTTGCCTGCCAGGGCGGGGCTCTGGCTGGCGGCCCGGAGCAGGGCGGCGAAGCCGTCGGCGTAGCCAGCGTGGCGGATCAGGACGCGGGCCAGCTCGACGCGGGCGGACGCCTGCTCGAACTGCAGGCCGCGGCGGGACGCGGCGTCGGCCCCGGCCAGGGCGCGGTCGTAGGCGGCGACGGCCCGCTCGGCCCGCTCGGCGGCGGCGGCCTGAGGCGAGCCGACGCGGTCGGCGAAGCGGGCGGCGAGGTCTTCGGCCCGCTCGCGGATCGCGCCGAGGGCGAGCTGGCGGTCGCCGCCGGCGGTGCGGACGGTCCGGGCCGCGGCGGTGCCCTGGGTCTCGACGTCGGCGCGCAGCTGCTCGACCTGCTGGGAGACCTGGTTCCACAGGGCGCGTTCGGTCTCGAGGTCGCGGGCCTCGGCGGCCAGGCCGTCGGCAGCGATCTGCTGCTCCTCGGCCCGGCGGCGGGCGGCCTGACCCTCGAGCTTGGCGAGGTAGGCCCGGGTGTAGAGGTCGTCGCGCTGGGCGTCGGAGCCGGCGGACATCGCCCGGCTCTCGAGTTCGCCGGCGCGGGTGAAGGCGGCGGCGGCCTGCTCGTTGGCTTGCTCGGCGCGGAGCGTGGCGGTCTCCCGCTGCGTGTTGAGGTCGCTGAGCTCGGCGTTGAGGCCGGCGCGGCTCTGGTCGATCAGGGCGCGGTTCTCGCGGATATCGGAGAGCGCCGCGTCGCGGTCGACCGAGCGGAGGCTGATCAGGGCGTCGATGCGGGTGAGCACGTCGAGCTGGGCGACGAGGCGGAGGGTGTCGGCGGTGAGGCGTTTGTAGGCGTCGTCGGCGTCGTCGGCGGCGTCGCGGGCGGCGGCGGCGTAGACCCCGCCCAGCAGGCGGTGGGCCCCGGCGACGGCGACGCCGCGGCCCTGGGCGACGACGGCGTCGAGCTTGGCCTCGGCCTCGGCGAGGCGGTCGCGGCGGAAGGTGTCGTAGTCCACGTCGGCCGGGCCGCTGACAAACCCCTGGTTCGCCTCGTTGAGCACGTCGGCGGCCTCGGTGAGCAGGGCGTGGGACCGGGCCGACTGCACGGTCGAGTCGTCGCAGCCGGCGGAGAAGACGGCGGCGAGGGCCGCGGCGGCGAGGGGCAGGCGTATCAAGCGGAGGGGTGGGGTCACGGGCGGGCCTTTGGAACAGGGCGGGAGCAGGATAACGGGTCGCCGAGGAGGGGCGGTCAGTTGTCGGGGGGGTAGGTGATGCCGTAGTCCAGGTCGTCGGGGTACAGCGAGGCGATCCAAGCGACGTAGTTGCGGAAACGGGGGTCGTCGGGGCTGCGGAACTGGGGGCGCCAGCCGGGCACGTCCGGGGCGGGGAAGCGGGCGGACTCGCGCTCCAGGCCCCACTGCAGCAGGAGCGAGTCCTCGGGGGTGGCGCGGTCGATCAGGGGCCGGCCGTCGTAGCGGAAGCGGTGGAGCAGGAAGAAGTTGGTGTAGGCCTCGGCCTCGGTCTCGGGGCGGAGGTTGAAGAGCGTGAGCCCGTCGATCTCGCCTTGGCCGAAGGTGGGGGCGAAGAAAGTGGCGACGTAACGGGGGTTGAGGTTGGTGCGGAAGGCGCGGAGCGGTTCGGGCTCGGGGCTGACGGTGACCTGGTCGTAGAGGTCGCGGGCCTGGACGCGGAAGATCAGGCCGAGCTGTTCGTAGCCGGGCTGTCGGCGGAACTCGGCGCGTTCGCGTCGGCCGGCGGGCACGAGCGGGTCGTCGCCGTAGCGGGCGAAGAACTGGTCGAGGGTTCGCCTTCCGATGTTGATGCGGGGCTCGGTGTCGAGCTGGACCTCGTAGACGCGGAGCAGGCGTCGTTGGCGTTCGGTGAGGTAGGGGCTTGCGGCGTCGGGCCCGACGCGGTCGGGGCGTTGCGGGCGGTCGCGGTCGTCGGCGGCGCGGCGGACCTCGGGGCGGGGCCGGTCGGCGATGGTGTTGCGGAGCTTGATCTTGGCTTCGACGAGGCCGAGGCTCTCGCGGACGGCTGGGTCCTCGGGGAAGTCGCGGGCCAGGGCGGTCAGCTCGAGCTCGGCGAGGCCGAGGGCCTCGGCGTCGAGCATGCGTTGGGCGAGATCGAGCCGGCCGATCAAGTCGTCGCGTTCGAGGTCGGGGCGGAGCCGGCGGTAGGTTTCCTGGGGGGTTTCGCGGAGGGTGATCTGGGCGACGTCGCCGCGTTCGAAGCTCGCGTCGATGCCGCCGACGTTGAGGACGACGACGGCGGTGTTCTGCTCGACCAGCTCGCCCTCGTAGACGTCGCCGGCGGTGGTTTCGAGGGTGGCGGGGCGTGCCTGAGCCTGGGGGGCCGGGGTCAGGAGCATCGCGGCGGCCGCCGCGGCGGGGGCGAGACGCTTCCGACACGGGTGGTGGGTGGGGCTCATCGCGGGCTCCGGGGGGTCAACGACGACACGGTGGCTCGTCGCCGATTCACATTGTAGATGGGCGCTGCGCGGATCGGAAATGTTGTGCGGGGTCCGGGAATGTCGCGGGGGGCGGGCGCTAAGCCGCAAGAGGCTTCAACCGTCGCCGCCGAGCAGGTCCTCGGCCAGGGCGATAAGGCGTTCGAGGCGGACGGGCTTGAGCAGGTAGCCGTCGACCTCGAGGTCTTCGGCATACTGCTGGTGGCGTTTGCCCTCGTTGGCGGTGACCATCACGACGCGGGGGGCGGTGGTGAACTTCTTGACCTTCTCGAGGACGAGGAAGCCCGAGCGTTTGGGCAGCATCATGTCGAGGACGACGAGGTCGGGGGGGTCGCCCTCGCAGATACGGACGGCCGAATTGCCGTCGCCGCAGGTCTGGGTCAGCGCGCCCTCGGCCTGGAGGGCGTGGTCGATCGCGGCGCGGATCTCGGGGTCGTCGTCGACGATGAGGATCTTTTTGTCTTTGAGGCGCAGCGTTTCTTCCTGATCGGGCATGATCGGGTCGCTTTCGGTTGGGGTGGGGAGGGCGGGAGGCAGTTTGGGGGACCCCGCATTATGGAGACGGGATCAGCCGGGTCAAACGGCGGCGGTTCAGGCGGCGTACTCGGGAGGGGGGTGCTGGAGCTGGTGCATAAGGGAGTCGTCCATCCAGGGCAGGGCCTCGAGGTTCTGTCGTAGGGCACGGGGCATGGGCTTGCCGAGGCGTTCGTGGCGGGGGCGGGACTTCCAGCGGCGGTGGCTCCAGAGGAATTGCTCGGGCCGGCGGCGGACCATGTGTTCGAAGGCGCGGCAGTAGCGGGCGGTGATGTAGTAAAGCGGGTCGGGCTGCTGGTCCCAGTCTTCGGGGTGGATGAGGTCGGTGACGCCCATCTCAAAGCGGAAGCGGTTGTCGAGGCGGTGGGCGTAGCCGCAGAGGATGGGCGTGCGGTGGGTCATGGCGAGCAGGCCGATGGACT
Source organism: Planctomycetota bacterium (assembly GCA_039201235.1). Taxonomy (GTDB): domain Bacteria; phylum Planctomycetota; class Phycisphaerae; order Phycisphaerales; family Phycisphaeraceae; genus Algisphaera. Next base: position 6,825 of record JBCCRT010000142.1, read on the forward strand.
TGTACGTGCTGGCGAGCCGGCCGAAGAAGGGGACGAAGACGCCTTTCTCGCCGGCGTTCTGGTCGGCGGTGAAGGCGAGGTTCCCGCCGCGGTTGAGCACGGCGATCATGCGGTCGGTGGCGTCGAACTTGGTGAGGATGCGCATGCCGCGGTTCTCGCGGATGCCCAGGAGCCAGTCGTTGATG
>JBCCRT010000143.1:0-6960 GCA_039201235.1 Planctomycetota bacterium
CACGAGGATGTTGGGCTTGGCCAGCACGGTGGTGTCGGTGACCTGGTCCAGGGCGCGGAGGAAGACCGAGGCGTCCGAGCCGGTGACGCCGATCTTGATCCCGGCGTCGCCGGTCTGGGTGTTGCCGACGGTGCTGGAGACGCCGGTGCCGCCGCCGCCGCCGTTGGTGCCGGAGATCAGCTGATCGACGGCGCCGAGCGGGTTGACGAAGTCGGCGAGGTTGTCGAAGTTCGCGACCACCGAGAAGTCGACGCCGAAGGCGTTCTGCTCGTTGAGCGTGGCCTGGAGGATGGTGGCCTCGACCAGGACCTGCTTGGGCCGGACGTCCATCTCGGACAGGACGGCCTCGATCTCGGCGACGTTCTCCTCGAAGTCGCGGATCAGCAGGGTGTCGGCGTGGGCGAAGGTGTTCTCGCCGCCGTCGGACTCGCTGGGCAGGAAGCCCGCGTCGACCTCGCCGGTGGCGGTGATCGAGCCGCGGTCCGAGAGCAGCGGGGTGAGGAATGTGGCGGCGTCGGCGGCGCTGAGGTAGTTCAGCCGGATCACCTTGGTCACGGTCTTACGCATCGCGTTGCGGCGTTCTTCGAGCTCCGCGGCGGTGTAGACGTAGATGAAGTTGCCCTGCTCCTCGTAGCCCAGGCCGTTGGGCGTGAGGATGGCTTCCAGGGCCTCCTGGAAGGTCACGCCGTAGAGGTCGGCCGAGACCCGGCCGCTGACGTTGCGGCTGGCGACGATGTTGCGTTGGCTCTGGATCGACAGGAGCTGGAGCACCTTGGCGATCTCGAGGTCCTTGACGGTGATGTCGATCTGGCCCAGCGCATCGACCTCGACGTCCTGGCCCTCCATGTCCTCGGCGTTCTCGTCGAAGAGCCCGATGGGCTCGTCGGCGTCGGCCTGGGCGTAGGCGGCGCCGGTGAGACTGAACGCCAGGCCCAGGCCGCCGGCCAGGACGAGGTGCTTGAGCGAAGTGTGGTCCCGAGCGGTCATGGCGGAGCTCCTTAGGCTGCCTGTGGCGAGAAGGACGTGGGTCCGGGGTGAATAAATCGGTTGCGGGGCGGGCGTCGCTTAGTAGCCGATGCGGAGGCGGACGCGGACGCCGTGTTTCGTGAGCACGGCCGAGCGTTCGTCGCAGGCGAGCAGCTCGAAGCCCTCGATCGTGCCGCCGAGCCGGACGAGCCGGCCGTTGATGAAAGCCGCGGGGACCTCCCCCAGCGTCACGCTCTGGAGCCGCAGCTCCGCGGCCGCCTCGGCGACCGCCATCCGCTTGGCCTCATCGGACATGGCCCCCGGCAACTTTGCCCCGCTTACCACTTCTTCTTCCGATAACGCCCGTCTGTAGCGTCTGGGGTCCAATAAGAACGGGTCACGCCCCGGCGGCCCCGGACGGTCCGCCTCGACCACCGGCCGCGCCTCGACCTGCCGGGCCTCGGCGTCCGCCTCGACCTCGACCAGCCACGCCGGCTTGTCGTCCGCCGACGCCGTCTGCGGCACCTGCTTCAACAACAAACGGCCCCACAGCAGCATCCCCACCGCCAGCAGCAACGCCGCCCCCGCCGCCCGCTTGCCGTCGGCCCGGACGTACCCCAGGACAGTCGCCACCGCTCGTTCGATCCAGGGCTTCACTTAGCTCCCCTCCTCGTCGGCCGTGTAAAAACTGCTCAGCCGCAGCGTCGCCGCGGTCCGAGGCCCGCCCGCCTCGCCGTCGTCGAGCAGACGCAGGTTCAACGCGTCGACCCGCACCAGCCGCGGCAGCGTCTCGATCCGACGCAGCACCGCGAACGCCGACGGGAACCCCCGCTCGAACTCCAGCTCGATCGGCACCTCGGTGTAGTGCCGGTGCGCCGCGGGCTCGCCCAGCTCGAACCGCTGGCCCACGACGCCCTCGGCCTCGACCGCTTCGGTCAGGCTCCGCAGCACCGCCGCCAGGTCCGGGCGGTGCGGCACCGTCCGCTCGCTGTCGTCGAGCTTCGCCTGCAGCGCCTCGATCTGACGCTCCCGCCGCGCCATCGTCGCCGGCCCCACGTCCCGCGGGCCCAACGCCGTTTCCGCTTCGGCGATCCGCGCCGCGTACGACGCCTTTCGCTTGCCCTCGGGCAGCCACACGCCGACCACGAAGCCGCCGATCATCAGCAGCAGCACGCCGGCCACGACCCAGTCAATCTTTTTAACGCTCCGCACGGTCCACCTCCCCTTCCGCGGAGCCGGCGTCGGCGACGCGTTCGGCCCCGCCGTCGTTCCAGCGGAACTCGCGGTCCAGGTCCACCACCGCCGACAGCGAGAACCGCCGGGCGATCAGCCCCCGCGTCTCCACCGGCCGCGTCGAACGCAGCGACACCTTCGAGAAAAACGGGTGGCCGTCGAGCGCCGCGACCCACGACGCCACCGACAGGTCGTCCGGCGCCAGCCCGATCAGCTCCACGCCGACGACATCCGGCTCGTACGCCGGCTCCTCACTGACCGCCCCGCCGCCCCGCCGGCCCGTCGCCTCGGGCACGACCCGCGGCTCGGGCTTCGGCCGCACCGACCGCATCGCCAGCTCCGACACCGCCACGCCCTCGGGCAGCGTCGCCGACAACGCCGAGAGCACCTGCGAATACGTCAACGCCGGCACCAGCTCCCGCTTCAGGTCGAACTGCGCCAGCAGCTCGCTCCGCCGCTTGTCCAACCCGGTGATGACGCCCATCGTCGTCCGCTCGGTCTGCACGGTGTCTTCCAGCCGCTCGGCGGTCAGCCGCAGGCTCCGGCTGTGGGCCTTCATCCCCACCGTCGCCGCGCCCACACAGCCCGCCGCCGCCGCAACCAACGCGACCCGACGCATCACCCGGCCGCGGCGCGACCGCGCCTGGCGGTAAGACTTCGGCAAAAAGTTCACCCTCATCGTCACGCCGCCACCCCGCTTTCTTTCTCCGCTCCCGCCCCGGCGAACACCGAGTCGTCTCCCGCCCCCGCCTCTTCCGGATCGACCCGCGTCGGCAGCGCACGGTCGCGGACCGACAGGCCCACCGCCACGCCCCACGACCCGGCCTCGTGTTTCGGGATCAGCGACTCCGTGCCCGCGATCCCCAGTTCCGCCAGCGGGTCCACGGCCTCAAGCGGCACGCCCGTCGCGTCGGACAACACCGAGGCGGTCCACGGGCACGCCGCGCCGCCCACGACCCAGCCCGACCCGGGCCGGGCCCCGCGGAACGTCACGCCGTAGTAACGCAGGCACAGCCCGATCTCGCGGGCCAGCTCGCCCAGCGGCCTGGCCAGCACGTGTTTGGCCCGGGCCGTTTCCGGCTCGTCGTCGGCGTCCGACGACGTCAACCCGTGCCGCAGCGTCGCCGCCGCCTCCAGCGTCAGGTTCATCTCCCCGGCCAGGGCCGCGTCGAGCGTCCCCCCGCCGATCTCCATGGTCTTGTAGAACCGCACGCTCCGCTCGGCGACGACCAGCACCTGGGCGCACGACGCGCCCAGGTCGATCAGCAGCCGCGGCGTGTCCTCGTCGCCGGCCTCCGCGGCCCGGGCCGCGAGCAGCCGGCCCCAGGCCGTCGGCACCGCGTCGATCGCGTCGAGCCTTAACCCCGCCCCGCCGAGCGCCGCGACGTGCGCCTCGACCGCCAGGCGCTTGGCCGCCATCACGATCAGCTCCTGCCGCGTCTCGCTCCCTTGCGTCACCCGGCCCGCGTGCAGGTACGTCGCCACGCACTGCCCCTCGGCCATGCGGAAGCGGTCGGCCGCCTCCCACTGCACCGCCCGGTCCAGCTCGTCGGCGGGCATCACCGGCAGCCGCAGGTTCTTGCACTGCACCGCCGACGACGGCAACGCGCTGACGACCCGCCGGCCCGAGAAGCCGCCGCGGCCCATCGCGTCGCGCACCGCGTCGCCCAGCGCCGCGGCGTCCGCTAGCGGGGCCGACGCCGCGGCCATCAGCCGCAGCCGACCGCCGCGTGTCGCGCACTGCGCCAGACGCACCGACCGCTGGCCCACGTCGAGCCCGATCGGATGCACGGATGATCTGAATCTGCCTCCCAACACATTCGCCTCACTTCTTCCCCGGGGTCGGTTCCCTGGTCGCTGTTCCCTGGTCTTCGATAGGCGAGCAAGCTCGCCCGCCACCCGTTCGGTTCCGGGGGACCTTCCGGGGGCCGTTCCGGGGGCCCTTCCGGGGGGTTACAGCTTGGTCACGGTGACCCGGCCGGTGAACTCCGCGACGTCGATGCGGTAGCGCTGGTTGTCGAACCGCACGGTGACGCTGCCGCCGGTGTCCGGCCCGCCGAGGTCGTCGAACGTCACCGTCGACCCGCCGTTGAAGTCGACCGCCACGATCGACACGCCCATGAAGCGGTCGTCCTCGGTGAAGTCGACGACGTACTTGCTCGTGTCGCCGCTGACCCAGTCCTTGCCCAGCGCGTTGCCGAACTCGTCGCGCAGCTCGTAGCGGTCGTTGGTGTCGTCGAAGACGACCTGCCGGGGCGCCTGCTGGGCGATCGCCTCGTTCTGGGCGTAGAGCAGGTCGGCCACGACCGCGCGAGCCGCCGCCTGCACGCCCATCTGCCCGGCCGAGAGCATGCTCGGCACCACCATCGCGCTGATCACGCCCAGGATCGAGACGACCAGCAGCACCTCGACGAGGGTGTAGCCGTGGCGGGGTCGGGATGTTCGTTTCACGTCACGCATGGGGTGGCCATCGGAAGCCCACGGTCGGCGACCGTGGGCTTCTTCACTTCCGGGGGGGGTCAGTCGCCGTTGGGCATCGAGTCGACCTTGACGCGGACGCCGCCGCCGGTGAGGGTCGTCTTGAGGTCGCGGAGCCCGTCGTTGAGGGTGCGGAGTTCGTCGAGCTGGGCCTGCTCGCGGGCGGCGGTGGAGCCGATGCCGCGGGGCCGGTCCTCGGCGCGGGCCTCGGGAACCGGGGCGAGCGTCGCGCCGGCGGGCGAGCCGGCGAGGTCGAGGTAGACGTGGACGCTCAGCAGCACGGCGATGACGGTGAGCACGGCGTTGAGGTAGCGGAGGTTGTTCATGGCTGAGGTTTCCGTGAGGGCGTACGTTGCCCGCGGGTTCATCGGACATCGCGGGGCGGGACTGTGGCGGGGGCCGGGGGTCCGGTAAAGAAAAGACGACGGAGGCCGGGTGGGGCCTCCGTCGTCGGGATGTTGCAAAGCTGTCCGAGGCGACTCAGGTGCCGGTGTAGCCCTTGACGTCGTCGTTCTCGGTCTCGCCGGTCTCCAGCAGGCCGACTTCGATGGCCTTGGTGGTGAGGATCGAGGCCTTGATCTGACCGGTCGTCGAGTTGTAGAGCCAGCCGATGTCCTTGCTCGCGGCACCCATGGTGCCGGCGGCGGCGGTGGTGATCACCAGGTCCGACTCGCCGGTGAAGCTGTTGACCGGGGCCTTCTGCATGTAGGGGCCGAAGTCGCCGGTGCCGTCGGTCTTGATGGTGTTGTCGACGTCGGACGTCTCGGTCAGGGCGTGCCACGCGGTGCCGTCGGTGGCGGCGGTCAGGGCGGGGTAGTCGCCGTTGTGCTGGATCTGGTACAGCTCGATCTGGCTGCGGATGGTCTGCAGCTGGGTCTGGATGCTCGAGGCCTTGGCGGCTTCCGAAGCACTGGTGAACTGGGGGATGACGATCGCGGCGAGGATGCCGAGGATCACCACGACGATGAGGATCTCGACCAGGGTGAAGCCCTGAGCCTTCAAGGAACGTGCCGACATAATCCGAACTCCTGCAAAGGTGTTTCAACGCTCGCCGGGGCCACACGACCCGCGACGCTTCGGCGGCCGGCACACGCCAACCCGCCCCGACCGCGTGTGATTTGCCTGGGCCCGCCTCGCCCCTCCAAGCAGGGCGGATACGGGCAAGGCACACGCGGCCGGCACTGTCATCGACCCCCGGCCCTGCCGACTTGAGACGGCGGGCGAGAAGATCGAACCGGCCCGCCGCCGAGAGACGCGGCGGGCCGACACGACAACCCACGCAAACAAAGCCCGCCGTGTCCAGCACGCGGGTTCGTCGCCGAGGACAAAACGCCTCGCGTGTCCGCATAACCCGCAGCGGTTGCGCGTAGTCACACCGGTGGGATCAGCGACGCGTCGCGTCGCCGCTATGGATTTGAATCAGCGGACAACCAGCCGAGTACTTCGTCGAGCAGGCGTCGGCCCTCGTCGAAGCTCATCCGCTCGTACGCGGCCGCCTCGTCGCACCACGCGGCGTCGCTGACTTCTTTCTCTTGCAGCACGACGCCGTCCGACCCGTCGCACGGCACCTCGCCGAGGTAGTAGGTCACGGTCTTCTCGACGCGGACGCCGGAACGCTTCGTGAAGGCGTAGTGCTCCTCGAATGCCGGAGATGCGACCAACGCGACGCCGGCCAGCCCGGTCTCTTCGCGCAGCTCGCGGCGGGCGGTGTCGATCGGCGACTCGTCGCCCTCGGGGTGGCCCTTCGGAAACGCCCAGTGCCCCGCCCGGTGCTGGATGAGCAGAAACTGCCGCCGGCCGTCGACCACGCGGTACGGGATCACGCCGCAGGAGTGGTCGGTCTTGGTGGTGGTCATGAGGTTGACCGCGGGCTCTGGACTGGTCACTTAACCGACCAGTCCGGTCACTTAGTAATGGATCATCCGCCCGTCGGTGCCGAGCGCCGCCTCGTGGACCGCTTCGGACATCGTGGGGTGGGCGTGGATGGTGTTGATGAGCTCCTCGGCCGTGGCTTCGAGCCGCATGGCCAGGCCCATCTCGGCGATCATCTCGGTGACGCCCTCGCCGATCATGTGGGCGCCGAGCACCTCGTCGTGGGGCTTGCCGGTGATGAGCTTGACGAAGCCCGCGGTCTCGCCGAGCGCCTGGGCCTTGCCCGAGGCCTGGAACGGGAAGTTGCCCACGGCGTAGTCGAGGCCCTTCTCCTGGCACTGCGCCTCGGTGAGGCCGATGCTGGCGACCTGGGGGTTGCAGTAGGTGCAGCCGGGGATCGAGCCGTAGTCG
>JBCCRT010000144.1:0-6940 GCA_039201235.1 Planctomycetota bacterium
CGCTGATCTCGGTGAGGCGGACGGAGTTGGACGAGTTCTTGCTGCCCACGACGATGGTCAGGTCGGCGCAGGCGGCGAGCTGGCGCACGGCGTGCTGGCGGTTGGTCGTGGCGTAGCAGATGTCTTCCTTGGGCGGGGCGGTGCACCAGGGGAAGCGTTTTTTGATCGCCTCGATGATGACGTTGGCGTCGTCGACGCTGAGCGTGGTCTGGGTGAGGTAGATCAGCGGCTGGGACTCGGGGAAGTCCAGGGCCTCGACGTCGGCGGGCGACTCGACGATGTGCATGACCTCGGGGGCCTCGCCGTAGGTGCCGATGACCTCCTGGTGGTTGGCGTGGCCGATCAGGAGGATCTGCTTGCCCATCTTGGCGTAGCGGCGGGCCTCGACGTGGACCTTGGTGACCAGGGGGCAGGTGGCGTCGATCATGTGCAGGTCGCGGGCCTTCGCGTCGGCGCGGACCTGGGGGGAGACGCCGTGGGCGCTGAAGACGACGGTGTTGCCGGGGGGGACGTCGGCGATGGACTCGACGAAGGTGACGCCCTGGTCGATGAAGCGTTCGACGACGTGCTTGTTGTGGACGATGGCGTGGTAGACGTAGAGCGGGGTGCCGATGAGGTCGACGAGCTCCTGCACCGTGTCGATGGCCATGTGCACGCCGGCACAGAAGCCGCGGGGGTTGGCGAGGATGATCTGCATCGCAGAGAAGTTTAGCTCGATCCTGCGCGGCAGCCCGCCCCCCCGGATGCCCCCCCCCAAACGCCGGGTCAGAAGACGTAGCGGATGCCGAAGTCGACGCTCTGGATCAGCGGCGCGTCGTACTCGACCCCGTCGAAGTTCGGGTCGTCGAAGCTGTGCACGCGGTAGCCGAGGTTGAGGTAGAGCCGCGGCGCGACCTCGAACTGGGCGCCGGCCACGGCCTGGTAAGCGAAGACGAAGTCCGTGACGCTGTCCAGCCCCGACTCATCGATGTCGGAGAATAGGAAGGCCCCGCCCGCGCCGCCGCCGGCGTAGAACTCGAACCGGTCGGTGACGGGGATGTCGAAGATGAGGTTGGCCATCAGCGAGAGCTCGCCGACGTCGCCGTCGGCCCCGGGGACCGTCACGCCGTCTTCCCGGACGCGGTTGATCTCGAACAGCCGGCCGCCGACCTCGAGTTCGGTGCGGACCGGGCCGAAGTCGAACCCGAAGAACCCGTAGCCGGCGAGGCTTTCCTCGAAATCGAAGTCGGTATCCTGCGCGGGTGTGCCGCCGTCGATCGCGATCAGCGACACGTCTTCGACGAAGGTCAGGCCCGCCATCCCGCCGACGTAGAACCCGATGGGGTTGAGGTGTTGGTCGCCGCTCCGGGCGATTTCGCGGTCGATCTCCCGCAGATTCTGGGCCCCGGCGGGGTGGGCCAACGCGGACGCCAGCGTCAGCGCAAGTGCGAGCGCCGAACACCAACAGCAACCCAGCGATTGCTTGTGATGCGTCGTGACGGGGCGGGTCATCCGGGTTTCCTTACGGCGACGGCCGTTATCGGCTCAGGATCAGGTCGACGGCGTTGCGGGTGGGCAGGGCCAGGGCGCCGTGGGCCTGGGCGGCGGCGATGGCGGTCGGGCCTTCGCTGGTGCGGACCAGGGCGAGGACGTCGTCGGACATCGCGGCGGGGATGAGGTTGCCGTGGGCGTTCGCGGATTCGGCGAGGCTGACGAGGTGGTTGACCTGGACCTCGCCGTCGGCGTTGATCGCGGCGGTGGCGACGGCGGCCTGGGCGGTGGGGTCGTCGAGTTTCGAGAGCACGACGCCGGCGGCGACGGCGACCCGCGGGCGGGGGTCGCCCACGGCCTGGACCAGGGCGGGCAGGGCGGTCGAGGCGTCGTAGGCGGTCTGGCTGACGGCGATGCGTTCGAGCAGGCCCAGCGCGGTGAGGGCGAACTCGAGGGCTTCGGGGGCGCCGAGGCCCTCGCCGCTGAAGCGGTCGAGGGTCTGGGCGATGCCGGCCTCGAGGTCCTCGGCCCCGGCGAGCAGGACGGTGACCCGCGGGTCGTCGTTGAACGCGGCGGAGAGCCCGGGCTGGGTCTGGCTGTCGGCCAGCGCGACGATGGGGGCGATGGCGAGCTTGAAGTTGGCGCGGGCGTCGTCGGCGGCCTTGCGGACGCTGGCGGCGTCGCCGCGGACGGCGACGAGGTCGATGCCGGGCGTGGCGGCGACCAGGCCGCGGGCGGCGGCGACGGTGGGGGCGTCGAGGGTCTGGTAGCCCTGCGCGGCGAGGGCGGCGTTCAGGGCGTTGCGGTCGTCCTGCGCCGGGCCGATCACGAGGGCGACGGGGACGTCGGTCTGCCGGACGGCGTCGGCCAAGACGGGCACGACGCGGAAGTCGTTGTCGAAAGATTCCTCGGGCATGGCGCGGGCGAGGGCTTCGGCGGCACGGAAGCGGACACGGCGGTCGGGGTAGCCCAGCCCGCGTTGCAGGGGTTGCAGGGCGTCGAGGCTGGCGGTGGCCGAGAGGGCGGCGATGGCGTCGAGGGCGAGTTCGCTGTCGCCGTCGTCGAGCGCCTGACGCAGCACGTCGTGGAGCCGACGCGGCCCGGCGAGCATGGCGTAGAACATCGGCTCCTGCAGGTCGGACGTGTAGCTGGGGTCGTCGGCCCCGTCGGGCAGGCGGTTCTCGCGGCGGAGGTTGGCGGCGAGGTAGAGGCTCAGCGCCCCGTCGAGGTCGGGGTCCAGCGCGAGGGCGTCGGCGGCGGCCTGCATGGCGACCACGTCGCCGGCGACGGGCCCGGGCACGGTGAGGGGCACGAGCCCCGGCTCACCGGTGATCGTCAGCCGGGGGTTATAACGCCAGAGCACGCCCCGGTCGGTCGCGTCGTCGTAGGCGTCGAGTGCGCCGGGGTTCTCGGTGGCGGTGTTGTAGAAGTTCAGCCCGAGGGCGAGGTACAGCTCGGCGGCGGGCAGGTCGCGGGAGACCCGGGCGTTCTCGGCCGCGGCGGCCAGCGCGTCGAGCGCGAGGTCGCGGGTGTTGGGGTCGGTCTGCGGGTCCTCGGCGACCCGCTTGAGGGCGGGCATGGCCTGGGGGTAGGCGATCTCGCCCAGCACCCGGGCCACGCGGGCCTGCCCGACATCGTCGAGTTGGGGCAGGGCGACCGCCAGCGGCGCGACCAGCGGCCGGCCGATCTGCCGCATCGACCGCGTCACCGCCGGGTGCAGCGCCTGTTGGTCATTGTCCAGCAGCACGGCGAGCATCTGCGGCGCGGCGTAGGGCCCGGCGGCGGCGAGGCGCTGCGTGGCGTTGTCGAAGGCGCGTTGGCCGCGGCCCAGCGTCTGGATGTCGTCGGCGATCCGCTGCGGCTCGCGGCTGCGCTCCAGCCGGGCCGTCTGGATCTTGTCCTGCAGCTCGCCCGCCAACTCGGCGATCGCCTCCATGCCGTCGGCCCGCCGGAAGATACGGGTCGGGTCTTCGTAGCGGCTCGCTTCGACCGCGTCGAGCACCGCCCCGGACGAGACGCCCATCAGCTCGGCCCCCGCGACCCCCGCCAGCTCGGGCTGCGCGATCAGCACGTAGTGGCAGAAGTCCGCCCAGAGCTGCTCGGCGTCCTGCGCCGCGGCCCGCGGTGTGGCCAGCCCCGCCCCCACCCCGATCGACACCAACCACAACATCACGGGCAGCACACGGCGGGATCGCAACATCGGCAGACTCCAACGGAAGGGGCAACGGGAAGAGGGCGGTTCTCGAAATCGGCGGCCGCGAACACCGGACCACGTCGCGAAGACCCGCCAAAAACCACGCGACCCTCGGACCCGGGTCGCCTCGCGTGACGCAAATTACGGCCGGGCCGCCCGAGCGTCAAGAAAAGCGCGGCCGACTCGCCCTCAACCCCCGCCCCCCGAAGCGTCGGCCCGGCCACGGGTTAAACCCCGCCGGGCCGCGGGCCGATAACCCCCGGCGACCGGTATACTCCGGTCCGTGCCGCGGCTTGGCCACGCCGCGGGCCGATCGAGGACGGCGATGCTCAAGTTCAAGGTCTACAACCCCCAACACGACTCCGACACCCCGGACACCCCGGATAGCCCGGGGGCACCCGTCGCCGACCCGACGCTGCGCAACGCCTACCTGCTCGACTCCGAGGGCAACGGCGTCCGCTGCGAGTTTTCTTTCCAGGACGGCGAGCTGTGGTGCGACAAGCGCGAGACCGGCACGGCTGCGCTCGCGCTGCAGCACCCGGCCGGCGACCTCGGCGAGCTGACGTTGCAGACCTGCCTGCTGCCCGAGCGGGAGGAGCCGTATCTGCTGTCGGTCGAGCTGGCGCGGCACCGGCTGATGACGGTGTACAACAAGCTCGAAGACTGGGCGATGTTCGAACTCGAGGCGAGCCACCCGGTGAGCAAGCGGGAGCAGCGGGCGCGGTCGAAATTCATCGAGGCGTTGTGCCACCAGAAGGAAGACCCGGCCCGGGCGAGCCGGCTGGCGGACGAGAGCCTCGCCGCGTCGCTCGACGGCAGCGAGGAACTCGCGCTGGCGCACTCCGAGCTGCTGCTGAACCGGCGCAAGGAGTCGGGGTCGCTGCCGCGGGCTCCGCTGGGCTGCGGCGTCGCGCTCGACGAGCGGGGCCCGGCGTTACGGTCCGCCGCCGCGGCACACTTCGACTACGTGCAGCTCCCGTTGCCGTGGAAGCACCTCTCGCCCGAGGAGAACGCCTACCGCTGGGACGACGCCGACGACTGGGTCGCCTGGGCCCAGGCGCAGCGCAAGCCCGTCCTCGCCGGGCCGGTTATCAGCTTCGAGCCCGCCTGCCTGCCCGACTGGCTCTACATCTGGGAGCACGACTACGACACCGTCCGCGACCTGGTCTACGAGCACATCGAGCAGGTCGTCAAGCGGTACCAGTCGTCGGTCTCGGCCTGGACGATCGTCTCGGGGCTTCACGTCAACCGCCACTTCACGTTCAACTTCGAGCAGCTGATGGACCTCACCCGCATGTCCTGCATGCTGGTCAAGAAGCTGGACCCGGCGGCGAAGGTGGTGATCGAGCTGCGCCAGCCGTTCGGCGAGTACTACGCCCGCAACGCGCGGTCGATCCCGCCGATGATGTACGTCGACCTGCTGATCCAGTCGGCGATCGCGTTCGACGCTTTCGGCCTGCGGCTGCCGCTGGGCCAGGCGGTCGACGGCCAGCACGCCCGGGACCTGATGCAGGTCAGCTCGGTGCTGGACCAGTTCGCGGGCTTCGGCAAGAACCTGTTCGTGACCGTCGCGGCGCCCAGCGCGCCGGTGACGCACGAGATGATCGCGTCGACCGAGACCGACGAGCCGGCGGACGACCGGGCCGGGTACTGGCGTCGGCCGTGGTCCGAGGTGGTGCAGGGCCACTGGCTCGAGGCGGCGCTGCAGATCGCGATGAGCAAGCCGTTCGTCGAGGCGGTCGCCTGGCAGGACCTGATCGACCACCCGCAGATGGAGCTGCCCCTCGCGGGCCTGCTCGACGACGACGAGCAATCCAAGGCCGCCCTCCGCCGGCTGACGTATTTCCGCGAGAACCTCGGCCTTACGGGCCGGGGCCAGGACACCCCCGCCGCCGCCGCGACGCCCTGACGCCGTGCCCGCCCCCCGGACCACCACGACACCCACCCCCCGGCGTGACGCCTTGGTGGTCCTCGCCGCCGCGTGGCTGCTCGTCGGCGGCCTCTGGTGGTTGACCCCAAGCACGCCGACCCCCGGCCCGGGGATCGAGCCGGCCTACCGCGTGCACGTCAACACCGCCGACGCCGCGACGCTCCGCCTGTTGCCCGGCGTCGGGGCCCGGTTGGCCGATAACGTGATCGCTCACCGCGAAGCTCACGGCCCGTTCGCGACGCCCGCCGACCTCGAAGCCGTCCCGCGCATCGGGCCCGTGCTGCGGCGGCGGATGACGCCCTGGGTGACGTTCAACTCCCCGTCGGCCGCACCGCCCGACGCCGCGGCCGCAACGCCGCGTTGACCGCCCCCGGGATCGGCCGCAGGTCCGGAGCCCCGGCTTCGGCCCGCATCCTGGCCGGGGGCACGTCGACAAGGTCTGCCGCCTCGTCGTATGCGTAACCGGCTTCGCCGCCGCCCAGCACGACCCGGCCCGCGAACACCGCGCCGGGCGCGACCACCAGGTGGCCCGTCCGCAGCGTGCCCGCCACCACCGCCGTCGGCCGCAGCTCCGTCGCCCCGCTCACCGCCACGTCGCCCTCGACCCGGCCCGCGACGACCAACGCCTCGGCCGAGACGTCGCCGCCGACCACCGCGTCGGGGCCGAGTTCCAGCGCGCCGCGGACGCGCACCGCGCCGCTGACCGAGCCCTTGATCCGCGCGTCGCCCGCTAGGTTCAGGTCGCCCTCGACCCCCGACCCCGCGCCCAGCACCGTGGTGGGCGTTCCGTCCGTCTGCATCACTTCAGCTCCACTACGCGAACCCGTCGAACAACCACCCCGCGGGACCGGGGACCCCCCGCTCGACGTCCCCGCCGGGGCGGACGCGTGTCGCGGACACTGGGTTATCGGTCGCCGCCCGACACGCCGCCACAAACGGCGCGGGCCCCGCCTGACCGCCGATCGCGGGCCCGACGTCACCCCCCGTTACAACCGCGCTCGCCGGGTCAAGCACGACGCCACGGCCCGTCGATAACAAACAAACGGACCTCCGGAATCCGTCGCAAGCGGCGAAGACCGTGCGGCAGAGAGAAAGAGAAACGCACCATGGGACAGATCACCTCCACCGGCCTGATCAGCGGCCTCGACACCGACAGCATCATCCAGCAGCTCATCGCGATCGAGTCGCGCCCCAAGACCAACCTCGAGCAGCGCAACACCGTCCTCGCGGCCCAGCAGACCGCCTACCAGACCGTCAACGCCCAGCTCCTGTCGCTCCGCAACGCCTCGTCCCGCCTCGTCACCGACGAGGCCTTCGAGGCCACCAACGCCACCAGCAGCGACGAA
>JBCCRT010000145.1:0-6913 GCA_039201235.1 Planctomycetota bacterium
CGTCGCTTCGCTCCTCAGCGTCGGCGTGGGGGAGTTCGACCCAGAGGGTGATCTCGCCGGTGTTGGTGGTGCCGAGGCGGCCGGTGGCGGCGGCGAGGTCGCTGTAGTCGGTCATCTTGGCGAGGCCGAACCAGGGCTGGCCGACGGTTTTTTTGGAGACGGCGACCTGGAGGTCGCCGGTGTGGTCGCGGAGGACGAGGAAGATGAGGTTGCCCATCGGGCGGTGGTGGACGACCCGGCCGGCGACGGTGACCGCGGGGCGGGCGTCCGCCCCGGAAGTTTCTTCTCCGGCTTCCTCGGCTTTCTTGAACGCGGCGTCGGCTTCGGCGTCGTAGCGGGCGCGGGCGTCGGCGAGGGGGATGAGGCCGTCGAGGCGGTGGCCGTAGGGGTCGAGGCCGAACTCGTCGCGGAGGCGCTTGAGTTTCTGCTTACGGTCGCCGAGGAGCTGGGCGGTGGACTTGCTGGAGGACGTCTCGGGCATGGATCGAGGATCGTATCAGGTTGGGTTGTTTTGCCGCCAAGGACGCCAAGAGCGCCAAGGAAGGCAAAATGAGTGTTTTTTGCTGCCTTGCTTGGCGTCCTTGGCGCTCTTGGCGGCAAAAAGTAACCTCGCCACGGTTTCGCGGCGAGGTTTCGGGTGTTGAGTGAAAGACGAAGAGGGCCGCGGGTCAGGCTTCGGCGGTGGCTTCGGGTTTGGGTTCGCCGACGGCGGCGGCCTGTTCCTGCTTGTGCAGGGCGTCGAGGCCGCGGCGGCGGTCGCGGAGGCGGCGCTTCTTGCCGACGCGGTCGCGGAGGTAGTAGAGCTTGGCCCGGCGGGCGTCGCCGCGGCGGACGACCTCGATCTTGGCGATCCGCGGGCTGTGCAGCGGGAAGGTGCGCTCGACGCCCTCGTTGGCGACGATCCGGCGGACGGTCACGGTCTCTTCGAGCCCGCCGTTCTGCCGCTTGATGACGACGCCCTGGAACACCTGGATACGCTCCTTGGAGCCCTCGATGATGCGGACGTGGACGTCAACGGTGTCGCCGACGTGGACGACGGGCAGGTTGGTTTTGAGCTGCGACTCTTGGACGGCGGCGAGGATGGCGTCGCTCATGGCTGGGGTTCGGGTACGGGATTTCGGGTTCGGGGGCCACTTGGCCGAGCCACGTAGGTTAGCCGGTGGGGGCTAGCCTGTCGAGTGACCGTCGGCGAGCCGGGCGAAGGCGGGGGCGTAATCCACCCGGCCCGGCGAGGGCGCGGGGCGGTTGGGGACGGGGTGGACCTGGAAGGCGTCGCCGTGAGGGCTCTGGTAACCGGCGGGCCCGGCGGGGGTGAAGCCGAGGGGGGCGTAGTAGGTCGGGTCGCCGAGGACGAAGACGGCGGCGGCGCGGTGCTCGGCGGCCTGGCGCAGAGCCTCGCGGACCAGCGCCCGGCCGATACCCCGTCCCCGGAAGTCGGGGGCGACCGCGAGGGGGGCCAACGCCAAGAGGCCGCGGACCGAGCCGCCGTGTTCGTGGGTCATGGTCGAGAGCAGGACGTGGCCGACGAGTCGGCCGTCGGTTTCGGCGGCGATGGAGAAGGGGGCGTCGCTGGCGTCGAGCAGGTCGGCGACGAGGCGGGCCTCGGCGTCGGTGGGGAAGCAGCGGCGGTGCAGGTCGAGCAGCACAACGCGGTCGGCGGGGCCGGCGTCGCGGAGGACGACGAGGGGGGCGTCGGTCGTTGGTGACTCAAGCAGGTCGGGCCGACGCTGTGCGGTCGTTTCCTGCGAGCGTTCACGTCGCCAGGCGTCGATCCGAGCGTGGTCGCCGGAGAGCAGGACGTCGGGTACCGCCCGGCCGGCCCACTCGGGGGGTCGGGTGTAGTGCGGGTGGTCGAGCCGGCGATCGACGCCGGGCGAGAAGCTGTCGGCGTCGGCCGAGCCGGCGTGGCCCAATGCCCCCGGGATCAACCTCACCACGGCGTCGATGAGGGTCATGGCGGGCAGCTCGCCGCCGGAGAGCACGTAGTCGCCGACGCTGACCTCGTCGAGCCCGCCGCCGGCCTCGTCCTCGCGCAGCTGATCGATCACCCGCTGGTCGATGCCCTCGTAGTGCCCGGCGAGGATCAGCAGGCGTTTCTCGCCGGCGAGTTCTTCGCACTGCGGCTGGGTGAGCGGCCGGCCCTGTGGCGTGACGAGGATGCGCCTCGGCGTTGCGGGGGCCATCGCGCCGACGGCGGCGGCGGCGTCCCAGACGACGGGGCACTGGATCACCATGCCGGGCCCGCCGCCGTAGGGCGGGCTATCGACGCGTCGGTGCTTGGGGTCGGGCGACCAGTCGCGGAGGTTGTGGACGTGGTACGACGCCACCGGCCCGCCCGGGCGGTCGGGGTCGCCCGCACGCTTCAAGATGCTGCCGCCCAGCACGCCGGCGAACATCTCGGGGAACAGGGTGAGGACATCGATGCGCATGGCGAGGGGTTCACAGCCAGCGGCGGACGCGGCGGCGGTAGCGTTCGTAGTCTTCGCCGAAGCGATCGGTCAGCATGGCCTCTTCGACGGCGACGAAACGCCGCCGGATCACCGCGACGAAGAACGGCAAGACGACCCAGGGCGTGGCCGAGCCGGCGATGACGGCGTAGCCGACCAGGACCAGCACCAGGCCGAGGTACATCGGGTTGCGGCTGAAGCGGAACGGCCCGGTGGTGACCAGGGCGGCGCTCTCGCGGAACGGGCGGATGGTCGTCGCGGCCCGGCGGAAGCGTGACGCGGCGGCGAGGCACAGGCCGCTGCCGACGAGGATCGGGACCCAGCCGAGCATCTTGCCGGGCATGGGAAAGAGCTGCCGCACCGGCCAGGCCTGGTCGAGGGCGGTCATCGCCGCCATGGCCAGGAACAGGTAGACCGGCGGCAGCATCTGCACGGGGGTGCGTCCGGGCAGTGAGGTGGTCCGGGCTTCGGCGGGCATGGGTGTGTCCCGCGTGGGCGCGTTATTCGGCGGCGGCCGGTTCCGGGGCGGGCGTGGCCTTACCGGTGGCCTTGTCGAGGATGCCGGCCTTGATCAGCAGGTCACGGACGGTCTCGGACGGCTGGGCGCCGACGCCGAGCCAGTAGCGGACGCGGTCTTCTTGGAGGTTGACCTGCCGGGCCTCGTCTTTGTGGCAGGGGTCGTAGTGGCCGAGCTGCTCGATGGGCTTGCCGTCACGGGGCGAGCGCTTGTCGATGGCGTTGAGGCGGTAGAACGGCCGGTGGGTGCGGCCGAAACGCTTGAGGCGGAGGCGGACCATGATGCGGGTCTCCTGGAGGGCCCTCGACCGGGTTTCGCGGGTGCTCACGAGAGCGGGGCGACAGCTTCCGGGGGGGGCGTGACCGGGGGTGGGGGCCGGGGCGACGGTGCCGGGGCCAGATCGCGCAGAATAGCGGAAGGGGCCGCGGTTGGGTAGTGGGCTTCGCGGGGAGGAGTTGCGGAGCGGTGCAGGAGGGGGCTTCCGGGGGTATGCTTCGCGGTTTGGCGTTTTGGGTTGGAGGCCGGTTGACGTGATCCCGCAGCAGGCATTGGACAAGGCGGCGGCGTTGGTGGAGGCCCATGCGTACGTCCGGCAGTTCGCCGGGGCGGTGGTGGTGGTGAAGGTCGGCGGGTCGATCATGGACGAGCCCGAGGCGTTGGCGTCGCTGGTGGGCGACGTGTGTTTCATGGCCAGCGTGGGGATGCGGCCGGTGGTGGTCCACGGCGGGGGCAAGGCGATCAACGCGGCGATGGAGAAGGCGGGGCTCGAGGCCCAGTTCGTGCAGGGCCGGCGGTACACCGACGAGCGGACGCTGGCGATCGCCGAGCACGTGCTGGTCGATCAGATCAACGCGTCGATCGTCGAGACGATGGGCAAGTTCGACGCCCGGTCGATGGGGCTGCACAGCCTGGGCAGCTGCGTGGTGTTCGGGCGGACGCTGCGGCTGGACGGCGAGAACGGCCGGAAGATCGACATCGGGCTGGTGGGCGAGGTCGAGCGGGTCAATGCGGACCTGCTGCGGGCGTTGTTGGACGGCGGGACGATCCCGGTGATCGCGCCGATCGCGCGGGACGCGGCGGGGGGCAAGCTGAACATCAACGCCGACTCGGTGGCGGGCCACGTCGCCGCAGCGCTGCGGGCCGAGAAGCTGGTGCTGGTCAGCGACACGCACGGCATCCGCCGCAGCGGAGACGCGGACGATCTGGCGTCGCACCTGACCCGGTCCGAGATCGACGGGCTGATCGACGCGGGGGTGATCACGGCGGGCATGCTGCCCAAGGCCGAGGCCAGCCTCACCGCCGTCGCTGCCGGTGTCCGCAAGGCCCACATCGTTGACGGCCGGATCCCCCACGCGCTGCTGCTGGAGGTCTACACCGACGAGGGGATCGGGACGGAGATTGTCGGGTAATTTTTGATTTTTGATTGAGGATTCTTGATTGTGAATCCTCGGTCGGGACCCATGCGTGACGTGTTATTCAATCAAAAATCCTCAATCAAAAATCAAAAACCCCCATGCGTCACTTCCTCAACATCGCCGACCACCCGCCCGAGGTCATCCGCCACGTGCTGGCGACCGGGCTGCGGCTGCGCTCGGCGTGGCAACGGCACGAGGCGAACGAGCCCGTGCTGGCGAACAAGTCGCTGGCGATGCTGTTCGAGAAGCCTTCGCTGCGGACGAGGGTGAGCTTCGAGCAGGCGATGAACCAGCTCGGCGGCCACGCCGTGGTCCTCGGCCAGCACGAGGTCGGGCTCGGCCAGCGCGAGTCGGTCGGCGACGTGGCGCGGGTGCTCTCGGGCATGGTCCACGCGATCGCGGCACGCGTGTTCCGGCACGAACACCTGGTTCAAATGACCCAGCACGCGACGGTGCCGGTGGTCAACATGCTCTCGGACCACAGCCACCCGGCCCAGGCGCTGGCGGACGCGATGACGATCATCGACGAGTTCGGCCCGCCCCCGGAAACGGGGGACCACGACGTATCGGGTCGTACCGTGGCGTTCGTCGGCGACGGCAACAACGTCGCCCGCAGTCTCGCCGCGGTGTGCCGGGCGCTCGGCATGAACTTCCGGCTCGCCAGCCCGCCGGGCTACGAGCTGCCGGAGGACGGTTACATGCAAATCACCAACGACCCCGCCGAGGCGGTCGCCGGGGCGGACGCGATCTACGCCGACACGTTCGTGTCGATGGGTGAAGAAGGCGAGAAGGAGGCGAAGCTCGCCGCGTTCGAGGGCTTCCAGATCAACCGGCCGCTGTGCAATCTGGCCGCCGAGCACGCGGTCGTGCTGCATTGCTTGCCCGCGTACCGCGGCGTCGAGATCACCGACCAGGTCATGGACGGGCCGCGCAGCCGGGTCTTCTCGCAGGCGCACAACCGGCTTCACGCGCAGAAGGGGTTGCTGGCGGTGCTGCTTGGTTGATTTCGGATTTGGGATTTCGGATTTCGGAAAAATCCAGAACCCAATCGTCGTGGCAATCTCGCACGCCGCTCGCTCCGAAATCCGCAATCCCAAATCCGAAATTTCCTATGCCTGACCCTCCCGAACCCACCGAGGATTCGTCGCCACCCGACGCGCCGCACCGCGTGCTGATCGTCGTCGGGGCGCACCTGCGGGCCGAGGCCGCGGACCGGCCGCTGGCGTACCGGCTGATCGAAGAGATCGAGAACTGGAAGGAGCGGTTCGCCGAGCAGCTCGGCGTCGAGATCGAGCCGACGGTCTGCACCGACCTGTGGTACCTCAACCACGAGGAGCTGCGGTCGCTGCCGACGATCTGTGTGGGCGGGCCGGGGGTCAACGCGCTCTCGGCGTACCTGGCCAAGCACCTGACCGACGAGAACAAGCAAGCGGACGTGCTGCTGCAGATCGACCCGGACTTCACGGACCTGCAGGCCTGCGTCTGGGGCACGGACCACCGGCTCACGGCCCACGGCGTGCAGCTCTTCGTCGACCGCTACCTCGACGGCTACCTCCGGGCGGTGGCGACGCAGGTCGAGCCGAGGGCGGAGTAGCCGGCCCTATCATCCCGGCGTGCCCGACCCCGTGACGCTCCCCGATGTGCTGCCGGCCGAACGCCTCGACGAGGCGGCCGCGATGCTGCGCCGCGGCGAGCTCGTCGGGTTCCCGACCGAGACGGTCTACGGCGTCGCAGCGGTGGCGGAGATGGAAGACGCGACCGGCCGGCTGCGGCGGCACGCGGGCCTGGACCCGGCGGCGGGGCTGACGTGGCACGTGCCCGACGCGGACGCCGCGTTGGCGCTGCTGCCGGAGGCTTCCGGGGGGCTGCGTCGGCTGGTGCGGAAGCTGCTGCCCGGGCCGGTGACGCTGCGGGTCGGCGTCGGCGGGGCGTGGGTGTCGGTGCGCTGCCCGGACCAGCCATTGACGCGGCGGCTGCTGCGGTCGGTCGGTGCTCCGGTGGTCGGGGCCTCGGCGGCGCGGCCCGGCGGGCGCGTGGCGGTCGATGCCGAGGACGCCGCGGCGGCGCTTCTGGGCACGGCCGGGGCGGTGCTGGACGGCGGGCGGTGTCGTTTTGGCAAGCCCTCGACGCTGCTGGAGCTACGCGACAGCCTTTCCGGGGGCGACCCCGGAAGTGGTGGGTTAGACTGGTCGGTCCGCCGCCGGGGCGTGATCGACGAGAGGATGATCGCCGAGATGCAGAAGGTCCACTGGCTGCTGGTCTG
Organism: Planctomycetota bacterium; assembly: GCA_039201235.1. Taxonomy (GTDB): domain Bacteria; phylum Planctomycetota; class Phycisphaerae; order Phycisphaerales; family Phycisphaeraceae; genus Algisphaera. The sequence continues at coordinate 6,643 of JBCCRT010000145.1, forward strand.
CACGGGCAACACCTGCCGCTCGCCGATGGCGGAGGTGATCGCCCGCGACGCGCTGCGGGGGAAGCCCGAGGTTCACATCGGCTCGGCGGGCGTTTATGCTGGCGAGGGTCAGCCGGCGTCGCCGGAGGCCGTCGAGGCCGTCCGGCCGCTGGGGCTGGACCTCTCGGCCCACCGCTCGCGTCCGCTGACCGCCGACCTGATCGCGTCGGCGGACTTCGTGTTCACGATGACCGAGTCGCACCGCCGGGCCGTCCTGGCCCAGGCCCCGCAC
>JBCCRT010000146.1:0-6909 GCA_039201235.1 Planctomycetota bacterium
CAGTCGGGGTAGTTGACGATCAGCGACTTGGCCATCTTCTGGAGCAGGACGGTCTTGCCGGTGCGGGGCGGGGCGACGATCAGGCCGCGCTGCCCCTTGCCGACGGGGGCGACGAGGTCGACGATGCGCATCTCGAAGTTGCCGTCGTCGCCGGGGGTCTCCATGACGAAGCGTTCGTAGGGGTGCAGCGGCGTGAGGTCGTCGAAGTCGTTGAGCTCGTTGAGATGCGGCGGGTCCTCGCCGTTGATCGCGTCGACGCGGAGCAGGGCGAAGTAGCGCTCGGACTCCTTGGGCGGGCGGATGGTGCCGGCGACGACGTGTCCGACCTTGAGCCCGAAGCGGCGGATCTGCGACGGGCTGACGTAGATGTCGTCGGGGCAGGCGAGGTAGGACTGGTCCGGGCTGCGGAGGAAGCCGAAGCCGTCGGGCAGGATCTCGAGCACGCCCTCGCCGTACATCAGGCCCTTGGCGGAGAAGTGCTTCTCGAGGATGCGGAAGATCAGCCGGGTCTTGGCCAGCCCGTCGATGTCCTTGTCGGCCAGCCCCTCAGACGCGGCGAGCTTCAGCAGCTGCTCGTCGGTCATCGCCTCGAGGTCGCGGACGGTGAGGTCGGCCTGCTTGGCTTCCTCATAGTGCTCTTGGGTCTCGGCGTCGAGCTCGCGATCACTCTGCGGGGCCGGGGGATCGACCTTGTCGTCGTCGGCCTTGGCGGCGGGCTTGCGGGCGGTCTTCTTCTTGGTGGACTTTTTCTTAACGGTGTTTTCGGACATGGCGGTCTCGCGGGGTGGGGGCCGTGCCGCACGCGACGGCAGGGTGGGGGAGGGTGGGGATCAGGCGGTAGGGGAGGCGCGACAGATCGGAGGGAAGCGTCGGCGTGGCGGACGGACCGGAAAGAAACGCAGCGCCCGACGGCCTTCACCGCGCGGCACGACGCCGCACGCGACCGGGAATCAGACGTTGTGCGAGAGGGTCCGGTTCGAGACGATTCGGTCGAGCAACCGACGGGTATGAACCTGGACGTCCGGCGGCTCTCCACCGCCGTCAAGGACATAATCGGCGCGTCCCCGCTTGGTGTCAAGCGGGAGCTGGTTTTTCTCCCGCCGGGCCAGGTCTTCGGCCGACCACCCCCGCGACTCGGCGACCCGCCGTTGACGCCGTTCGGCCGGCGTATCGACGAACACCAGCACGTTGCAGTCGCGCTCAAGACCGCGCTCCAGCAGCAGCGGGCAGTCTTCGACGATCGCCCTCACCGCGGGGTCTATGCGGTGACGCTCCCGCAACGCTTCACGCTGCCGGTTCACGATCGGGTGCACCAGCGACTCGAGCCGGGCCAGCTCGGCCGGGTTCTCGAACACCCGCGCCGCGACCGCCGCCCGGTCCACCCGGCCGTCGCCGCCGATCACGCCCGGGCCCCACCAGCCCGCCAACACGTCGCGCACCCCGTCGCGGTCCAACGCCGCCCGCGCCAGCGCATCGGCGTCGATCACCGCCGCGCCGTGGTCGGCCATCGCCGCGGCGACAAAGCTCTTGCCCGACCCCGGGCCGCCCAGCAGGCCGATCACGGGTTTGACCGGGCCCGCCCCGCCGTTCACGGCCGCAGGTCCCGGATGCGTTGGTCCTGTCCGAAGGCGTCGACCAGCCGCTCGACGGTCACCCCGTAGTCCTCGACCAGCGCCCGGTCCCACGGCTTGCCGTCCTTGATCGCGTGGATGAAGTCGCGGTAGCGTTGCCGGCTCGAGCGGATCATGAAGTCGGTCATCAGTTGCGCGACGGGGTACTGCCAGCCCTGGATGTGCGAGCTGTAGAAGAAGCTCTGCCCGCCGAGGGTGCGGATCTGCCGCAGCAGCCGCACGGCGTGGTCGAGGTTGCGGGCGTGGTCGCTCTCGCCGAAGTCGCGCTCCCTAACCAGCCCGTGGGCGACGTACTCGGCCAGGCCCTCGTTGATCCACGACGGGACGGGCGGGAACGAGCGGTAGCGGTGCACGAACGCGTGGACCGTCTCGTGGACCAGCACGTGCGCGAATTTCAGCCGGTCCTCCTGCTTGAAGAACGACACGTCGACGGGCCCGTCGCCGAACGACCAGCACAGGCCGAGGAAGTTGTCGGTGTTCGTCAGGCCGTGCACTTGCGCGTGGTAGCGCTGGAAGTCTTCCTGCCGGGCGAAGACGGTGATCAGCCCCCGGCCGCGGAAGACGTTGGTGCCCTCCTGGATGTCGAAGATTTCGCACAGCCGGTCGTACATGTCGTCGAGCAGCCGGGCCCACTGCGCCGCCTCGCGGGGCGGCAGGTCGGAGTAGAAGAGGAAGAAGTCCGAGTGCTCGTCGTGCAGCACGAGGGGGCGTCCGATGAGGCGTTGGGCCTCGACCATCCGGGCCTTGAGCTGCGCGACGCTGGCAGCCATCACCTCGTCGGACAGCTCGCCCCAGAACTGCGCCTGCAAGTCGCCGGCGGTGATGGGGCCGCCCCCGGAAGTTTCCGCGCCGCCCCCGGAAGTTTCCGGGGTGTCGTCGCCGGTGAGCGAGGCGTCGGGGTCGCTGTACTCGACGTCTTCGCCGGCCCGCAGGCGGTCGGCCTTGCCCGCGATCGCCGGCTCGGCCCGCACCGCCCGCCTCAGCGCTCGCTCGCCCGGGTCGGCCCCGTCGTCGCGTCGCAGCAGCCGGCGCGCCAGGTTGAACCACCCCTCGGCGTCGCCCCGCTCCAACAGCCGCTCGTGCAGCCCCAGCACCCGCTCCGCCGGCACGTCCGCCCACGCCACCCGCATCGCTTGGTTGTCCGACGTGCGGAAGTCGAAGCCCTCGTCGTCGTACGCCTGCAGCCAGCCGCGGATCCGCGTGCCGTCCATGAGCGTCACCATCGTCCGCAGCGGCGGCTGCACCTCGCCCGGCGCGGCCGACACCGGCGGATGGGCGAAGGTCGAAACCGCACAGAGCAAAGAGACCGTCACCCATGCCATCGGAGTAAGCCGACAGGAAGCGGTTCTTGGGGAGGGCGAGGCTCCCGCCGAGCCGCAAGCCTGGCGAGACGTGGCGGCTCGGCGGGAGCCTCGTCCTCCCCGTGAGATCGCGCCGTGAAGCCGTTTCAACGCGCCCCCATGGCGGCGATCTGCCGGTAGTTGTCGCGGAAGAACAGCGTCCAGGCGAGCTGGTCCTTCAGTTCCTGGTCGTCGCTGCGCGAGCCCAGCCGGTCCATGAAGGCCGCCAGCGTCTCGGCGGCCGTCTCGTGTAGCGGGTGACCCGGGTCTGACAACGCGTCACGCCAGCCGCCGTCGTCCAGCTCGGCGCTCGGCCAGGTCAGCGTCAGCGTCTCGGGCATCGCGTCGAACAGCCGGAGCATTTCGGGCCGATCGGGGTGGTCGTCCGGCGTGCGCTGGATCGCGGCCCACGCCGCGGTCAGGTCCTTGTGCGTGTGGATGCCCATCGCCGGGGTCACGGCCCGCACCATGCTGAAGAAGTCGGGCACGCCGTCGAGGATCGGCACGGCCGTGGGGTACGGGTCGATCTCCGGGTCGGTCCAGGTTGCCTTCTCTTCGGCGACGAACAGGTCCGCCCGGATCGGCTGCCGCCGCAGCTCGAACCGCAGCGGCCCGCCCTCGTCCAGCGGCGTGCCGAGCTTGGTCTGCCACAACCGCTGGGCGTCTTTACTCAACACCCAGGCGACGAACTGCTCGGCGACCTCTCGGTTGGGCGCTCCGCGGAGCAGCGTGATCGGGTCGGCCGTGGTCGCGGTCATGCTCTTGCCGCCGACGACGGGGTCGACGTAGCCCAGCCGGCTGATGCCGACGCCCGCGGTGTCGCCCGACCAGCCGGCGGCGGCGACGGCGCCGGCCTGGGTCCGGCCGTAGAAGTCGATGCACATGCCCGCCGCGGCCTCGCCCGACGAGACGTCGACCGGCACCTTGCTCGCCGCGCTGGCGAAGTACCGCGCGTTGGCGAAGACCCGGCGGAGCGTGGCCCAGCCCTCGGTCCAGCCCTGCCGCCGCAGCACCGTGTTGAACGCGGCGCTGATCGACCCGCTGTGGCCCGGGTCCGCCAGCGCGACCCAGCCGCGGTACGCCGGGTGCGTCAGGTCCCGCCACGATTCCGGCTCGGGCCGGTCGAGCATGACCAGCAGGTCGCGGTTGTAGACGATGCCGAAGCTCGACAACGCGGTGCCGACCCACCGCCCGTCTTCGTGGACCAGCCGTTCGCCGCCGATGGTGTCGTTCGGCAGGGCTTCGCGGAGCAGGCCCTCCGGCAGCCGCGGCACGACCGCGACGGGCTCTTCGATGTCCTCACCGTCGACCGTCACCCTCACGCCGCCGGCGATGCGGTCGTGGTCGAACTCGCCGCCGCCGAAAAACAGGTCGGCCCCGATGCCCTCGTCGAGCCGGCCCTGCCGGGCCTTGGACTCGAACTGCGCCAGGATCGTCCGCCGCAGGTCCGACGTGCCCCCGGACGCCCGCCAGTCGAAGTCGATCGGCCCGAGGCCCTCGGCCGCCCGCCAGCGGTTGAACCCCGCGCCCATCTCCAGCCGGATCTGTTCGTTGTGCGGCGTGTAGACGACCAAGCGCCCGACGTAATCGGTCGGCGTTTCCGAAACGCCCGCTACCCCCGCCGCCCCACGCGGCCGTAGCGCGAACGGCACGCCGACGACCAGCAGCATCAGCCCCACGATCACGATCTTGGCCGTGTGTTCCCGCATCGCCCCATCCTACCGCCCCGCCGCGGTGCGCCCAGAGGATTACCCTGTCGGCGTGCTGGTCTACGCCGGGATCGACGAGGCGGGGTACGGGCCGATCTTCGGGCCGTTGACGGTGGGCTGCTGCGTCTTGCGCATCCCGAAGCTGGAACACGACGCCCCGCTGCCGGACCTGTGGCGGCGGCTGAGCACGGCCGTGAGCAAGACGATCGTGGGCCGAAAGGGGCGGGTCGTCGTGAACGACTCGAAGAAGCTGCGGACCCCCGCGGCGGGGATCGGCCACCTGGAACGCGGCTGCCTCGCTTTCGCCAGGGTCCGGGACAAGACGGTGGTGGAATACGACACGGGGACGTGGCTCGACGGCCTCGGCGAGCGGTCGCACCGCGAGTTGGTGGACCTGCCGTGGTACACGATGGACGCGGTCGGGCCGTGGGAAGCGTTGCCGGCCGTGGCGGACGCCGGCGAGCTGGCGGTGTCGCGCGGCGTGCTGCGGCAGACCTGCGCCCGCATCGGCGTGGAAGTCGCCCACCTCGGCGGGTCGGTCGTCTTCGAGGACCGATTCAACCGCATGGTCGCCGCGACGCGGTCTAAGGCGGCGGTGAGCTTCACCTTCGTCGCCAAGCACCTGCTGGACGTCTGGACCGCCCACGGCCGGGACCGGCCGACCGTGGTGGTCGACCGCCAGTCAGGGCGGACGCGGTACCGCGATCCGCTGGCGATGAACTTCCCCGACGCCGAGGTGTCGGTGTTGGAGGAGTCACCCGCCGCGTCGGTCTACCGGATTGCCTCGGCCGGTGAGGCGTTCGGCCGGAGCATGACCGTGGTCTTCACCAGCGAGGCCGAGGCGGCGCACCTGCCGGTGGCGTTGGCGTCGATGATCGCCAAGTACAACCGGGAGTTGATGATGCGGCGATTCTCGGCGTACTTCGCCCGGCACCTGCCCGACGTGAAGCCGACCGCCGGCTACGGCCTGGATGCTAACCGATTCTGGGCGGAGGTCCGGCCCCGCCTGCCGGGGCTCGGTGTCCGGCCGGACACGCTGCGGCGGCGGTCTTGACACCCCCCCCGCTTGCCCCTACGGTTTCGCCCCGCGACCGAACGCCCCGTTCGTCTAGTGGCCCAGGACGTCGCCCTCTCACGGCGAAAACACGAGTTCGACTCTCGTACGGGGTATTTACCCCTAGGTAAAATTCGGGATCTACCCCCATAGACGACCGATGAAGCTTAAATTAGGTTGAATAATCTAATTTGTTGCCCCCGGAAGGGCTCGGCTTGGGACTTCGGTCCCAGCCGGGCCTTTTTTCTTCTTTTCGCGGGCAACCACCGGAAAGCCGAGCGGACGAGTCCGCCCGCTACTCGGCGGCCTCGTCTTTTTGGTTGCCGCGGTTGCCGCCCAGCAGGCCGCCGAGGCCCTCTTCGAGTTGCTTGCCCACGTCGTCCACGGCCTGGCCGGCACCCTCGATCGCCCGGTTGGCCTCGTCCGCCGCCTTGCCCACCGCCACCGTCCCGATCTCGCCGAGGTCTTCGACGACCTGACCGAGGTTCTCGACGTTCTCCGCCAGGCCCGTGGTGGTGTTGAGCATCACCGTCTGGATCACGTAGCCGATGACCGCGCCGGTGTCGGCCCCGCGGAAGTCGGTCTCCTCGATGTCGGCGATCAGGAAGTTCACCGACGCCGGCGGGGTGTTCGGCAGCAACGCCAACTCGCCCACGACGCGGGTGTTGGTGATCTTCAGGTCGCGGACGACCACGCCCTTGCTTTCCCCGGCCGGGTCTTCTTCGGTAGCCTCGGCCTCGTCTTCCGCGGGCTTGGCGTTCTCGTTGATCTGTTTGAGAAGTTGCTGGACGTTGAGCTTGCCGTTCTCGAAGGCGACCACGACCTCGGCCCCGTCGACGTGGACCTTGTCGACCACGGTCTCCTCGCCGCGGAGCAGGCTGCCGATCTGGACCGCGGCGTCGGCCGAGCCGAGTCGGAAGATCGTGGGGTTGGAGAAGCCCTCGGGGTTGGCCAGGGCGAAGTCGGTGAGCCCGAGCGAGCCGCCGAAGGGGTTGAGGTTCACGCCGTCGAGCGTGGTCGCCACGCCGGTGGCTTTGGTGCCCTGGGTCTCGACGACGCCGCGGACGATGCCGTTGAGCGAGAAGTAGAGCACGACGCCGCCGACGACGATCAGCGTGAGCACGACCAGGCTGCCGATGCCGAGGACTTTTTTCATGACGGGTTTCCTGCGTTAG
>JBCCRT010000147.1:0-6847 GCA_039201235.1 Planctomycetota bacterium
GGGCGTGGCGGTGGACGAGCCCGAGCCGAGCCGGTGCTGGTACGCCGCCGCGGCGCGGTCGCGGGGCCACGGCCCGGCCCTGGCGCAGCAGCGCCGCCAACGCCGACGCACCGGGCCGCTCGCGCCCGACCGCCTGCTGCTTGAGCCCGACGAAGACCTCGACGGGTTCATCGCCGCCCAGGCCGCCGAGGCGATCGGCCGGCTGCCGACGGACAAACCCTGGGCGATGTTCGTGGTCTTCTCCGGGCCGGGCAACGACCTGCCGCCGCCGATGTACTACGACAACCTGGTCGAGACCGCCGAGCTGGCCCGCGGGTTCACGCCGGCGAAGCTCGACGCGCTGGATCGGCTGATCGAGCCCGAGCTACCGCGGGCGGTGTTGCAGCGGCTCGAGCCGCACCAAGTGGCGCGGGTGCGGGCGGATTACCTGGGGCGGGTGAGCCTGATCGACCACGGCGTCGGCCGGCTGCGGGAAGCGCTGGGCAAACGTTCCGACGCCCGGTCCGCTTGGACGGTCTTCTCGGCCGACCGCGGGCAGCTGCTGGGCGAGCACGGGCTGTTGGGCCACCGGTCGCTGCTGGGCCCGGCGGTCGAGGTGCCGCTGATCGTTACGCCGCCGGCCGCCCCGGGCGTCACCCCGCCGAAGGAAAAGTTCCAGGACGGGTTGTTCAGCGCGGTGGACCTCGCCCCGACGATCGCCCACCTTGCCGGGGCCGACGCGCCGGACGCGCTGCCGGGCCGCAGCGTGCTGCCGATCCTCAACGGCGATCCGGTGCTGCCCCCGTCCCGGGCGAACCTCTGCGAGTTCCACGACCGGCTGCTGCTGGAGACCGAGCGGTTCAAGGCGGTGTTCCACACCGCGGACCGAGTGTGCCTGGGGCTGTTCGACACGGTCGAAGACCCCGAAGAGCGTGCGAACCTGATCGACCGCGGGGGGGCGGAGGTCCGCAAGCTGGTGGGGGCGATGCGGCTGCGGCTGGCCGACGCGTTGCTGCCGGTGCGGGGTTAAAAGGTGCCGATGGCGGAGCAAGCTCCGCCGCCACGCGGCCGGTGGCGTCGATATGCGACACTGCAAGGCATGGCGTTGCTGAACAACCCGGCGGTGGCGACACTGGTGCACGGGGTGTTCCGGCTGACGTCGCGGTGCCGGTTCCTCGGGATCGACCGGCTGCCGGCGGGGCCGTTCGTCTTGGCGGCGCCGCACCGCAGCCACTACGACCCGGTGGTGATCGGGGCGCTGCTGCGGCGGGAGATCGACTGGTTAGCCCGGGACGAGTTCTATCGGACGACTGCGGCGAGGTGGGCGTGCCAACACGCGGGCTGTGTCCGGCTGGACCGCTACGGCGACGCGCTGCCGGCGGTGCGGGAGGCGGTGCGTCGGCTGCGTGACGGTCGGGTGGTGGGGGTGTTTCCGGAGGGTGAGATCCGACGGGGCGGGGCTTCGGTGCTGCGGGGCGGGCCGGTGCGGGGCGGGGCGGCGGTGCTGGCGCGGCGGGGGGCGGCGCACGGCAACGGCGTCCCGCGGGTGCCGTGCGTGGGGGTGGGGTCGGAGCAGTTAGGGCGGGTGGTGCCGTGGCTGCCGCTGCGGGCGGGAAGGTTGTGGATCGGGATCGGTGAGCCGATCGCGGTGCCGGCGGACCTGCCGGCGGGGCGGGCCGGGCGGCGGGTGTTGACCGAGCGGATGGGGGTGGGGTTGCGGGGCGTGATGTCGGAAATGGAACAGGCGTTCGACCTTCCGGGGGCGGGGGGGGTTTCGGCGTGAGCGACGGGTTTTACGACGTGGTGGTGGGGTTGGGCTCGGGGGTGGGTCGGCTGGTGTCGCGGCCGACGGTGCGGCACGCCGAGCGGGTGCCGCGTCGGGGCGGGTTCGTGCTGGCGACCAATCACCACAGCCCGCTGGACGTGGCGGTGTTGATGTATCTGACGCCGCGTCGCCTGGATTTTCTGAGCACGGAGCGGGTGATGGGCACGCCGGTGGTGGGGGCGTTCTACCGGCGGTTCAACGCGGTGGCGTTGTCGCGGAAGGGTCGGGGTTCGGACGCGGCGGCGATGCGGCGGGTGGTGGGCCGGGTGCGGGCGGGGCGGGCGGTGGCGATGTTCCCGGAGGGGCGGATCAACGCGCCCGAAACGTCGGTGACGGCCGGGGGCGGTCACCGCCCGGGGCTGGGCCGGCTGGCGCGGCTGGCCGGCGTGCCGGTGGTGCCGGCGGTGGTGCTGGGGGCGGATGCGCTCACCCGGCCCGCGGCGTGGCTGCCGCTGCGGCGGACGCGGTTTGCGGTGGCCTACGGCGAGCCGCTGACGATCGACGCGGACGCCGAGCCGCGGGCGGCGCAGCGCGACCTCGAAGCGCGGTGGCGGCGGGAGATGGTCGCGCTGAGGGCCGAGTTGGACGCCAGCGGTTGGCGATAAACTCCCGTCCCGTTTGCCGCTCCCGGAGACGATCTGATGCCCGAGTCCGACAAGGCCCCGAACCTGCTGCTGATCGTGTGCGACGAGTTGAGGGCGTTCGAGGTCGGCTGCTACGGCCACCCGACGGTCCGCACGCCGCACCTCGACGCGTTGGCGGATCGGGGCGTTCGGGTCGAGACGGCGATCAGCAACGCGCCGGTGTGCATGCCCGCCCGGTCGGTGATGCTCAGCGGGCAGCACGCGCGGACCTGCTGCGGCAGCCTGACCAACGCGGGCTGGCCGGGCGACCTGCCGTTCAACGTGGTGGGCTTCCCGCAGTGGCCGACGGGACGACGCGTCCACCTGCCGGACCAGACCCTGCCCGAGCGGCTGCGCGAGGCGGGCTACCGCACCGCGGCGGTGGGCAAGTGGCACGTCGAGGCCTGGCCCGACGCGATCGGCTTCGACCACTACGTCATCCCCGCGCACCACCACGCCCACACCGCCCAATGGTTCATCGAAGACGGCCAACCCCCGTTCTCCCCGCCGGGCTACAGCGTCGACTTCGAGGCCGAGCGCGTGTCCGGCTACCTCCGCGAACACGCGGGCGGCGAACAGCCGTTCTTCATGTACTACAACATCTCGCCGCCGCACATGCCGCTGGCCGACGCCCCCCGGAAGTACCGCGAGATGTACGGGCGGGACGACGCGCCGGTCCGGCCGAACGTGGACCTGTCCCGCCCGCTGCCGGATCAGGAAGAGCGGTTTAAGACCTACCTGCACGACTACCGGTACTACCGTGACCACCTGCCGCACACCGAGACGCTGCCCGAGGGGCTGGACCTCGTGTCGCTCACGGCGATGTACCTCGGCCTGGTCACGTGGGTGGACGACACGGTCGGGCGGGTGCTGGCGGCGCTGGACGCGGCCGGGTCGAAGCGCGAGACGCTGGTCGTGTTCACGTCGGACCACGGCGAGAACCTCGGCAGCCACGGGCGGATGGGCAAGGGGAGCCTCAACGAGGAGGCGACGCGGGTGCCGATGATCGCGGCGGGCACGGGCCTGCCGGCCGGTGCGGTGAGCGGGCGTGTCGCGTCGCTGGTCGACCTGCCGGCGACGCTGCTGGGGGCGGCGGGGGTGGAGACGCCGGGGCACTTCCAGGGCCGGTCGTGCTGGGGCGACTGGGTTGCCCCAGTCGCCGAGCCGTCGGCCGAAGACGCCGGGTTGGCGTTCATCGAGACCCACGGCAACGGCGTCGGTGTCCGCTCGGCGACCCACGCCCTGGGCGTCCGCTACGCCCAGGGCGACCCCGGCCCGGTACGCCACCAACTCGAAGAAACGCCGCACCGGTTCTTCGACTTGCGCAACGATCCGTACGAGATAAATAACCTCGCGGAGCGGGCGGCGGAGGACCCGATAGGGCGGCGGTTGGAGGCGGCGCTGCGGCGGTGGCACGCCGAGACCTGACCGTGCCGGCGTGATGCCCTACAGCCGGGCGTTGACCACGAGCAGGGTGATGAGCATCACCAGGGCGACGACCCAGCCGGTAAGGGCGAGCCAGAACACGGGCTCGGCGGTGAGGGATTCCTGGGGCGTCAGGTTGCCGACGCGGGCGTCGTCGTCGCCGGCGGCGAGGCCGGCCAGGGCGCCGACGTCGAAGACCTTGCGGGCCTGCAGCGGCGGCTCGCCGCGCTGGATGGCCCGGAGGTCTTCGAGCAGGTCGGCGGCGGTGCGGTAGCGTTTGCCGCGGTCCTTGGCCATGCACACCTCGATGACTTCCGAGACGCCGTGGGACAGCGAATCGTTGAGGTGGTCGGGTGGGACCAGGGCGTTCTTGAGGTGGCGGTGCATGACCGACGAGGGGTTGGGCCCGTCGAAGGGGACCTGGCCGGTGACCATGTGGTAGAGCGTCGCGCCGAGGGAGTAGAGGTCGGCGCGGGCGTCGACGTCGACCTCGCCGCGGATCTGCTCGGGGCTGATGTAGTACGGCGTGCCGTAGGCCTTGCCGGCTTCGGCCCGGGCGGCCTCGGCGTCGGACACGGCGCGGGCGAGGCCCATGTCGGCGAGCTTCGCGCGGTCGCCGCCGTCCTCGATCATGATGTTCTTGGGCTTCACGTCGCGGTGGATGAAGCCGCGGCGGTGGGCGTGGTCCAACGCCTCGGCCGTCTCGATGCCGATGCGGACGGCATCGGCCTCGGCGTAAGGACCCTTGCCCGTGATGTCGTCGAAGACGGTCCGCCCGTCGACGTACTCCATCACGAAGTAGTGGTACTCGCCGCTCTTGCCCACGTCGATCGCCTGGACGATGTGAGGGTGGTTGAGCTTGGCGGCGGCTTTGCCCTCGTCGTAGAACCGGCGGACGAAGTCGGGGTTGCTGGTGAATTTTTGCGGCAGCACCTTGATCGCGACCATGCGGTCCAGCGACACCTGCTTGGCCAGGAACACGCGGGCCATCGCCCCGGCCCCGAGCTGCCGCAGGATCTGATAGCCCGGGATCTGCGCCCCGGCCCGGCGTTCCTCGAGCTCGGGTTTCAGCCGTTCGATCTGCTTGGGCGTCACCAGGCCCTCGTCCACCAGGAGGTCGGCGAGGCTCTTCTGTTTCAGATCACCGCCCGAACCGCCCCCGGGAGTCCCCGTCAGCGACGAGCCCTGCTTGATCGACTCGAGCAGCCGCTCGACGTCCTGCTGCGCGGCGAGGCCTTTCTCGACGACGAGCCGGCCGACGGTGGAGTCCAGGCTGGTCTGGGTCAGTTCCACGTCGCGGGGGTTCCGTGATGGTCCTTCGGGGGGCGGGCCGATTTTCCGCCGATCAAAGTGTATCGTGAATCGCTGTTTACGCTTGGTAAATACGGCCGGTTCGCGGCGAGTGGCGCCGCGGTCCGATAAAGGGCGTCGGGGCCGCTGCCGCCGGTTTTTATCGATCCGCGGGGCGGCCGACTTGACCGCCGCGGCCCGGGCCGGCGTCACCCCAAAGCCGGGGGCCTACGCTTGAGAGGAATGCAGCTGCTCACCCCCCACGACGAACAGACCCGCGAGGCGCTGGGTGCCGGCCTGGCGGAGGTCGAGCGGCGGTTCGCCGCGGAGCTGCTCAGCGACTTGCCCAGCGTCAACGCCCTGACCCGCCACGTCGAGCGATACCGCGGCAAGATGCTGCGGCCGACGCTGGTACTCGCGTCGGCGGCGGCGGCGTACCCCGAGCGGGACGACGACCCCGAGTTCCGCGACCGGGTGCTCACCGTCGCCACCGTCGTCGAGATGGTGCACATGGCCACGCTGGTCCACGACGACATCCTCGACGAGGCCGAGGTCCGCCGCCGCGGCGCGACGATCAACCACCTCCGCGGCAACGAGGCGGCCGTGATGCTCGGCGACTACCTGATCAGCCACGCCTACCACCTCTGCTCCGCCATCCCGCTGCCCGCCGCGTCCCGCGCGATCGCCGCGGCGACCAACACCGTCTGCGAGGGCGAGCTGTTGCAGCTGCACCACCGCGAAGACTGGGCGCTGACCGAGCGGACCTACTTCGAGGTCATCCGCCGCAAGACGGCGAGCCTCTGCGGCGTGTGCTGCCGGATGCCCGCGGTGCTGGCCACCGGCGAGGTCGACGGCGGCGGCGACCCGCGGGCGGCGGCGCTCTTCGCCTTCGGCGAGCGATTGGGCGTGGCGTTCCAGATCGTCGACGACGTGCTGGACCTCACGGGCGACGCCGAGACCGTCGGCAAGTCGCTGGGCCGAGACCTGGCCAAGGGCAAGCTGACCCTGCCGCTGATCCGGTGCCTGGCGACGGCCGGGGACCCCGCGCGGGCCGAGTTGGAAACACTGCTGGGTCGGGGGGCCGACGAGGAGGCGGTGGCCCGCCTGCGGGAGGCGGTCCTGGCCGGCGACGGGCTGGACTACGCCCGGCGGTGGGCCGAGGACCTGATCGAACAGGCCAAGGCCGAGCTCGCGGAGGTGCTGACCGACACCCCGTCGCGGGCGCTGCTGACCCAGATGGCCGACGCGGTGCTGTCGCGGCGTTTCTGACGATCCCGCGAAAGCCCCGGGGCCGCCCCGGCCGATGAACAAGAACTGCATCGAGACCCGAACGGCCCGTCCGCCGCGGCGGGGTCTATGATATGAGATAGGTCCGGCGCGAAAGCCGGCGTCCGTCCGGCCCGGGGCGGGAACCCATCATGAGCGAACCCAAGCGACGGGTGCTGGTCTTCGGGGCAGCGGAGGCCGACGACCACCCGGCGGCCGAGGCCCTACGTGACCGCTACGACGTGGTCCGCGTCGCCTCGATGGACGAGGCGATGGCGGCCCTACGCGGCGAGGACTTCCACGCCGTCTTCGCCGACGTCGGCGACTTCCTGCCGCTGGAGCGGGCGCTGGTCGGCGACCAGTCGAGCCTGGTGCTCAACACCATCGGCGAGGGCGTGTGCATCATCGACGCCGACGGCCGGATGACCTGGTCCAACAA
>JBCCRT010000148.1:0-6801 GCA_039201235.1 Planctomycetota bacterium
CGGCTTCCTGCTGGCGCTGGCGGGCAACGAGAGCTTCCGCGAGATCGCCTACAACGTCGCCGACGTGATCAACAAGGTCGGCTTCGGCGTGGCGAGCGTGGTCGCGGCCCGCACGCTGTCGCTGACCGACGAGATGAAGGCGCAGCCGGTGCCGAAACCGACGCTGGCGCAGGAAGCGGCGTAAGCCACCGTGACGAGCCCCTCGTCCCCCGTCAACGGACCCACGGCCCCGGGCGTCTTCCGCCCGGCGGCCGTGGGTCTGGGTTTTGGCGGAGGCCGGGGCCGGCGGTTACCGTGGCCGGCCGTCATGCGTAACGGCTGGTGGCCCACCACGGTTTGTGTCGCGGCGACCGCATTGGTATTCCTCTTTCCGGGGGTGGCCGAGCGATTGATCGCCTGGCCGTGGCTGGTCGCGTTGTTCGTGATCGGGATGCCGCACGGGGCATTGGACTACGTCGTCCATCAGCGGCTGCGGGCTTCGTCCGGGCAACGCACGGGGCCGGCGACATTCGCCGGCTACCTCGCCGTGATGGGGGTTTCAGCCTTGGTCCTCTGGGCCGCACCGCTCGCCGCGGTGTTGCTCTTTTTTGGGTTGACGGCGTGGCACTTCGGGCTGGCCGACGTGCTGCACGCCGCGGGGGACCGGGCCGACGACGCGACCCAGCGTCGCACGGCGACGCACGCCCTGGCGGTGTGCCGCGGGGGGTTGGTGCTCAGTGTGCCGTTCGCCGCCGTGTCGGGCGCGGCGTGGGAACCGTTCGCGACACTCGGGGCCCCGGCGATGGACGCGGGGGCCGCACAAGTGGCGGCTATCGTCGCCGCGTCGGTGACGGCTATCTTGCTGCTCGGGCTGGTGGTGCTGGTCCACCGCAACCCGGCCGGGTTCGCGGAGGACGCGGCCGACCGCTTCCTGGCCGAGACGACGGCGGCGGCGGTGATGCTGTTCCTGGTGCCGCCGCTGCTGGCGGTGGGCGTGTACTTCCTCGGGGTCCACGCGGCGAAGCACACGCACCGGCTGACCCGGCCGCCGTGTTCGGGGCTGCTGGGGACGGGCGGCGGAGAAGCGCCGGCGTGGCGTCGCTGGGTGCGGGCCCACCGGCTGGGGCTGTGGCTGCTGGTGCCCGCGCTACTGACCGTGGTGGTCTGGGCGTGGTACCTCGACGGGCCGTGGCCGATGCGGGTGGCGGCGGCGTCGATCGGGTTCTATATCGTCTCGACCGCGCCGCACCATCACCTGGGGTTGAAACTGCCGGTGAGCGCTAAGGCGCAAGCGGCTTAGGGGGATTCGCGGACCTCGACGGTGTAGTTCGGGCTCTCGCGGGTGATGCTGATGTCGTGGGGGTGGTTCTCGGCGAGGGTCGCGCCGCTGACGCGGACGAACCGGCCGCGCTCCCGCAGCTCGTCGATGGTCTGCGTGCCGCAGTAGCCCATGCCCGCCCGCACGCCGCCGACCATCTGGTAGACGAAGTCCGACAGCGGGCCGCGGTAGGGCACCCGGCCCTCGACGCCCTCGGGCACGAGCTTGTCGCGGCGGGTCTCGCCCTTCTGGGCGTAGCGGTCGGCCGAGCCGGCGAGCATCGCGCCCTGGCTGCCCATGCCGCGGTAGGTCTTGTAGCGTCGGCCGTGGTGGATCACCAAGTCGCCGGGCGACTCGTCGAGCCCGGCGAAGAGGCTGCCGAGCATCACAACGCTCGCGCCGGCGGCGATGGCCTTGGTGATGTCGCCGGAGTGGCGGATCCCGCCGTCGGCGATCACCGGCACGCCGGCGGGCGCGGCGGCGCGGACGGCGTTGAAGATCGCGGTGACCTGCGGCACGCCGACGCCCGAGACGATCCGCGTCGTGCAGATCGAGCCGGGCCCGATGCCGACCTTCACCGCGTCGGCCCCGGCCTCGATGAGCTCGCGGGCCCCCGCCTCGGTCGCCACGTTGCCCGCCACGACGTCGATGTCGTACCGCGCCTTGATCGCCCGGACCGTCTCGATCACGTTGCCGCTGTGCCCGTGCGCCGAGTCGACGACGACCAGATCGACCTCGGCCTCGATCAGCGCATCCACCCGGTCGAGCTGGTGCACCCCGACGGCGGCACCGACCCGCAGCCGGCCGCGGTCGTCGCGGCACGCCAGCGGGAACGCGTCCTGCTTCGCGATGTCGCCCATCGTGATCAGGCCCGTCAGGTGCCCGCGGTCGTCGACCAGCAGCAGCTTCTCGACCTTGTTCTGGTTCAGGATCGCCTCGGCCTGGCCGAGCGTGGTCGAGGGCGGCGCGGTGACCAGCCGGTCCTTGGTCATCACCTCGTGCAGCGGCTTGTCGTCGTCGACGAGAAACATCATGTCCCGCCGGGTCACGATGCCGACGACCCGCCCGCTGGACGTGCCGTCGAGCGTGATCGGGATGCCCGAGATGTTCTGCCGCCGCATCACGTCGCGGACCTCGGCCGCTTTGGCATCCGGGGGCAGAGTGACGGGGTCGTTGATCACGCCGTTGGCCGACCGCTTGACCTTACGGACCTCGCGGACCTGGTCGGCGACGTTGAGGTTCTTGTGGATCACGCCGAGCCCGCCCTCCTGCGCCAGCGCGATGGCGAGGGCCGATTCGGTCACGGTGTCCATGGGCGACGAGAGCAGGGGGATGTTGAGCCGGATGTTTCGCGTGAGCGGCGCGGAGGTGTCGGTCTGGTCGGGAACGACATCGCTGCGGGCCGGCAGGAGCAGGACGTCGTCGAACGTGATGCCGTCGGCGATGATTTTGTGTTCCATGGTGGCGTTTCCGCGGGCCGCCGGTTCGGGCCGTCGGCCGTCTCGTCAGGTCATCTTAATTCATCCGCGGCGGTCCGCCCGGCTCCGGACCGGGGCCGCGGGGGCGGCTCAGCTCGTCCCGGCCTTCTCTGCCAACGTGGCGTCAATGGTCTGCCGCCGCTCGAGCATCTCGGGGGCGTCGGGGAAGAACTGGAGCCCGCGTTTAACCACGGACAGGGCCGTGCCCAGCCGCTCGCGTTCGATCAGCCAGTCGAGGTAGCGGGAATAGAGCGGCAGGTGGTCGGGGTGGAGGATCAGGGCGTCGTCGAAGGCGGCCTGCGCCGCCGGGTCGTCGAGGCGGGCGAGGCAGACCGCGTGCTTGAGGCGCGGCAGCGGACGGGTCGGGAACAAACCGGCCGCCTCGAGAAACAGCGGCGCGGCCTCGGCGTACCGCTCGTGTTTGGCCAGGAAGTTGGCGTAGTTGTTGGTGATGTCGTAGTTGTCCGGGAACAGCTCGTAGGCCTCGCGGTAGTTACGCTCCGCCTCGTCGGTGCGGCCGAGCCGCTCGAGGGTCTTGGCGAAGTTGGCCCGGCCCATGGCGGACTCGGGGTAGAGCGTCAGCAGGTGCCGGTAGGCGGCCTCGGCGTCTTCGAGCCGGCCCTGGCGGTCGAGGATCACCGCGGCGAAGTTCAGCGTCTGCCTGTCCTGGGGGTTGAGACGCAGGGCCCGCTGGATCGCCGCCTCCGCCTCCTTGTGCTTGTCCTGCATCATCAGCGCGACCGCGGCGTGGGCGTAGTCGACCCCTTTGCCGTCCGGCTTCATGGCCTCGGTCAGGTACGCGTCCGCCGCTCGGTCCCACTGCTCGCGGTGGAAGTGGATCGTGCCCAGGGCCATGTGCGCCCGGGGGTAGTCCGGCTGCTCGCGGAGCACGCCGCGCACCAGGGCCTCCGCCTCGTCGAGCCGACGCGCCGAAATCAACGCGGCGGCGTAGTTCTGGCGGGCCATCAGGCTGCCGGGCTCGACCCGCACCGTCTGCGCCCACAGCGTCAGGTCGCTGCGGAAGTCCAACGACCGGACGTAGGTCATCGTCCCCCACGCGACCGCGGCGCACGCCGCCGCCCCGGCGAACCGGCCCCGCCACACCGCCAACCGCGCCGGCCTCCGGCCCCACGACGCGGCCCCCACCGCCAACCGCCAGCCGCCCAGCCCCAACAGCGCCAGCACCGCCAGCAGCGGCAGGTACATCCGCCGCTCCGCGACCACCTCGCTCATGATCGGGATCACGCTCGACGTCGGCGCCAGGATGAAGAAGAACCACGCCCCCAGGAACCCCACCCGCGGGTGACGCCACAGCGCGTACGCCGTCGCCAGCACCAACCCGAGCACCGCCACGCTCTGCGGCAGGCAGTCCGCCAGCCCGCCGAACAGGTCCCGGTCGTGCGTCACCGCCAGCGGGTAAGGCACAACGCTCAGCCGCAGGTACAGCAGGATCACATCCGCCTGCGTCAGCAGGTAACGCCAGGTCACCGACGGGTCGCCGGTCACCAGACCGCCCCGGTGGCCGCCCCGCCCGATCATCACCCCGACGGCGATCGGCAGTAGCATCGCCACGTAGAGCCAGCGCCGCCGACGCCACGCCGCCGCAAAACTCCCGGCGACGAATGCCCGGTCGAACAGCAGCAGCAGCGGCGGCATCACCACCGCCGACTCCTTGCACAGCACCGCGAAGACGATCAGGATCAGCACGCCGAGCTGGACCACCGGCGGGCAGCGGGCGGTGTCGGGGCCGGCCTCCGCGGGGGCGCCCGCTTCTTTCCGGGTGTTGGCCAGCAGCAAGGCAAACGCCGCCAGCGAGAACAACGCGAACATCGATTCGGTCCGCTGGGCGATGTAGATCACCGTCTCGGAGTTGAGCGCGTGCACGCCCCACAGCAGGGCGAAGCCCCAGCCGATCGGCCCCGCCAGCCGCGTTGGTATCCCTGGGATCTTGGCCCGCCGCAGGCAGCCGCGGACGATGAACCACACCAGCGTCGCGTTGGTCAGGTGCACCAGCAGGTTGAAGACGTGGTAGCTCCAGACCTCCATCCCGCTGACCGCGTAATTGACCGCGAAGGAGTAGGCGACCAGCGGCCGGCCCGCGGCGGTGCTTCGACGCGGCGCCTCCATCGCCGTGCCGATCGGCCAGAGCGATCGCATGAACTGGTTGTTGTTGATAATCGTCAGGTCGTCGAAGATGAACGGCACGCCGAACGACCGGGCGTAGGGCACGGCCACGAGCAGCCACAGCAGGCCGAGGGCCAGCGGGACGCGGAGCGTCGTGAGGGCGGATCGCGGGCGGGCCAAGGGCGGGGCTCACGCGGGGCGGCGGGGAAAAGAAATCGGCCCCACGCCGCGGGGCGTGGGGCCGAAGAGGATATCACGGATCGGGCGGGGCACACCCCGCCGAGGCGACGTCAGCGCTGATCGGTCCAGTTGTTGTCCGTCGTGCCGTGTTGCATCGCGGCGTTGGCGTTGGCCACGCCGCCGGTGCCGGTGGCGTTATCAAAGATGTTGTCGTTGTCGTTGGCCACGTTGTTGCCGTACTTGGTCTGCTCGACCGTCTGGGCGGTCTCGAACGAGGTGCTGTTGTCGTTCTTGACGATGCCGCCGCGCCAGTCGCCCTGGTTCTCCTCGGTCCAGACGCTGGAGGCCGAGTCGGTGGCGTTGCTGCCGTCGTTCATGTCGCTGAGGATGACGGCGGAGGTGTTGAGGGTCTCCTTCCACTCGTCCGCGCGCTCGGCGTCGGGTGGGGTATCGCCGGTGGTTGAGTTAAACGTACCGAGATCGAGCATAGCGTACGAGTAGTTGGTCGCCGCGACGCCGTTGCCCACCTCGACCTCGGCGGCCTCGGCGTCGGCGGGGTTCAAGACGTATTCGGGGGTGAAGAAGTTGCCATTGAGCATCTTCGCGACCACGTCGTTAGGCGTGCCGATGGGGGCGCCGTAATCGTCGCCGCCCGCGGTGCTCTCGGCTTCGGCGACGTCACCCGAGCTGTCGAGGGTGGGGAAGAAGCCGTCGCCGCCGCCCTTCTTGTTGGACTGGGCGAAGGTGACGAAGCCCTGGTGCACGCCGCGGAGCTGCGTGTTGTTGGCCATCTGCCGGGCGGTACGCCGGGCGGCGCCGAGGGCCGGCAGCAGGATGCCGATGAGCAGCGCGATGATCGAGATCACCACGAGCAGCTCGATAAGGGTAAAACCTTGCTTACGTTGCATCTGAAACTCCTGAGGGAAAGAACAAACCAAAAAGTGACGGTGAAGTGGATCGGTCCGGGAATGTTCCGGGGTGTTCCGGGAATGTTCCGGGGGTGTTCCGCGGGTCGCGGCGTCGGGGTCGTTCGGAAAGGTCGGGGTCCGCTGGGCCGGTCGGCCGGGGCAATCACCCCACGAGCCGAGGACAGACAGCATGATGGAAAGATGGCGTGGGCGGGACGTGACCTGAACGAGCGATCCTTTATCGGGCCTGAGCAAATTACCTGAACCCGAGACGCGGCGGATATGCGGAATCGATCCTTCACCGAGGTAGGCGAACCGTTCGCACCACCTCCAAACATACGGGGCCGACCGTCGACCCCAAAATGAAAGCACATAGGTTACAAACGACTCTATCGGGCGGGCGGGGCTGCGAAACTTGGGGACTCTGGGCAAGAGGCTGGATAGCCTTCCGGGTCGGGTAATCCCGTATTCCGGTTCGTCAACGATACCTGAGACCAGCCTTGGCTGTCAAGGGGTATTTCGTGCGAGGGCCCGGCCGCGAGGAGATGGGGTGCTATGGTGTGGCGGGCGATCGGCCACCGACCCATGAAAACAGGTAAATTTTGCGGTGTATTGACGGCGGGTTTCGGGGAGAAACCGGGTCCCGGAGTGCGAGGCGGATGCTTCCGAGTTTGACGCAACGCGGGCTGATGCTGGCGGCGGTGGCGCTGGGTTGGCCGGCATTGGCGTGGGCTTTGGGTACGGCGGGGCCGGGGGACGGGGCTTCGGGGTGGGCGCTGCTGCGCCCCGCGTGGGGGTGGGGCGCGGCGGCGCC
>JBCCRT010000149.1:0-6745 GCA_039201235.1 Planctomycetota bacterium
CCGGTGGAGACCTGGACGCTGCCGTCGGTGAAGACGTGGACCAGGGCGTTGCCCTGGTTGAGGAACTTGGTGGTGAAGCTGATGCCGAACTTGATCGCGGTGACGGCGAGGCCCTTGACGTGGGTCCGGCTGGTGTGGTTGAACTGCACGACGTCGGCCATGCGTCGGCGGTAGCCGCTGGTGGCCTCGAGCTGGTCGAAGGTTTCTTGGAGGACGTGGTCGCGGACGACCTGGCCGTAGGGCGTGACGGAGCGGTCGGGGTCGCCGTCGACGTAGAGGTTGGTGCGGCGGACGTCGAGGGCGTCGCGGCCGAGGCGTTCGGCGATCTGCTGGAGGATGTTCTCGGTGGCGACGACGCCCTGCGGCCCGCCGAAGCCGCGGAAGGCGGTGTTGGGCGGCAGGTTGGTGCGGGCGATCCGGCCCGTGATCGACACGGCCGGCAGGTGGTAGGCGTTGTCGGCGTGGAGCATGGTGCGCTCCATCACCGACGTGGAGAGGTCGGCGAACGCGCCGCCGTTGCTGGTAAACGTCACGTCGAGGCCGAGCAGTCGGCCGGTGTCGTCGAAGGCGACCCGGTAGTCGGCCCGGGTCTCGTGGCGCTTGCCGGTGATCCGCATGTCCAGCGTCTTGCCGTAGACGACGCGGGCCGAGCGGTTGGTTTTGAGTGCGACGAGGCCGGCCATCAGGGCGGGGATGGCGGACTGGGTCTCCTTGCCGCCGAAGCCGCCGCCCATGCGTCGGCACTCGCAGATCACTTCGTGCATGCCGAGGCCGAGGACTTCGGCGGCGACCATCTGGGTCTCGGTGGGGTTCTGGGTCGAGCTGATGAGGCGTAGCCGGCCGGCCTCTTCGGGGACGGCGAGGCAGGCCTGCGACTCGAGGTAGAACTGCTCCTGGCCGTTGCAGGTGAAGGTACCCTCGAAGGCGTGCGGGGCGTCGGCGAAGGCGGCGTCGAGGTCGCCGCGGTTGATGTGGCGGACCGGGCCGAGGTACGACTCGCACTCGATCGCCTGCTCGATGGTGAGCACGGGCTCGGCGGCCTCGGCCTCGACCTTCACGAGCGCGGCGGCTTGCCGAGCAATCTCTAGAGACTCGGCGGCGACGCAGGCGACGGGCTGGCCGAGGTAGGCCGCCTCGTCCTCGGCGAGGAACGGTTCGTCGTGGAAGATCGGCCCGAAATGGTTGACCCCGCCGACCGGCAGGTCGCGGTGCGTGTACACCCCGACAACCCCCGGAAGTTGTAAGGCTTTGGAGGGGTCGATCGAAACAATCCGGCCGGCGGCGACGGGGCTGCCGACGCCGACGACGGCCAGCTCGTCGACCGCGGCGGGCAGGTCGCAGAGGTACGGGGCCGAGCCGGTGACGTGGCCGACGGCGGACTCGTGCGGGATGGATCGGCCGACGCTGGGCATGGGGTTTCGGTGTGGCACGAACGGACGAGTCCGCCCGCTACGCGGTTTGCAAGGCGGGTTCGTCGCACAGGTCGTGGTAGCACTTGACGAAGAGGTTCTCGACGAGCTGGCGGCGGAAGTCCGCGCCGCCGCGGACGTCGGTGAGCGGGGACACCAGCGACCGCGCGACGCGGCCGGCGTCGCGCAGCGTGGTTTCGGTCAGGGGTCGGCCGACCAAGGCTTCTTCGGCGTCGGGCAGGCGGGCGGCGACGGGACCGACGCCGCCGAAGGCGACGCGGGCCGCGGTGATGGTGTCGTTGGCGTCGTTGAGGGTTAGCAGGAAGCCGGCGGTGACGGTGCTGATGTCCATGTCGCGGCGGCGGGAGACCTTGTACAGCCGCAGCCGTTGGTCGGGCCGGGGTAGCGGCGTGTCGGCGGCGACGATCAACTCGTCATCGGCCAGGTCGAGCCGTTTGTAGCCGAGGTAGAAGTCGTTGAGGTCGACGACGCGTCGGCCGCGGGGCGAGGCGAGGGTCAGCGTCGTGTGGGTCACGAGGTGGAAGGGCAGGGAGTCGGCGATGGGCGAGCCGTTGGCGAGGTTGCCGACGAGGGTGCCCATGTGGCGCACCTGCGGGCTGCCGAAGCGGTCGAGGATGGCGTGGTATTCGGGAACACGGCCGGCCGCCGCGCGGTCGACCTCAGCCCAGGTCGCGGCCGCGCCGACGCGGAGCGTATCTTTATCAGTCAGCTCGACGCGGCGGAGTTCATCGACGTGACGTAGGCACAGCAGCCGGTCGGCGGCGGGTCGGCCGTGGTTGTGCTGTACGCCGAGGTCGGTCGTGCCCGACGCGACGCGACAGCCGGGGTTCGCCCCCCGGAACCGGATCGCCTGCTCGAGGGTGCGGGGAAGAAACACCTTTCCGGGGTGGCCGGGTGTGTCGGCGGTAATGGTGACCGGCTGGTCGCCGAGGCGGGCGAAGTCGTCGAGCATGGGACGCGGCGGGTAGCGGTCGTTCATGCTCGCCGCCTCGGCCGGGTCGATCGCGGCGGCGGCGTCGAAGATCTGCTGGTAGCCGGTGCAGCGGCAGAGGTTGCCCGACAGCCCGGGGCGGACGCGGTCCTCGCCGAGCGGGTGGGGGTCGTCGGCGGCGTGCCCGTTCGCCGACGCATCGACCCCGCTAGCCGGAGTGTCTTCGAGCATCCCTTGCAGCGTGACGACGATCCCCGGGGTGCAGAAGCCGCACTGGCTACCGTGGCCCTCGGCCATCGCCCGCTGCAGGACGCACAACCCGCCGTTCGCTTCACGCAGACCTTCGACCGTGACCACGTGGGCGCGGTCCATCTGGTAGGTGAACGCGATACAGGCGTCGATCGCCTCGTAGCGTAGCGCCGTGCCGTTGGCGTTGGGCCGGCCGACGAGGACACTGCACGCGCCGCAGTCGCCCTCGTTGCAGACGATCTTCGTGCCAGTGAGCCGACGCCGCGTCCTCAAGAAATCGGTGAGCGTGCAGGACGCATCGGGCCCCGTGGCCGCGACACGTACGCCGTTGATGTAGAAAACCAAATGGTCGCTCATAACGATCGTTTGGTGATTGACGGGTTCGCCGAGGGGTAGCTACACTCACGGCGGCAGGTAAACTTCGAGCCTAGACCGGCTGAGCCGGCGAGTCAACGGAATTTGCCCGCCAAGACGCGGCCCCGCGGGCGATCGGACGCCCCTACGCCGCGTCACGTCTTTGGGAAGACGCGGGACCAGGACGGGCCCACGCACCGGCTTCGGCAACACCCCCCCTCGACCCACCCGCGCGGCCGCACGGATCGCCCATGCCCCACCCAGCCTCAGACCGACCCCCGCCGCGGCGCCACGCCAAGGCCCAACGTGTGATGGACCGCTGCGCCCGCCTCGCGACCCACACCGAAGCGCCCGGCCGGATCACCCGCCGGTACCTCACCCCGCCGGTCGCCGCGGTCCACGAGGACCTGACCCGCTGGATGCGCGACGCCGGGATGCGCGTCCGTGTCGACGCCGCGGGTAACCTCGTCGGCCGGCTCGGGGCGGACCACCCCGAGGTGCCCGTGCTGCTCACCGGCTCGCACATCGACACCGTGCCCAACGGCGGGCGTTACGACGGCGTGCTGGGCGTACTCGTCGGCATCGCGGCGGCCGAGGCGTTGTCCCGCGTCGACCTGCCGTTCGCCCTCGACGTCGTGGCGTTCAGCGAAGAGGAGGGCGTGCGTTACGCCAAGCCGTACCTCGGCAGCGCCGCCGTCGCGGGGCGGTTCGACCCAGGCTGGCTCGACCGCACCGACGAGCAGGGCGTCACGCTGCGCGACGCCGTGACCCGCTTCGGGCTCGACCCCGCGGCGATCCCTGCGGCGGCGTACGACCCGCAGCACGTGCTGGGCTTCATCGAGACCCACGTCGAACAGGGGCCGGTGCTGGAGCAGGCCGGCCGGCCCGTCGGCGTGGTCAACGCCATCGCGGGCCAGAGCCGCTTGTTGCTGCGCTTCGTCGGCGAGGCGGGCCACGCCGGCACCAGCCCGATGCACCCCCGCCGCGACGCGCTGGTCTCCGCCGCGCACCTGATCGCCGAGGTCCAGGAGTACGGCCGGTCCATCGCCGGGCTCCGCGCGACCGTCGGCCACGTCTCGGCCCACCCCAACGTCCGCAACGTCATCCCCGGCGCGGTCGAGGTGTCCCTCGACGTCCGCCACGCGATGGACGACGTCCGCGACGCCGCCGTCGCCGCCCTGCTCGACCACGCCACCCGCATCGCCGGCGAAGACGGCGTGGCCGTCGAGGTCTTGGAGAACCAGCCCCAGCCCGCGACCGAGATGGACAGCGGCCTCAGCGGCCTGCTCAGCCAGGCGATGGCGGACGCGGGGCACCGGCCGTTCGACCTGCTCAGCGGCGCGGGCCACGACGCCGTCGCCGTCGCCGCCGCGTTCCCCGTGGCCATGCTCTTCGTCCGCCACCCCGGCGGGCGCAGCCACCACCCCGACGAACGCGTCGAGCTGGCCGACGTCGCGGTCGCCGTGGACGTGCTGACCCGGGCCGTCCGACTGCTCGCGGGGCGGGTCCGTGGCGAAGACGCCCGGCTACCCCCGCTGCCGGTGGACCTGCCGATGCCAGGAACCATGTCGGGGGCGGGAGCCATTCCGGGGGCCGGTGTCGGGGCCACGCCGGCGTGAGTCTCCCGACCGATGCCCAGACCGACCGCACGCGTCAAGAACCCGAAGCGCAGACCCGCACCCGCGTCGCCGCCGACCACGCCCTGATCGCGCCCGACGGCCACGTCGTCGCCCCCCTCGTGGGCTGGTCCGACACCGACGGCGTCGTGCTCGTCAGCCCGTCGATGGGTCACGCCCCCCGCCAGCCGCGGTTCACGATGACGCTCGTCCACGCCGAGCCCGGCGGCGGCGCCCACCCGCCGCCGCCGGGCACACAACGCTTCGTTTACGTCCTCGCCGGCGCGATCGAGATCGACGGCCAACCGCTCGGTGCTGACGGCTTCGCTTGGCTACCACCCGACACACCTCACCAGCTAAGCACGACCGAAGCCGGCCGACTCCTGCTCGTCGAACAACCCTACGACCCCCTGCCCGACACGCCCGCCCCCGCCGCCGTCCTCGGCCACGCCGACGACCGCCCCGCCGAGCCCTTCCTCGGCGACCCCCACGCCCGGCTCGCTCACCTCCTACCGGACGAGACCGACCCCGCCTTCGACCTCGCCGTCAACCGCTTCACCTTCGACCCCGGCGCCAAACTCCCCTTCGTCGAAACCCACCACAACGAGCACGGCCTCTACCTCCAGCACGGCACCGGCGTCTACCGCCTCGGCTCCGGCGACGCCACGCTCTGGGCCCCCGTGACCGCCGGCGACGCGATCTGGATGGCCGCCTACTGCCCCCAGTGGTTCACCAACACCGGCGACGCCCCCGCCACCTACCTCTACACCAAGAACGTCAACCGCCCCCCGCGATGACCCCCGACCTCGATGTCCAGCCCGACCGATTGCTCGAACGCCTCCACACCCTGGCGACGTTCAGCGCCGACCCCGCCCCCCCGCCGGCCGTCACCCGCGTCGTCTACACCGAGCCCGACCGCGACGCCCGCGCTTACCTCATCAACCTCTGTGAGGACGCCGGCCTCGCCGTCCGCATCGACCCGATCGGCAACACCTTCGCCCGCTGGACCCCGCCCGGCGTCGACCCCGCCGCCCCCGCCGTCGGCACCGGCTCGCACATCGACGCGATCCCGAACGCCGGCATGTACGACGGCACCGTCGGCGTCCTCGGCGGCCTCGAAGCCATCCAACAACTCCAGGCCGCCGGCTTCCCGCCGAAGCGCCCGATCGAGCTGCTGATCTTCACCAGCGAAGAGCCCACCCGCTTCGACCTCGGCTGCCTCGGCAGCCGGGCGCTCGCCGGCGTGCTCACCCCCGACGACCTGCGCAAGCTCCAAGACCTCGACGGTGTGAGCCTCGACGACGCCCGCGTCGCGGCGGGCTTCGCCGGCGACCTCGCCGACGTCCGCCTGCCCGAGAACCACTACGACGCCTGGGTCGAGCTGCACATCGAGCAGGGCCCAGTGCTCGAACGAAAGAAAATCCCCATCGGCATCGTGATGGGCATCGCCGCGCCCGCCACGACGGTCTTCACCGCCCACGGCGAGGGCGGACACGCCGGGGCCGTGCTCATGCCCGACCGCCGCGACGCCCTCTGCGCCGCCGCCGAGGCGGTCCACGGCATCGAGCAGCTCGCCCGCTCCAGCCCGAGCCCCGACCTCGTCGCCACCGTCGGCGAGCTCGACGTGTTTCCGGGGGCGGTCAACTCGATCCCCTCCCGCGTCCGCTTCACCCTCGACCTGCGCGACACCGACGAGGCCAACCGCAACGGCATCGCCGAGGCGATCGACGCCGAGCTCGCCAACGTCGCGCAACGCCGCGGCGTGCGTTTCGACACGCGGCGGCTCAACGCCGACGCCCCCGCCGCCTGCGATAAGCGGGTCATCGACGCCGCCGAGGCCGCCTGCGACCGCGCCGGGCTCCGCTGGTGGAAGATGGTCAGCCGCGCCTACCACGACTCGCTGTTCCTGGCCCGCCTCGCGCCCACCGGCATGGTCTTCGTCCCCTGCCGCGCCGGCGTGTCCCACCGCCCCGACGAACACGCCGAACCCGCCGACCTCGCCGCCGGCGTCGAGGTGCTGGCCCACACGCTGGCGCACCTATCACACGGGTAGCGGGCGGACTAGTACGCCCCGTTCGGTGGGCGTCACCAACCGGAACGGGCGGACAAATACCCCCCCTAAACCGGTACCCCGAGTCCCTCCCCCGGATGTAGCCGAACCGCGC
>JBCCRT010000150.1:0-6731 GCA_039201235.1 Planctomycetota bacterium
AGCTACCACGAGGCGCACGAGATGGCGCTCGACCGCGTCGAGGATTAATCCCCGGAAGACCGCCCCTCCGTAAACTCGGGGGATGACGCTACTCAGCACACTGCTCGCCGCTGGCCCGATCGCGGCCGGCGCCCCGGCCCGCGACGCGACCGCCGGCGACTGGGTCATGCTCGGCGTGTACCTCACGCTGGCGATCGGGGTCTCGTTCCTCTGCTCGATGCTCGAGGCGGGTCTGCTGTCGGTGCCGGCGTCGCACGTCGAGGTGATGGCCCGCGAGAACCGCCGCGGCGGGGCCCGGCTCAGGGCCATGAAGCGGCAGATCGACCGGCCGCTCGCCGCGATCCTCACGCTCAACACCGTCGCCCACACCGTCGGTGCCGCCGGCACCGGGGCGCAGATCCTCGTGATCTTCGGCAACCGCTGGGTCGCGCTGGGCAGCGCCGTCGTCACCCTGCTGATCCTGGTCTTCAGCGAGATCATCCCAAAGTCGTTCGGGGCCGCCCACGCCAAGCGGCTCGCCGGGTTCACTGCCTACGCGGTCCAGGGGCTGATCTGGATCACCCTGCCGCTGCTGATCCCGCTGCAGTGGGTCTCGCGCTGGTTCGGCGGCGGCCACGGGGCGACCCTGACCCGCGACGAGATCGCCGTCACCGCCGAGCTCGGCCACTCGGCCGGCATCCTCAAACCGCAGGAGTCCCGCGTCATCCGCAACCTCCTGCGGCTGGGCAGCATCACCGTCGAAGACGTGATGACCCCCCGGCCGGTGGTGCTCATGCTGCAGCGGGACCGCACCGTCGCCGAGGTGTTCGACGAGCACGGCCGGCTGCGCTTCAGCCGCATCCCGGTCTACGGCAAGGACCGCGACGACGTGACCGGCCACGTCACCCGCTTCGCGCTGCACCAGGCGCGACACGAAGGACACGGCGACGCGCCGCTGCTTGATCTTGCGCAGCCGCTGGGCGACGCGTTGGAAGCCGACACCGTCGCCGACACGCTGGACCGGTTGATCCGCGACCAGCAGCACCTGCTGCGGGTGCGCGACGAGTTCGGCGGCACGGCCGGGCTGGTGACGTTGGAAGACTGCGTCGAGACGCTGCTGGGCGTCGAGATCGTCGACGAGACCGACACGGCCGAGGACATGCGCGAGGCCGCGCGGCGTCTGCTCGAGCGTCGCCGCGCGCAGCGCGGATGAAGCGGTCCGCGTCGGCGCATCCGTGCAGCATCAAAAAAACAACGTTGGCGCAACGGGAAACGCGTTAGGGTGAAGAACGGATTGACACCGCGACATGCCGCGCGTTAGTTTCCCACATCGCGCCCTCGGCGGGCGCAAAACGGTTGGTCGATCAGGTGACGCGGTCGTCTTGGTGGGCTCCCGACGTCGGGCCAATCTTCGTTCGAGCGAGAGGTAACTTCTTTCAACTCCACGACGCCCCCGCCCGGGCCGGCCCGAGGCGTAGGTGCCCGCGTCGTGCCGATTTTTCCCTCGGCCCATGCCCCTATTCGACCCCGCCCAGTGGCAGCGACTGCTCGACGTGCTGCGTCAACGCCACGCCACCGTGACCCGGCAGTGGTTCCACGACGAACTGAAGCCCGGCGTGCTGAACGCCGGCGTGCTTGAGGTCTACACGAAGACGGCGGTCCAGCAGAAATACCTGCAAAAACAATGCGTCGAGCCGTTCACCGACGCGGCGCAGGAGGTCACGGGCCAACTCATTGCGGTCCGTTTTGTGTGTACGCCCGCCGCGGCGTCGGCCGAGCCCGGGCACGACAAACCCACGCCCGAAACGCCGGAGGAAAACGACGCATCTCCGTCCATGCCCCCCGCCAAACCGGGGCCCCCCGACGGCGCAGAACCCGGCCCCGCGACCACGAACGGTCAACCCGCCTCGGCGTTCGACTTCGACCGCGACTCCATGCTCCTGGTCCCGGACTACGCGTTTCCCAATTTCATCACCGGCCCCAACAACCAGCTCGCCTACGCCGCCGCCGTCGCCGTCGCCAACCAGCCCGGCACCGCCTACAACCCCCTGTTCATCCACGGCGGCGTCGGGCTGGGCAAGACCCACCTGCTCCAGTCCATCTGCCAGTCGATCCTCACCCACCGGCCCGACACCCGCATCCTTTACGTCTCCTGCGAGGCGTTCATGAATCAGTTCATCGCCTGCGTCTCGGCCGGGCAGATGAACGAGTTCCGCTACCACTACCGCCACGTCGACCTGCTCGTGATCGACGACATCCACTTCCTGGCCAACCGCGAACGCTCGCAGGAAGAGTTCTTCCACACCTTCAACGAGCTGTATCAGTCTAACCGCCAGATCGTGCTGTCCTCCGACGCCCCGCCCGACGAGATCCCCAACCTCGAGGACCGGCTGGTCTCGCGGTTCCAGTGGGGACTGGTCACCAAGGTGCTCAAGCCCGGGTACGAGACCCGTGTCGCCATCGTCAAGGCCAAGGCCAAGATGCGCAGCCTCGAGCTACGCGAGGGCGTCGCCGAGCTCATCGCCCGGACCCGCGAATCCAACGCTCGGGAACTCGAGGGCGCGATCAAGAAGCTGCAGGCCCAGACCATGGTCGACCCCGGGCCGATCGACCTCGACCTCGCCCGCCGGGCCCTCGGCGAGCCCGACCCGGTACCCCAGGCCAACCGCACCACCCTCCAGCACATCGTCGACGCTGTTACCCGCTTCTACAACGTCAAACTCGCCGACCTCCAGTCCCGCCGACGCTTCAAGTCCATCACCGAGCCCCGGCAGGTCTGCATGTACCTGGCCAAGAAACGCACCAAGTTCTCCCTCACCGAGATCGGCGGGTACTTCGGCGGCCGGGACCACACCACCGTGATCCACTCGATCGAGGTGGTCCGCAACCGCCTCGAACAAGAACCCGGTTTCCCCCGCCAGCTCGAACACCTCAACCAGGACATCGACCGCGCCGCCGGCCTGATCGTCTGACCCCGCAAAATTCCTCCGTGTCACACACCGCCCGAAGGCGTGTAGATCGTGTGGATAAGCCGCCCGATGTGTTTCGGTATGGTTTGCCCGTGGACCCAGCCGTGACAAAAACGCGGCGGCTCTCCGATACGAAACGACTTTCCGGCGCCGGATCGACCCGTAAACGTCAGCCAATCTCCAGCTGTCGACAGGTTAATCACGCAGCGTTTATAGTTATGAGTCCTGCTAAGAAAACAGGTTGTCCTGTCTCACGTGGCGATATCCCCGAGCCGTGCGCCTTGACGATGGGTGAAGAAAGAGTTTTTTTCTTTTCTCTCCTGAAATCAATCCGCGCCGTTTCGCTGGCAACGGCCGCAGATCACGGTTGTCCGCCCCGCCACAACCTCGGTCGTCAGAAGATCCTCACATCGTGTGCAGGGCAGCCCGCCCCGGCCGTAAACCCGATGTCGGGCCTGAAAGCCCCCAGCCTGCCCTTCGGCATCGGCGTGGTCGCGTAGGGTAGACCCGCCCGCCTCGATCGCCCGGCCCAGCAATCGACGCATCGTTCGCACCAGCCGGATGCTTTCGTCTCGTGTCACCGCCGCGGCCACCCCCCGGGGGTGTAGCCCCACCGCAAACAGCAGCTCGTCCACGTAGATGTTGCCCAGCCCCGCGACGAGGTCCTGGTCGAGTAAAGCCGCTTTGAGGTGACGCCGGGTGTGAGTCAGACGGTCGTGCAACTGTTTCGGGGTGATGCACATCGCGTCGCGTCCCAGGCGATCCCACCGCTGACGCCGAAGCGCCGCCTCGTCCGGGAACGCCCAGACCCCGCCGAACCGACGCGGGTCGCGGAACGCCACCGACCCGCCGCCCGTCATGTGCCAGACGACGTGCGTGTGCGGCCCCCGCCCCCGAACCGACCCGTCGGTCACCCGCAGCCCGCCGCTCATCCCGAGGTGCACGCACACCACCGCCCCTCCGCGGCCGACGATGGCGAGCTGCTTGCCGTGCCGTTGGACACCTACCACCTCCCGCCCCCCCAGCAGCACCCCCGAAAGCCCTCGTCCTCGCCGCTGCCGCGTGGTTCCCCCCAACCGCACCACGTCCGGCCGATGCACCACCACCCGCTCGACCCGCCGTCCCACCACGGCCGCCGCCAGCGTCCGCCGCACCACCTCGACCTCCGGCAACTCCGGCATGCCGCGATCCTAGTGCCGGCCGGGGATCGACGCCGGGGCATCTATACTGGCTCTATGCCTCCACCCCCGGAAATTTCCCCCGAAGCCCCGACCGATCCAGAACAACTTATCGCCGAGGTGCGCGACGCCTCGGCCGCGCTGTCCGAGCAGATCGGCAAGGCGATCGTCGGGCAGCGGGACGTGGTCGATCAGGTGTTCATCGCCCTGTTCACCCGCGGTCACGCCCTGCTCGTCGGCGTGCCGGGGCTCGCCAAGACGCTGCTGGTCTCGACCATCGCCAAGAGCCTGAGCCTGGAGTTCAACCGCATCCAGTTCACGCCGGACCTGATGCCGAGCGACATCACGGGCACCGAGGTCATCGAGGAGAACCGCACCACGGGCCACCGCGAGATGCGGTTCGTGAAGGGCCCGGTGTTCGCGAACCTAATCCTGGCCGATGAGATCAACCGTACCCCGCCGAAGACCCAGGCCGCGCTCTTGGAGGCGATGCAGGAGCACCACGTCACGGCCGGGGGCGTGCGTCACCCGCTGCCCGAGCCGTTCTTTGTGCTCGCCACGCAGAACCCGATCGAGCAGGAGGGCACGTACCCGCTGCCCGAGGCCCAGCTCGACCGGTTCATGCTCAGCCTCCGGCTGGACTACCCCGACGCCGAGGAGGAAGAACGGATCGTCGCCCAGACCGCCGCCCCGTCGGACGTGACGCCCTCGGCCGTGCTGAGCCTCGAACAGCTGATGCGGTACCAAGCGTTGACGAAGCGCGTGCCGGTGAGCCCGCACGTGGTGAGCTACGCCGTGGCGTTGGCCCGCGCCACGCGGCCGGCGGGTAGCGGCCGCCCGGCGGGCAGCGACGTCGCCGAGCGGTACGTCGAGTGGGGCGCCGGCCCCCGCGCGGGTCAGCACCTGGTCCGCGTCGGCCGGGCGCTGGCGCTCTTATCGGGTGAGCCCGCCGTCACCACCGCCCACGTCCGCCGCGCCGCGCCACACGTGCTGCGGCACCGCGTCCTGCCGAACTACCACGCCGCCGGCGAGGGCGTGACCGCGGGGGATGTGGTCAAGCAAATTATTGAATCGGTTGCCGAGTGATAACCCGTCGTCTTTATGTGTTGATATGACTTCCGACGCCCTCCTGACGCCGACCGACCGCGCCGCGCTGCGGCACGTGGTGTTCGCTTCGCGGCGGCCGGTGACGGGGCACTACGCCGGCCGGCACGCCTCGCCGCAGCGGGGGCACAGCGTCGAGTTCCTCGACTACCGCGACTACACGCCGGGCGACACGCCCAACGACATCGACTGGAAAGTCTTCGGCCGCAGCGACCGGCTACGCGTCAAACGTTTCGAGCACCAGTCGGACCTGACGGTACACGTGCTGGTCGATGCCTCGGGGTCGATGGCTTACGCGGGGGCCGAGCCATTACCCAAGCGTCGGCGTTTGTCTTTTCTCTTAGGCCCCGATCCCACCGAGCCCGCGGCCGTTTCCAAGTACGGCCACGCCGCCCGCCTCGCCGCGGCGGTCGGGCTGCTGGTGACGCAGCAGCAGGACAAGGTTGCTCTGGCGATCGCACAAGACGGGCTGCACACCACGCTGCGGCCGGCGGGGACGTTCCCGCACCTGCGTCGGCTCGAAACGGTGCTGACCGAGACCGAGCCGGGGGGGGAGTCGAAGCTCGCGGCGGCGATGCACGGGCTGGCGGGGACGGTGCGGCGGAAGGGGTTGCTGCTGGTGCTGTCGGACCTGGCCGAGCCGCGGGACGCGGTGCTGGGCGGGGTGGATCGCTGGCTGCACCGCGGGCACGAGGTGATCGTGCTTCGGGTGCTGCACCCCGACGAGCGTCGGCTGCCGGACCTGGCCGAGGCGGTCTTCGTGGACAGCGAGACGGGTCGTTCGGTGCGGGTGAACGTAGACGACCTGCGGGCGGGCTACGAGCGGCGGTTCGCGGAGGACGCGGCGGTGTGGCGGGCGGCGCTGCGGGCGCGGGGGGTGGACTACCAGGAGGTCACGACCGACACGCCGCCGGCGGAGGCGCTGCGGGGGTACTTGTTCAGCCGGGCCGCGGCGGGGTGAATTTTTTGCCGCCAAGGACGCCAAGAGCGCCAAGGAAGGCAGGGGATATTTGATAGTTTAAATTCAATTTTATTGAAGTTTGAATTTTTTGAATGATTGACACGGGAAGCGGACTGACCACGAATTGGATGTCTTCCTTGGCGTCCTTGGCGGCAAAAAGCGAATCATGACGACCCTCGCGTTTTTGAGTTTGACGACGCCGGCGATGCTGTGGGGGGCGGCGTTGGTGGCGGGGCCGGTGGCGGCGCACCTGCTGACGCGGCGGGCGCGGCGGCGGGTGGTGTTCCCGTCGGTGGCGCTGCTGGCGTCGGCGGCGGCGGGCTCGGCGTCGGGGTATCGGCTGCGGCGGTGGGTGCTGTTGTTGCTGCGGTGTCTGGTGGTGCTGGCGGTGGTGGCGGCGTTTGTCCGGCCGCTTTGGACAGGCGTTCGCGGAAACGGGTCGGCCGCGGCTGGCGGAAGCGGGGCGGGAACTTCCGGGGGGGTGGCGGAGGTCGTCGTGTTGGACCTGGGGGTGTCGACGACGCGGGTGTTGGGGGACGG
>JBCCRT010000151.1:0-6660 GCA_039201235.1 Planctomycetota bacterium
CATCTTCGGGTCGACCAGCACGAGCTTCAGCTCGTCGGGCCGCTTGGTGAAGAGGAACGACATGATGATCGAGTTCATGCAGACGCTCTTGCCGCTGCCGGTGGTGCCGGCGATGAGCATGTGCGGCATCGCGTT
Organism: Planctomycetota bacterium; assembly: GCA_039201235.1. GTDB lineage: Bacteria > Planctomycetota > Phycisphaerae > Phycisphaerales > Phycisphaeraceae > Algisphaera. Next base: position 136 of record JBCCRT010000151.1, read on the forward strand.
GAGGTCTTGCACCAGCGGGTTGCCCGACGCGTCCTTACCGAGAAACATCGGCAGCTTCATCTTGGCGACGGCGTCGGGGTTGGCGGACATCAGCTCCTTGAGCCGGACGCGCTCCTTCTTGAGGTTCGGCACCTCGACGCCGACGGTGTCCTTGCCCGCCATGTTCGGCACGACGCGGATGTTCTGGGCCTTGAGCGCCCGGGCGATGTCGGAGTCGACGGCGTTGATCCGGCTGACCTTGGTGCCGGGGGCGAGCTTGACCTCGAAGAGGGTGATGACCGGCCCCGAGTCGATGCCGACGACCTCGCCCTGGATCTTGTACTCACGCAGCGCGATCTCGAGCTGCTCGCCCTGTTCGCGGCAGATGGCGGCCATTGCTTCGGTGAAGTCGCCCTCGGGTTCCTCGAGCATGTCGAAGGTCGGGAACTGGTAGCCCGACAGGTCCATCTCGCGGACCGGCTCTTCGAGGCTGTCCTGCTTCTTGGCGAAGTTGATGGGCATCTGCGCCATCTTGGCCCGCAGCGCGTCGGGGTCGAACTTCTTCTTGCTGCTGACGTAGGCCGACGGGGCGTCGCCCTCGGCCCCGGAATCGTCCTCTTCTTCCGTTTCGTCGACGTCGTCTTCCTCGACGTACTCGTACTCCCACTCTTCGTCATCCAACGCGTCTACCGCTTCGTCGACATCGTCCGTCTCGTCCCGGCCGTGACGCTTGCGTTTCTTCGACTTGCCCGGCAGCACGATCGGCTCCCCGTCGAGGTCGCTCTCGCGCTGCGACACGCCGCCGCCCAGCCTCTCCCCGAGGCCGGCGAGGCCAAGCCCCGACCACTTCCAGTCCGGCAGGCTCAGCGTCGGCAGCGCGGGCCAGCGGTCGCGGGTCACGTTCATCACCCGCAGCACGCCTTCGGCCAGGACCTTCGGGATCGCCAGCACGAGCTGGTCCACCGCCAGCAACGCCCCGATCCAGAACGCCACCGCGAGGATCAGCAGGCTGCCCATCGTTGCGAACCGTCCGACGAGCTCCTCATGAAGGAACACGCCCAGCAAACCGCCCGGCCCCTCGGGGCGCGCGGCGTAGCCGGTGACGAACCGCGACGCCGCGACCGCCATCAGCCCCGACGCGGTGGCGGTCATGATCGCCAGCCCCGCCGTGCGGATCACCAGCTGGTTCACTGGCCGCTTGGCCAGCGTGAGGACGAGCCAGGCCCCGATGCCCGCGACGGCGAGCCAGACGCCCGGCCCGACCACGCCGTAGGCCCGGTCCGCCACGGCCGCGCCCAGCGGGCCCACCCAGTTGGCGGTGTCCGCGTTCGGCACGCCGACGAAGGGCGACGGCGCGTCCGCCGGGTCGTAGCTCAGCAGGGCCGCGACCAGCAGCACCCACAGCCCGGCCCCGACCGCCAGGCCGCCCTGCCGCAGCGCCGCCCCCCGCCGCTCCGCCTGCCGTTGCCGCTGCTTCTTCGTCTGCTTCCGTTTGGCCATGGGTTATGAGACCTTCCGTTGCCGCCGTGAACCGGGAACACGGCGCACACCAATCGCGCCGACACCCTGCTATCGGCGAGGCGGCGGAGCCCGCGACAAAACCCGTATCGGCGTCGTCCAACTCACCGCAGGTGACGCGCAAACCAAGCCAACATGGGTTCGCGGATCGGCTCGACCAGCGCGTCGCCCAGGTCGGTGTGGCCCGCCGACGCGACGCGGACCAGTTCGACGTCCTCGCGGCCGGCCGCGGCGTAGAGCCGCACGGCGTGGTCGATCGGGATCAGCCGGTCCTCCTCGCCGTGGAAGATCAGCGTCGGGACCGAGACGCGGTCGATGACCGCCTCGGCGTCGGCGTCGTCCGGGTCGAAGCCCGCGGCCCGGCCGGCGTGGTCGATGATGCGTTGGAACTTCGCGTGGGAGAACGTGCGGAACCCGATCGCCCGGCCGAAGTCCTCGACCACCGACCGCATCGACGCGAAGCCCGAGACCAGCACCAGCGCCCGCACCCGGTCGTCGGCGGACGCCCACCGCACCGCGGTCGAGGCCCCGAACGACACCGCCATCACGCCGACGTCGCCCACGACCAGACCGCGTTGTTGCAGCGCGTCGAGCACGGCGGCCATGTCCGCCGCCTCGGCCACGCCGTAGGTCGCCCAGTCGCCGGTCGATCGGCCGTGGCCCCGCTGGTCGATCAGCACCGCCCGGTACCCCGCCGCCGCGAGGATGCGTCCCCAGGTGAGGTACCGGCCCTGGTTCTTCTCGTCGTAGTAGCCGTGCAGCAGCAGCACCGTGCCGCGGGCCGGCCGGGTCGCGCGGGGGCCCGCGTCGGTCCGCGCGAAGACCGGGCGGACCTTCCGCGGCGACTTGCGGTTGGGCAGCGTGCCGAGGAAGACCTCGTCGCTCGGGTCGATCACCCACAGCGACAGCGACGCCGGCCCCGCGCCCGTCCCGCCGCCGTCGACCTCGACCCGCAGGCGGTGGTCGATCACCGCGTCGGGCAGGACCGTCGGCTCGTCGAGTTTCAGGTCCGCCAACGTCTTGCCGTGGTTCGGCGGCGTCACGATGCGCTTGCCGAGCCACGACTCGCAGCCCGTCAGACCCACGGCGAGCGCCAGCACCCAGATCAACCTGACCCGCATACCCTCAGTTTATGGTCCGCGGCGCGCGGCGTCGCCGCCGGATTCAAACCCCGGTGTGACCGAAGCCGCCACCACCGCGGGCGGTGTCGGGCAGTTCGTCGACCTCGACCCACTCGGTCCGAGGTACGGGCTTGATCAGCAGCTGGGCGATCCGCATGCCCGGCTCGACGACGAACGGCTCGGGGCCGAGGTTGATCAGCGGGACCTTGACCTCGCCGCGGTAGTCGGCGTCGATGGTGCCGGGGCTGTTGGGCAGCGTGACGCCGTGCCGCGACGCGAGGCCCGACCGCGGCCGGACCTGGGCCTCGTAACCCACCGGCACCGCCAGCGCGAAGCCGCACGGCACGGTCTCGATACTCCCGGGGGCGATCGTCCGCGGCGTGTCGAGGCAGGCGTGCAGGTCCATGCCCGCGGCGTGCGCGCTCTGGTAGGCCGGTAGCGGCGTGCGGTTCGCCACGGCGTTCGGCAGCCGGTGGATCGGGACGCGGATCGTCGGAACCGGGTCGGACATGCGGCCGATGCTAACGCACCCGGGGGGCGGGCCGGGGTATGTTGCGTCGATGGATTACACGTCCGCCGCGCCGATGACCGAGTCCGAGAGGGTGGCCCGCTTGGCCCCGCCCGACCCCGAGGCCGGGGCGGTGTCGATGGTGCTGGACACCGACACCTACAACGAGATCGACGACCAGTTTGCGTTGGCGTACGCGCTGCGGTCGCTCGATCGGCTGCGGGTCGAGGCCGTGTACGCCGCGCCGTTCCGGAACGAGCGGGCCGGCTCGCCGGGCGAGGGCATGCGGCAGAGCCTCGACGAGATCGGGCGGGTATACGAACGGCTCGGCGGCGGAGAGCACCCGCCGGCGCTGCCCGGGAGCGAGGCGTGGGTCACCGACACCGAGGCGTCGGTGCCGAGCCCGGCCCGCGACGACCTGATCGAGCGGGCGATGAGCCGCGACCCCGACGGCTCGCCGCTGTACGTCGTGGCGATCGGCGCGGCGACCAACGTCGCCTCGGCGATCATGCACAACCCCGAGATCGCGCGACGCATCGTCGTCGTCTGGCTCGGCGGGCAGCCGAACTACTGGCCCGACGCGAACGACTTCAACCTCGCCGGCGACCGCGCCGCGTCCCGCGTGCTGTTCGACTCCGGCGTGCCGCTGGTCCACGTGCCCTGCGTCAACGTCGCCCAGAAGCTGCGCAGCAGCGTCCCCGAGCTGCGTCACCACCTCGCCGGCCGCAACGCGCTGTGCGACTTCCTCGTGCAGCGGTACGCCGAGTACGAGGACTACGAGGCCCCGAAAAAACAAAAGCGCAACGCCGGCCGGCCGATCGTCTACAGCAAGGAGGTCTGGGACGTCGCCCCGCTGGCCTGGCTGATCGACCCCGCCTGGGCCCGCAGCGCGCTGCGGCCCAGCCCCCGGCTGACCGGCGACGGCAAGCTGAGCTTCGACCCCGGCCGGCACCTGATCCGCCAGCTCGACGACCTGGACCGCGACGCCGTGTTCGGCGACCTGTTCACCAAGCTCGCCGCGGCCTTGCCGTAGCGGCCGCCGACAAGTGTGTGTTCACTGGCGGTAGACCCGCGGAAGGCCCGGGGACAGCCGGGTGAGCAGTTCGTAGCACGTCGTGCCGGCGAGCCGGGCGAGGCGCGGCAGGGCGTTACGCGCTTCCGGGTCGCGGCCGTAGACCTCGACCTCGGCTCCCTTGAGGGTCGCGGCTTCGACGCCGGCGGTTTTGACCGCGTCGGTCAGGTCGACGCTGAGCTGATCCATGTTGACCTTGCCCAACACGTCGGCGTCGTGCCAGGCGTCGCCGACGCGGACCCGCACCGCGGCGCGGCGTTCGGGGTTGGACGACAGGGCGAGCGGGTAGCCGTCGCCGTAGCCGACGGGCACGAGCCCGAGCGTGGACTTGCGGGTGAGCTTGTGGGTCGCGCCGTAGCCCACGGCCGCGTGGCGGGGGTAGGTGCCGACCTGCACGACGCGGGAGACCCAGCGGACGGTCGGCGTCCAGCGGTGATCGGGCGCGACGGTCGGCTCGCCGAGCAGGTCGTCCTCGCCGTAGCCGTACAGCCCGAGGCCGGGGCGGACCATGGCCCGGTGGTAGGCGGCTTCGCGGAGCAGGCCGTAGGTGTTGGCCAGATGAATCAAGGCGTCCTTCGGGATCAGGCCGCGGTGCTCGGCGAGGGCGTCATCGAAGCGGTCGCGCTGCTTGGCGGCCCGCTTCGCGTCGCCGCCGGCGGTGGCGAGGTGAGACATCACCCCGGCGAAGCGGAGGTATCGGCGGTCGGGCTGACGCTTCAGGGCGTCGGCGAACTGCGCGGCGTCAAGGCCGGAGCGTGACATGCCCGTGTCGAGGTACAGGTGGACCGGCAGGCGGATGCCGAAGGCCCGGCCGACGGCGTCGAGCTGGTCGAGCTGGTCGGGGTCGTGGACCGTCAGGTGCAGCCGGCCGGCGGACGCGGGGCGGTACAGCCCCTCGGTCCGCGTGAGCCGACGCAGCGGGTAGAGCACGAGCAGCGGCGTCGTGACCGCGCCGGCGGTGAGGGCCTCGGCCTCGTCGGGGCCGTAGACCGCGAGCATGCCGCAGCCGGCCTTGGCCATGCGGTGGGCGACGGTGACCGCGCCGAGGCCGTAGGCGTTTTTCTTGACCACGCCGCAGATCACCGGGCCCTCGCCGACGATCCGCCGCACCGCCGTAACGTTGGCGGTGATCGCGCCGAGATCAACCTCGACCCGGCTCAGCGGCTCGGTGGGGTGCTCGACGTGCGACGTGTCCATCGACTCATCTTAAGTCGACCGCGTCGCGGCTACGGCAGCACCAGCGCCCGGCGCATGATCTTGCCGGTCGGGTTGCGCGGCAGCTCGTCCAGGTGGTGGATTTCTTTGGGCACCTTGAACGGCGCGACGCCGTCGCGGCAGAACCGGCGCAGCTCGTCGGCGTCGAACGCGGCCCCCTCTTCGAGCTCGACGAAGGCGACGGGGATTTCGCCGCGCGACTCGTCGGGCCGGCCGATGACGGCCGAGGCGTGGACCGAGGGGTGTTTGTTGAGCACCTCCTCGATCTCGCGCGGGAAGACGTTCTCGCCGGAGATGATGAGCATCTCCTTCTTGCGGCCGGTGATGTAGAGGTAGCCGTCGTCGTCGATCTTGCCGATGTCGCCGGTGCGGAAGCAGCGGGTCGGCCCGGAGCCGAGGTTCGGCCGGCGGTCGTCGGGCGGCAGGTCGAGCTCGACCATGACCTGGTCGGTCAGCTCGGGCAGTTGGTAGTAACCCTTCATCACGCTGGGCCCGGCGATGAGGATCTCGCCCTCTTCGTTGGGCCCGAGCAGGTTGTTGTCGTCGTCGACGATGAGGTTGCGGACGCGGGGCAGCGGCCGGCCGACGGCGTGGGGGCGGTAGGCCTCGTGGGTGGACCAGTTGGTGACGGGCGACGTCTCGGTCAGGCCGTAGCCCTCGAGCAGCTGGACGCCGAAGCGTTCTTTGAAGCCCTGACACACGGCGTCGGGCAGCGGCTCGCCGCCGCAGATGACGTAACGCAGACTCTCCCAGTCCTCGGCCTTCGCGCTCTTGACCGACAGCAGCGCGGCGAGCATCGACGGCACGCCGATGAACAGCTTGGGCCGGTGCTTTTTGATGAGGTCCGTGATCTTCCGGGGGTTGAAGCGGGCGGTGTAGACGACCTGCCCGCCGCCGTAGAGCGGCAGCAGGGTCAGGACGGTAAGCCCGAAGCTGTGGAACTGCGGCAGCACGCCGAGGAAGCTGTCGCAGGCGGTGAGCCCGGCGTGTTCGAGGCAGTCCTCGATGTTGGTGCGGCTGTTGCCGACGGTGAGCATGACGCCCTTGGGTTTGCCGGACGTGCCCGAGGTGTAGAGCAGGACGGCCAGCTCGTCGTCGGCGAGCTTGCGCGG
>JBCCRT010000152.1:0-6654 GCA_039201235.1 Planctomycetota bacterium
CCTGATCTCGCTCGACCAGCTCGAGAACACCCTGGTCGTCTACACCAGCGACCACGGCTGCCACTTCCGCACCCGCAACCCCGAGTACAAACGCAGCGGCCACGACGTGAGCGCCCGCGTCCCGATGGTGATGCACGGCGGCCCGACCACCGGCTGGGGCCGCGACGAACGCCCTTTCTCGCTGGTCGACCTCGCCCCGACCCTCTGCGAATCCGCCGGCCTCGAACCCCCGGAAGGGGCGCAGGGCCGGAGCCTGCTCGGCGAACTTCCGGGGGAGTCTTTCGTCCAGATCAGCGAATCACGGTTCGGCCGGGCGGTGCGGACCGACCGCTGGAAGCTGATCGCCACGGCCGACGATGCGTCGCCGACCGACCGTTTCGCTGACCGCCTGTGTGAAGCCGAGGTCTACGACCTGGTCGCCGACCCCTACGAACTAGTCAACCTCGCGGGCTTGCCGGCCTACGCCGACGTCCGCCGCGACCTGTTGGACCGCCTGCGAGGCCGCATGGCCGACGCCGGCGAGCCCGCGGCCGAACTCGAACTGCTCGACGTCCCCCCCGGCCCCGTTCCGGGCCAGGTCGGTCAGCTCGAAGTCCGCGACACCGACCGACGCGAGCCCAAGACGGCGTAAGCGGCAGGCGGTGCGTTTAAGCGAACGACAGCCGACCTTTCGGCTCCGGGATTGGCCGGCCGAGTTCCTTCGCGGTTTCGATCCACTGCTCGGCCACGGATTCGGCCGCGGCAAGCGTTTCTGCCTTTGTCGCACCGTCGGCCATGCAGCCCGGCAATTCGGGAACCTCGGCAATGAATGCGTCGTCGTCGCGGCTCCAATAGATGATCACTTCGTATTTCATACTTCAATCCAGAGCGAGCTTGTGCCGCGTCACGATGTTACGCACTTGTTTGACTTGGTAAGCCTTCGCCTTGCCGTCGCTTCGTGGTTGCAGATTGAGAATATCTTCGACGTTCGGGCGGGTGAAGATGTGGTGGCTGCCGCGTGTTCGTTCATCGAAACCCAGCGCAATCAGCAAGCGGGTCAGGTCGGTAAAGCGGATATTTTGATCTTGCCTGCCAGTCAGCACCGCCCCAAGGGTTTAATCCGCTTTTCCCATCGGCTGTACCTACGAGGCCCTACCGCCCCCAGCCCGCGGCGGCGAGTTCGTCGGCGGGGATGACGGCCGTGCCGCCCATGGCGCGGAGCTGGTCGAGCTGGCGCTGGCCGATGCGGACGGTCATGGCGACGCGGTCGTCGCGGTAGTCGCGGTCCAGGACGGTCGCGCGGTTCTCGAGGAACGACAGCGTCTTGCCGTCGGCTTGCGCGACGTCGAGGGTGAGTGTTGCCAGGCCGCCGTGGAGGTGGCCGCGGACCGCCTCGACCAACGCCTCCATACCCCGGCCCGTCGCGGCCGACAACGCGATGGCTTCGGGGTGTTCTTTCTGCAAGAGCAGCAGGTCGGCGTTGTGGTCGACCTTGTCGATCTTGTTGAGTACGAGCAGGCGGGGCTGGTCGGCCGCGCCGATGTCGTCGAGCACGCGGTTGACGGTGTCGAGGTGCCGGCGGCAGTGCGGGTCGGCGACGTCGAGGACCAGCAGCAGCAGGTCGCTGTGGACCGCCTCTTCGAGGGTGGCCTTGAACGACGCGACGAGGTGGTGGGGCAGGTCGCGGACGAAGCCGACGGTGTCGGAGAGCATGACGCGGTCGCCGTCGCCGAGGCGCCACTGCCGAGTGCGGGTGCCGAGGGTGGCGAAGAGCTGGTCTGCGGCATAAGCCCCGCCGCCCCCGGAAGCCTCCGTCAGGGTGTTGAACAACGTCGACTTGCCGGCGTTGGTGTAGCCGACGAGCCCGGCGGTGAAGTGGTCAGCGTTGCGCGATTGCACCTCGCGGGTCTTGCGGGACTGGACCTCGTTGAGTTCGCGTTTGAGCAGGGCTTTTTTGCGTTGAACGATGCGGCGGTCGATCTCGAGCTGCTGCTCGCCGGGGCCGCGGGTGCCGATGCCGGCGGGCGCGCCGCCGGCGATGCGTTCGAGGTGGGTCCACATCGCGCGGAGGCGGGGGTAGGTGTATTCGAGCTGCGCCAGCTCGACCTGGAGCCGGGCCTCGTGGGTCCGGGCGCGGTCGGCGAAGATGTCGAGGATCAGCTCGCTGCGGTCCAGCACCTTGACCTCGCAGACGCGCTCGATGTTGCCGATCTGCGACGGGCTCAGGTCGTTCTCGAAGATCACGACCTGGGCGTTGTGGAGCTTCACCCGCTCGGCGAGCTCCTGGACCTTGCCCTTGCCGATGAGCGACTTGACGGACGGCTTCTGGCGCTTCTGGAGCATTTCGTCGACCACGACCGCGCCGGCCGACTGGGCCAGGGCGCGCAGCTCGTCGAGCGGGTCGTGCGGATTGGTCTGCGTGTCGGGCAGCAAGCAGGCGACCAGCACGGCCGGCTCGGAGGCGACGTTGAGTTGTTCGCGGGCGCCGGTTTCCATAAGGAAGATGTTAACCCGGCTAAGCCGCAAGCGGCTTTATTCGCTCTGGTAGGCGTCGCTGGCGACGGGGTCCCACTGCCAGACGGCGGGGACGTAGGCGAAGGCGTCGCCGTCGGCCTTGACGTGGCCGACGCCGGGGAAGGGCAGGTGGGCGCCGGCGACGGGCTTGCGCTTCTCGGCGTAGTAGTTGAGGATGCGGGTGCGGGTCTCGGCGGCGGCGACGGGGTCGGTGTCGAAGGCGATGTGCCAGTCGGGGTGGGCGAACTGGACGGGGGCGAAGTGGATGAGGTCGGCGAGGTAGCCGAACTGCCCCGCCTGGCCGTAGAGCCCGGCGACGAGGTGCCCGGGGGTGTGGCCCGGGGTGTGGTAGACGGCCAGGGCGTCGTCGAGCTGGGTACGTTTCTCATCGACCAGCTCGAGGCGGTCGGCGGGGAGGTTCGTCAAGGCCGACTTGGCGAGCCCGGCGAGGAAGCCCCGCATTTCCGGCGGGATGCCGGTCTTGGAGAGGTCGGGGTTGCCGAGGGCCCAGAACTCCATCTCGGCGCGGTGCATGACGAAGGTGGCCTTGGGCAGCCAGGCCGCGCCGTCGGGCCCGGCCAGCGCGCCGGCGTGGTCGGGGTGCAAGTGGGTCAGGACGACCAGGTCGATGTCGCCCGGCTCGGCCCCGATCTTGGCGAGGTGTTGGCGTAGCTTGCCGGCCGACGGTCCGAACGCGTCGCCGCAGCCGACGTCGATCAGCATCAGGCGGCTGCCGGTGTCGATCAGCAGGGCGTTGACGTGGCCCAGGGCGTGGTCGGGGTTGACGAAGGCGTTGCGCATGGCGGCGTGGGCGTCTTCTTGGGCGACGTTGGTACCGATGGTCGGGTGGGCGGGGGCGAAGGGGAACGAGCCGTCGGAGAGGAGGGTGTTCGTGACGTCGCCGAGCGAGAGGCGGTAGGCGCCGTCGCCCTGCGCGAAAGCGGCGGGCGCTCCGGTGGGCGTGGTTTCATCGGCGCGGGCTTTTGGTGACGCGGCGAGCAGGCCGGTGGCGACGGCGGCGCCGAGGCCGAGGGTCTGGCGGCGGGTCAGGTCGGCGCGGGTCATGGCGGGTTTCCGGGGGTTCGGTGTGTGGGGGAAGAGGGTGTGGGAGATGGAAGCGTAGCCCGATTGGTATGCTGACGCGATGCGTGGCGTCGGCTTGGTTGCGTGTATCGTCGGTTTATTCGCCGCCGGTTCGGTGGTGGGCCAGCCGTCGTACGAGCTGACGGAAGACGGCTTCGTGCCGCTGGACGTGCCCGAGCCCGGGACGCCCGAGGCCGAGCTGGCCGAGGCCCGGCGGATGATCGCCGAAGAGCGGCCTAAGGAGGCGCTGAAACTACTCGAACGCTGGTTCCGGGACCACCCCAACCACCCGCTGACCGTCGAGGCCCATCTGCTCAATGGCGACGCCCACGCGGCCGGCGGCGACTACTACAAGGCGCTCTTCGACTACGAAGACGTCATCACGTTCTACCCCGCGTCGGAGCAGTTCCAAACGGCGCTGCGGCGCGAGTATGAGATCGGCGTGCTGTACACGTCGGGCTTCAAACGTAGGCTCCTGGGCCTGCGCATCCTGCCGGCCCGCGACGACGGGGCCGAGCTGCTCATCCGCGTCCAGGAACGCGCCCCCGGCTCAGACCTCGGCGAGCGGGCCAGTCTCGCGCTGGCGGACCACTACTTCGAGACCCGCCAGCTCGAGCTCGCCTCCGACGCGTACGACCTGTACCTGCTGAACTACCCCGAATCGGACCAGCGGCAGTGGGCGATGCTGCGGCTGATCCAGGCGAGCCTCGCGCGGTTCAAGGGCCCGGAGTTCGACGGCACCGGCCTGATCGACGCGCGGGAACGCCTCGAGCAGTACCGCGACCGCTTCCCCGCCAGCGCGCAGCGTATCGGGGCCGATGCCCTGCTGGTCCGCATCCGCGAGTCGCTGGCCCGGCGGGACCACGCCACCGCCGCGTGGTACGACCGCACCCGGAAGCGCGTCGCGGCGGGGCTGCTCTACCGCCGGCTGATCGAAGAGTACCCCGACACCTCCGCCGCCCGCGACGCGGTCCGCCGGCTCGACGAGCTGGGGCTCGAACCCGTGGTGGCTCGCCAAGCGGATTAACCGCCAAGCACGCCAAGATCGCCAAGGAAGGCAAAAAGGCTTTTGAATTTGAAACCTGAACCATACCCAGTTTCACCCGTTTCCCCTTGCCTTGCTTTGCGCTCTTGGCGTCCTTGGCGGTTCACTGCCTTAATCTCGGCTCTGATCTTCATTGGCTGCGGCTACAGCACCGAAGAACTCTTCCCCGGCGACTACCGGAGCGTGGCGATCCCGATCTTCGAGAACCGTACGTTCACCCGCGGCCTCGAGTACGATCTGACCGAAGCGGTGATCAAGCAGGTCGAGCAGCGGACGCCCTACGTCGCGACGCGGGCGGGGGTGGCCGACACCCTGCTCGAGGGCCGGGTCACCTCCGTCCAGACCCGCGAGCTGAGCCAGACCCGGGACGCCGGCCTGCCGCAGGAGGTCGAGGTCCTGGTCACCATCGACTTCACCTGGACCGACCAACGCCGCGGCGACGTACTCGTCCAGCGCCGCGGCTTCTCCGGCGTCGGCCGGTACGTCCCCACCGCCCCGGTCAACCAGCCCTTCGAGGTCGGACAGCACGAGGCCGTCCAACGCCTGGCCCGCGACCTGGTCTCCACCTTCCGCGGCGGCTGGTAACCCCCCGGAATTTTTCAAAAGAGGCCCTGAACGATCGACGATTCATTTGAAATCTACTTGTGATAGAAGCCCACGTTCTCCGAACGTGGGCCCTCCACTCATCGGCCTCAACCTGTGACCGCCGACCCACGCCGCCCCGCGGTCGTATGAAACCTATCGGTCGCTAAACCCCGTCCGCTGGCCCGAAAAGCAGCGTCAGCCGATGCAGCGGCTACACTTACCCTGCGAAAAGTACCGCGCTACCCACCCAACCGACCTATGCCCGAACAAAAAGACCCCAAGATCAACCGCGGCGACGACGGCAAACGCGGCGAACGGCCCGAGAAGTCTCGCGGCAGCGGCAAGCCCAACGGAAAATCCCCCGGCTTCAAATCCCCCGGGGCCTTCGTCTGGATCATGGTCGCCGTCGTCGGCGTCGCCCTGCTGCTGATGGTCAACTCGGCCCAAAACAGCGCCACCAAGGTCTCCTGGCAGGAGTTCTTCACCCACGCCAGCAACGGCGACTTCGACCGCGAGTCCCCCGTCGTCATCAAGAACGACCGCATGATCGGCACGTTCAAAGAAGGCCTCTCCGGCGAAGCCGCCTCCGGCGCGACCAACGGCCGGGTCTACACCCCCGTCAGCCCCGAGAACCGCATCCTCCTCACCGACCAGCTCATGGAGGCCGGCCAGGACTGGATCGAGGAGCCCGGCAGCAGCCTGCTTCTGCAGATCCTCATCGCCTGGGGCCCGATTATCCTGATCGCGTTCCTCATCTACTTCTTCGTCTTTCGCAGCATCCGCAACGCCGGCGGCGGTCCGGGCGGCATGCTCGGCAGCTTCGGCCGATCCAAGCACAAGGTCCTCAACAAAGAACACAGCAACATCACCCTCTCCGACGTCGCCGGCATCGACGAGGCCAAGGACGAGGTCGGCGAGATCATCGAGTTCCTCAAGGACCCCAAGAAGTTCCAACGCCTTGGCGGCCGGGTGCCCCGCGGCGTCCTGCTCATCGGCCGGCCCGGCTGCGGCAAGACCCTGCTCGCCAAGGCCGTCGCCGGCGAGGCCGACGTGCCGTTCTTCTCGATCTCCGGCTCCGACTTCGTCGAGATGTTCGTCGGCGTCGGCGCATCCCGGGTCCGCGACCTGTTCAAGCAGGCGAAGGACTCGGCCCCCTGCATCATCTTCCTCGACGAGATCGACGCCGTCGGCCGCAAGCGCGGGTCGGGCTTCTCCTCCGGGGGCCACGACGAACGCGAGCAGACGCTCAACGCCATCCTCGTCGAGATGGACGGCTTCGACAGCAGCGATCAGGTCATCGTCATGGCGTCGACCAACCGCGCCGACGTCCTCGACCCGGCGCTGACCCGCCCCGGCCGGTTCGACCGCCAGGTCTACGTCCAGCTGCCCGACATCAAGGGCCGCGTCGAGATCCTCAAGGTCCACGCCCGCAAGATCAAGCTCAACCC
>JBCCRT010000153.1:0-6644 GCA_039201235.1 Planctomycetota bacterium
ATGAAGCGGACGCCGCCGTGGTCGCGGTAGTTGTTGACCCAGCCCGAGAGGGTGACGGATTGGCCGACGTCGGACTCGCGGAGTTGGCCACAGGTGTGGGTTCGGTAGCTCATGGGGGGCGGATGATACCTAAACTCTGGCCATGTTCACCGGACTTGTGCAGGCGGTTGGGCGGGTCCTCGCCGCGGAAAAACGCGAGGCGGGCCTGCGGTTGACGATCGGACGCGGCGGGCTGACGGGGCCGATCGCGACGGGCGATTCGGTTTGCATCTCGGGGGTCTGCCTCACCGTAGTCGAGGTAAGCGACGACACGCTGGCCTTTGACGCGGTGGCCGAGACGCTGGACCGCAGCACGCTCGGGGGCCTCGGCTTGGGCGACCGCGTCAACCTCGAGACGGCCCTGACCGCGAGCCAGCCGTTGGGCGGGCACTTCGTCCAGGGGCACGTCGACGGCTTCGGCGAGGTCACGGCCGTGGCCGATGATCCGCTGGCGTGGCGTACCACGGTGCGAGCCCCGGAAGCGCTGCTGGATTACCTCGTCCCGAAGGGCTCGGTCACCGTCGACGGCGTGAGCCTGACGATCGCGTCGCTGGGTGACGACGGGACGTTCGACGTGGCGCTGATCCCCGAGACGCTGGAGCGGACCACGCTCGACGCCGCGCTGGTCGGCACGCGGGTCAACCTCGAGATGGACGTGCTGACCAAGACGGTCGTGCAGACCGTCCGGCGGATGGGGGTCGATTCAAAACTAAACAACGAACAGGGCGTCACGATGGACACGCTCCGCGAAGCGGGGTTTGCCAGATAGCTGCGACGCGTCGCGTCGCAGCTAATAAATCAAGCGACCGCGCGGGCCTCGACGCGGTCCGCCGCGGCGCGGTTCGTGGCGACGTCGGCCAGTGCCGTCACGCTGGTGCAGACCACGGTCAGGTCGTCGCGCTGGTTCAGCGAGCCGGACTGCAGGTCGAGCCGGCCCTGCAGGAAGTCGAGCGCCTCTTCGCCGCTGCCGCGGCGTAGGCCCTCGAACTCGGCGGCGTAGTGCTCGTTCGCCAGCCGGCCGGCCTGGTCGCAGCCGGGGAAGGCGACCTCGAAGCCGTCGGAGTATAGCAGGAAGCGGTCGCCGTCGTCGAGGTCAAAGGTCTGCTCCTCGAAGACCTCTTCGGGGAAGATGCCGAGCATCGCGCCGTCGGGTTCGAGCCACTGGGTCCGCCCGTCGCCGCGCAGCAGCAGCGGGGCGGGGTGCCCGGCCCGGGCGACGGTGAGGCGTTGGGTCTTGGTGTTCAGCAAGGCATACGCGGCGGTGCCGAGGCTGGCCTGCCCGGCGTCGAGCTCGATCATCGCGCGGTTGAGCGTCGCCAGCGCCTCGCCCGGCGGCAGCAGGCGGTAGCCCGCCCCGACGCCCGGCGTGATCCGGCGGGTCTGGATGGAGTTCTTGATGAAGATCGAGACCAGTGCGGCCGGCACGCCGTGGCCCACGGCGTCGGCGATGAACAGCCCGACGTGGTCCTCGTCCAGCCGGGCCACGTCGTAGATGTCGCCGCTGACGTAGCCCGCCGGCCGCCACAGCACGTCGAAGCCCAAGCCGTCGGCGTCCGGGAGTTCTTGCGGCATGAACCGGCGTTGGATCTTGACCGCCATGCGGAGTTCTTCGTCGATCTTGTCGAACTGCCCGGCCATACCGGTGGACTGCGCCTGTAGCAGCCGGGCCTCGGCCGCGAGGGATCGCAGGGCCGAGGCGTGGCTCAGCAGGGTCGCCATCACCACGCCCGCCGCCTCGGGCGACGCGTCGGGCGGCAGGGCGACGACGCCGGTGTCCACCTCCGCCCCGGCGGGCAGGCCGAGGTCGTCGCGGGTCAGCGCGACGCCGACCTGCTGGTCGGACAACGCTTCGGTCAGCTCGGCTTCGAGTTCGTCGGCCCGCGGGCCGGTGAGGGTCAGCCACGCCGCCGCCGGCCGGCCGTCGGCCAGCCGCGACACCACCGCGTCGGCGGGCACGCTTTCGAGGGTCGGCCGCGGCGGGCCGGGCCGATCGGCCAAGGCGGCCTCGGCCCGCGTGATCGCCGCGGCGGCGTCGCCGGGCGTGTCGGTCACGATCCACATCGTCGCTGTCGTCATGCCGCGCAGACCCGTCCCGGGGCGTAGAGGGAGACACCGAAGGGGGGAGGTAAGTCCCCCTGCGGTATCGTCCTAACGGGCCCGCCGCTTGAGCTCCAGCACGGGCAGCTCGACGGTGTCGCCGGGCTCGACGCCGAGCCGCGCGACGGTGCCGCCGGCTAGCTCGATCGCTAGCGAGGTGGGCCCGTCGCTGGGGTAACGCTTGAGTTGACGCTCGGGCGTGTCGGGGGGCTCGACCGCCATAGCGTGGCTGTTCATCACCCGGCCGGCGGGGTTTAGGAAGATGATGTCGATCGGCACGAGGCAGTCCCGCATGACGAAGTATCGCTGCTCTTCGTAAGGGAACACGAAAAGCATCCCGCCGTCAGCAGGAATGTGATCCCGACCGCTGAGGCCGCGATGTTGCGCCCGGCGGGTTAGGGCGAGTTCGAGCGTGAACGTCTCGCCGGCGATCTCGACGCGCTGCGTGCCGGTCGTCTCGTCGCCTGCGCAGGCGCCGATGGCCAGCAGCGTCACGATGCTCAGGATCGCGGGGTTCAGCGTCCGCATAACCAGGCCTCGTCGTCGGCGGTGAAGGTCACGGGGTCCGAGGGCAAAGCGTCCCAGGCGAAGCGTTCGGCGAAGTCGCCGGCGGTCATAGGGATGGGTTTGGCAATCAGCCCGGACCAACAGGCTAGCAGCCCGACGAGGCGCTCGGCCGAGACGCCGCGCCCCCGGAAAGTAGCGGCCCGGGTGTCGCCGTGGCGTTTGGCGAGGCGTCGGCCGTCGGGGCCCAGGACGAGCGGGAGGTGGTGGTAGCGGGGGGGCGGGCCGAGGTGCAGCGCGTCGTAGAGCAGGACCTGGCGGGCGGTGGAGCGGAGCAGGTCGTCGCCGCGGACGACGTCGGTGACGCCCTGCCGCGCGTCGTCGACGACGACGGCGAGCTGGTACGCCGGGAGCTTGGCCTTGGTGTAGACCACGAAATCGCCGACCTGCTGCTGGACATCGACGGCCTGAGGGCCCAGCCGCTCGTCGGTGAAATGGACCGGGCTGTCGGGGACGACGAAGCGGACGGCGGTGTCGGCGTGGTCGGGGATGGGGGGAGGTGGACTTGCGGGGGTGGGCCGAAATAGGTTGGGGTAGCGGAGTTCGTGTTCGTCGCCGTGGGGGGCCGAGAGGGCGGCAGCCTCGATCTCGCGGCGGGTGGCGGGGCAGGGGTAGGCCCGGCCGGCGTCGCGGAGGGTGCTTAATGCTTCGATGTAAGGGGAGAGGTCGTGGGACTGGGTCAGCGGCTCGCCGTCCCAGTCGAGGCCGAGCCATTGGAGCAGGTCGACGGCTTGGTCGGCCGCGCCGGGCTTGATGCGGGGCCCGTCGAGGTCTTCGATACGCAGGACGATACGCCAGCCATCTGTCCGCGCGGCGGCCCAGTTGATCAGAAAGGTGCGGAGGTTGCCCAGGTGCAGCGCCCCGGTCGGCGAGGGGGCGAGTCGGGTGACGCGCTCGGGCATCGGGGCATGTTAATCCCGCCGCGTTAAGCTGCGGACGCGATGGCGGACCCCGACCCCCCGGCCCCGAAGCGCAAGCTGCCGATCGCGGTGCTGCTCAGCGGCGGCGGGACGACGATGCTGAACCTCGCCGAGCGGATCGCCGACGGCACACTACCGGCCGAGGTCCGGCTTGTCGTGGCGTCGAACCCCGCGGCCAAGGGCATCGCCCGGGCCGAGCGTCTGGGCCTGCCGGTGCGGGTCGTGCCGCGTAGGGAGTTCACCAGCGGGGCGCTGTTTTCGGAGTTCATCTTCGCGCACCTGCGCGACGCGGGGGTCGAGTTGGTGTGTCTGGCGGGGTTCCTGAGCCTGCTGACGATCCCGGAAGACTACGAACGGCGGGTGATGAACATCCACCCGTCGCTGCTGCCGAAATTCGGGGGCAAAGGGATGCACGGGCGGGCGGTGCACGAGGCGGTGTTGGCGGCGGGGGAGGTGGAGTCGGGGTGTACGGTGCACTTCGCGGACAACACGTACGACACGGGGCCGGTGATCTTGCAGCGGCGGTGTCCCGTTCTTCCGGGGGACACGCCGGAGACGTTGGCGGCGCGGGTGTTCGAGCAGGAGTGCGTGGGGTATCCGGAGGCGGTGGCGGGTTTCGCGGCGGGGCGGTTGTAGGGCCCGCGGGACGTTCCGCGTCGCCCGCTAAATGGGTGGCGCGGTGTTACGGTTCGAGCAACACCTTCACCACGTCGGGGCGGGCGGCGACGCGGAGGGCGTCGATGCCGTCGGCGAGTTTCATGCGGCGGCCGATGAGGCTGACGACGTCGACGGTCTGGGCGCCGAGGGCTTCGAGGGCGTCGGGGAACGGCCCGCAGCGGGAGCCGATGACGTTGATCTCGTGGACCACCAGCGGACTCAGGTCGAGGTGGGGCTCACCTTCCGGTGGGGGGGCGGTGGTGGTTTTGAGGACGATGGTGCCGCGGGGTCGGACCATCTGCATGGCGGTGGCGAGGCCGGTGGCTGAGCCGGTGGCGTCGACGACGACGTCCTGGTCCTGGCGGAGGCCGACGTCGTCGAGGAGGCGGTGCTTGATGCCCCATTTTTCGCAGAGCTCCAGTTTCCGGGGGTGTTTGCCGACGACGCGGACGGTGGCGTTCAGCGTGCTCAAGACCTGGGCGACGAGCAGCCCGAGCCGGCCGTCGCCGAGCACGGTGACGAAGGGCCGGCCCTCGACGGCGAGTTGGCGGAGCACCTGGAACGCGGCGGCGAGGGGTTCGGCGAAGACGGCGTGGTCGTCGTCGACGTGGTCGGGCACCTCGTGGAGGTTCTCGACGGGTAAGGCAAACGCGTCGGCGAAGCAGCCGTCACGTTCTTTGATGCCCAGGACCGAGCGGTCCCGGGCGTGTTCGCGCAGGCCGGCCCGGACGAGGTCGCAGACCGAGCGGACGCAGTTGATGCTGCCCACGACGCGCCGGCCGATCCAGTCGGCGTCCTGCTTGCGGGCGACGCTCTCGACGACGCCGACGAACTCGTGGCCGAGCACGCCGGTGAACCCCATGTAGCCGCGGCAGATCTCGAGGTCGGTCGCGCAGACGCCGAGGCGGGTGGGGCGGATGAGGGCCTCGCCGGGCGGCGGGTTCGGTTCGGCGTGGTGGGGGTCGAGGCGGGGGGCGGTGCCGTCGAAGACGAGAGCTTGCATGATCGGTCCTAGGGTAAGCGGATCGCCCCGCGGTCGTATCGTGCGGTACGCTCGCCTCGGTCCCGTTCTTGAGCCTTTGCCGTGAGACGCCGGATGCACAGAGTCATCGGTTCGGTCCTGGCGGTGTGGTTACTGGCCGGATGCGGGTCGCTAGGTGCTTACGACGACACGGCGTTGCTGGTCGTCGCGGGCCCGGAGGTGTCGCCCGTCGAGGCGGTGCGCTCGTGGTGGATGGGGCCGCCCCGGCCGTACCGGATCGTGCTGGAGGAGGCCGACCCGGGCACCGGCGAGCCGGTCGCGGGGGCGGGGGGGCTGTCGGCGTCGGGGGTCGGGGGGCTGTTCCTGCCGCTGCGGTTCGACTGGACCGCGGCGGTGGTGGAGGACGTGCGGCCGACCGAGCGGGGGGTCGCGTTCACGGCCCGCCTGGAGTCGGAGGTGAACCTGATCCCGACCTGGCAGGGCCGGGTCCGCGGGGCGGTCGAGGCGGACGACCGGGGCGCGGTCCGCCTGCGGCTCCGGCCGTTCTACGCCAACTGGGCGGTCATCGGCAACGTCATCGCGGGCGGCGACCTGTCGCTGGCGCGGATCGATCGGCGTGACCAAACCTTTCGGGGGACGTACCGGGTGATGTTCTTCGGCACGGGCAACGCCACGGGGTCGGGGCACTACCGCGCCACGCTGGGGGCCGTCGATGCCGTCGAGAGGGTCGAGACCGATACAGATTGATTGGCAAGCTCTACACTGCGGCCATGACGGAGCGGACGCGGGTGCTGGTGTTGGCGAACCTGTCGAAGCCGCAGGTGTCGGAGGCGATCGAGCGGTTCGGGCCGTGGCTGCGGGAGCGGGCGGAGGTGGTGGCGGTGCTGGACACGCGGGAGACGCGGGACGGCTTCGCCGAGGAACCGCCGGCATGCGATCTCGCCATGGTGCTGGGCGGCGACGGCACGTTCCTGTCGCAGGCGCGGGTGATGGTGGACCGGGGCGTGCCGCTGCTGGGGGTGAACTTCGGGAAGGTGGGGTTCCTCGCGGAGTTCGAGATCGCGGACGTGATGGAGCACTGGGACACGATTGTGTGCGGCGGCTGCCGGCGGACGCGGCGGGTGATGATCGACGTGGACGTGATGCCCCCCGGGACCCCCAAATGGGACGGGGATGGGATTGAGCCGGAGCACGCGTACACCGCGATGAACGACGCGGTGGTGACGGCCGGGCCGCCGTTCCGGATGATCGAGATGGACGTGGCGATCGACCCGTCGTTCTCGGGGCGGTCGGCGCTGACGTTCGGGGGCGACGGGATCATCGTGGCGACGGCGTCGGGGTCGACGGCGTACAACCTGAGCGTGGGCGGGCCGATCGTCTCGCCG
>JBCCRT010000154.1:0-6537 GCA_039201235.1 Planctomycetota bacterium
CGACGGTGTCGAAGACGGGCAGGCCGTTGGCGTCTTGCTGGCCGCCTTTTCCGGGGGTGACGCCGCCGACCATCTGGGTGCCGTATTCGAGGCAGCCGGTGGTATGGAACTGGCCGGCGGAGCCGGTGATGCCCTGGCAGAGGACTTTGGTGTCGGCGTTGACAAGGATGCTCATGGGGGATGGGGTCTGGGGGTTGGGGGTTGGGGGTTGGGGGGCGGGGTCTTGGATGAACAGGTCTACCTTAACGGGTTGGGGGGAGCGGTGAGTGGGGGCGGGGTTATGCTGGCGGGCATGAGTTTGGATGACGCGGAGCTGGTGGCGGGGGCGGCGTTGTTGGGGGAGGTGGTGGAGGTGGGGGGGTTGCCGCGGCCGGACTGGGCGGGGGTGCAGCGGCGTTGGCGGGCGTTGCCCGAGGCGCAGCAAGGCCCGGCGTGGGGGGCGATCGAGCGGGCGTGGATGGAGGCGTTGGCGGCGGGGTGGAACGCGCGGGAGGGGCGAGCGGGTTTGGATGCGTTCCGGGTTTGGCGGGAAGGGGAGACGCTGCTGACGACGGACCTGCCGGCCGACGAGGCGGGGCGGGTGCTGGCGTTTTCGGGGCGGGCGCTTCGGACGATCGAGCGTTGCCTGACGGGTTTGGGTTTGGCGGAGATATCCGACGGCGGTCCGGGGTACGACGTGGTGGTCGTGTGTCGTCGGGTGGAGGACTACCTGGACTATGTCAGTGTGTTCGACGCCGAGGAGCACCGCGGCGGGGTGAGCGGGGGCGTGTGCCTCGCGGCGGGGGCGGTACACGTGGTGACCCACGGGGCCGGGGCGGGCGATCTGCACGAGGTGTTGGCGCACGAGCTGGCCCACAGCCGGCTGGTGTCGCTGGAGCTGCCGGCGTGGCTGGAGGAGGGCCTGGTCACCCACCTCGAAGAGGCGGTCGCGCCGAGCGGGGCGTACGCGGCGGACCTGCAGACCGTCGCGCTGCACCGCGGCTACTGGACCCCGGCGCGGCTGGCGGCGTTTTTCGAGGGCTCGGCGTTCTGTGGCGAAGATGACGCGCACGGGCTGGCATACCACCTGGCGTACCACGCGGTGGGCGGGCTGATGGCGGAGGACGCGCAACGGTTCGCCCGGCTGCTGCGGTCGGCGTCGCCGGCGGACGCGGGCGCGGCGGCGGTGGAGGCCCTATTCGACAAGTCGCTGACGGACGTGCTGCCGCGGTTCGTGAGAGAGGCGGCTGAAGGAGCCGTCGAAGACCGTTCCGGGGGCGACGATGCCGCGGTGTGATTGGGCCCGGGGCGCGCGGTACGTGGCGTACCACGACACGGAGTGGGGCGTGCCGTCGCGGGACGAGTGGCACCTGTTCGAGATGCTGATCCTCGAGGGGGCGCAGGCGGGGCTGAGCTGGTCGACGATCCTGAACAAGCGGGACCGCTACCGGCGGGTCTACGACGGCTTCGACCCCCGGAAGGTGGCGCGGTACGGCGAGGCGAAGCAGAAAGCGCTGCTGGCCGACGCGGGGATCGTGCGGAACCGGCTGAAGGTCGCGGCGTCGATCGACAACGCCCGGGCGTTCCTCGCGGTGCAGGACGCGTTCGGCGGCTTCGCGGATTATCTGTGGGGTTACGTCGACGGCCGGCCGATCCGGAACCGCCCCCGAAGCCTGGCGGACGTGCCGGCGACGACGCCGCTGGCCGAGACGATCTCCAAGGACCTCAAGCGGCGGGGCTTTCGCTTCGTGGGGCCGACGATCGTGTACGCCTATCTGCAGAGCGTCGGCGTGGTGAACAACCACGTCGTGGGCTGCCCGCGGGAAGCGGCGTGCGCGGCGATGTCGCCGGCGTGAGGGGGTAGGTTTCGTACCATGCGTTGAGTCATGATCGAACGCTCCGAACCGATCTTTCCCGTCCGCGACTTGTCGGCCACGATCGCGTTCTACCGCGACGTGCTCGGAGGCGAGGGCGAGTGGAGCTACGGCGACCCGCCGGGCTTTGGCGGCATCCGCCTCGGCGGTAAACAGGTCTTGTTCGAATTGCAGCCCGGTTTAGGCTACCCGGTCCGTGGGCTGGGGCACATGCTGTTTGCCGAAGATATCGACGCCTGCCACGACCGGCACACGGCCGCGGGGGCACCGATCGTCGAGCCGATTGGCGATCGGCCCTGGGGGTTCCGCGAGTACGTGGTCGAAGACCCCAGCGGTGTCCGCTTGCGGTTCTGCGGCTTGCCCGAGCACCAGAAGCCACTCACCGCCACGGACACGATGCCCGAGGCGGTGGTGATCGAGCACCGCAAGCCGACCGCGGCGGAATACGAGGCGTTGACGAGGTCGGTGGGTTGGGCGGACCCCGACGATTACGCGGTGTGGTTGGACGTGAGTCACCTCGGCGTCGTTGCGATCGACACCGACACAGATCAGGCCGTGGGGATGGCTCGCGCGGTCGCCGACGCTCATCGCTGGTGCAGTGTCTGGGACGTGATCGTCCGCCCCAGCTATCAATCCAAGCGTGTCGGCACCGCGCTGATGGAGCACCTGGTCCGAGAGCTCCGGGGGACCGCCCCGTCGGGGACCAAGGTGTGCCTGTTCACATATCACCACAGCTTCTACGAACGCCTGGGTTTCGAGAAGCAGAAGTGCTCGGTGCTGACTTTGTAAAGGCCTACGGGGCGAGGACCCGAGACTCAGTACCCCGGCGGCAGGCGGTCGTCGTCTTCCTCGTCGTCGTAGTCGCCCCCATCCAGATCACGCGGGGCGTCCGACGGGTGCGTGCCGAACTCGACCGTGATCCGCGAGCGGATGCCGCCCCGGCCCTTCCAGTCGGTGCTGACCTGCATCCACCGCGGCTCCATGGCCCGGGCCAGGTCGTCGGCGATCTTGCCGGTCACCGCCTCGTAAAAAATCCCCTCGTTGCGGAAGCTCTGGTAGTAGAGCTTCAGCGACTTGAGCTCGACGCAGGCGTCGCTGGGGATGTACTGCAGGATCACGCTGCCAAAGTCGGGGTGGCCGGTCTTCGGGCAGACGCTGGTGAACTCGTCGGAGACGTGCTCGATGACGTAGGACCGCCCGGGGTTGGGGTTGTCGAAGCACTCGAGCAAGGCGCGGTCGGGCATGGTCGGCGTAGCGTAAGCGGCCCCCCGGAACTTGCAACCCCCGGAATCGGTAACCCCCGGAATCGGCAGCCCGCGGCCCGGGGGGTGCCGCCTACGATCCGCTATGAAATTCTCCTACTCCGAGTTCGACGGCCAGGGCTTCCTCAGCCCCGACCAGCTCTTCGCCTCGCCGCAGGTCATGGACTTCATCCTGCAGTACGGCGAGCAGGCGCTCGACGCCCTGAACAACCTCGAGAACCCCGACGAGCAGCAGTTCATCCAGGCGATGATCGAGGCGGGGCTGCTCGAGGAGTACGAAGACGAGAACGGCTACACCAGGCTGCGGATGACCGGCCGGCTGCTGCGGGGGTTCCAGCACCGCGCGCTGCTGGAGATCTTCAGCGACCTGCGCAAGGGCTCGCGGGAGGGGCACGCGACCCGCCACAGCGGGCGGACGCAGGAGCGGGCCGACGGGACCAAGGCCTACCAGTTCGGCGACCCCCTGTCGGAGATCGACCTGGGCCAGACGCTGCGCAACGCGGTGGCGCGGCGGAACGGCGAGCGGGCGGCGGCCGGCGGCACCGGCGCGGGCGTCGGGCTGCCGATCCGCCTGGGCATGGACGACCTCGAGCTGTTCCAGACCGAGGGCTCGGCCGACTGCGCCACGGTCATGCTCATCGACCTCTCGGGCAGCATGATGCGCTACGGCCGGTTCATCCAGGCCAAGCGGATCGCCCTCGGGATGCAGGAACTCATCCGCGGCCGGTTCCCGCAGGACACGCTCGACTACGTCGGGTTCTACTCGCTCGCCGACGTGCTCACCGAGCGGGACGTGCCGCTGGTGATGCCCAAGCCGGTGTCGGTCCGCGACTACGAGGTCCGCATCCGTGTACCGCTGGAGCAGGCCCGCGCCAACGTCGACAAGATCCCCCAGCACTTCACCAACCTCCAGCTCGGGCTCCGCACCGCCCGCCAGATCCTCAGCCGACGCGGCGCGGCCAACAAGCAGATCTTCGTCATCACCGACGGGCAGCCTACGGCCCACGTGGCGAAGTCGCCCCAGTCCGACGAAGAGATGCTGTACCTCCTCTACCCGCCGACGGAGCAGACCAGCGACATCACGCTGCAGGAGGCCCTCAAGTGCCAGCAGCAGGGCATCCGCATCGCCAGCTTCGCACTGATCGAGGACTACTGGGGCATGGACTGGGTCGGCTTCATCGAGAAGCTCACCCGCCTGACCCGCGGCCTGGCCTACTACTGCACCAGCGAAGACCTCAGCTCGACCGTCATCGAGAGCTACCTCACGGGGAAGAAAACCAAGTCGTTCGTGCATTGAGCCGCTTGCGGCTTGGCGTTGGTTATGCTGCGGTGGCGGTTCCCGCTAAGCCGCAAGCGGCTATCACGATGAACAACCCCAACACGCTATCCATCACCGCCTTCGCCCTCGGACCGTTCCAGACGAACTGCTACGTCGTCACCGCTCCAGATGGCTGCGCCTGGCTCGTTGACGTCGGCTCCGACCCCGCCGCGATGCTCGACCACGTCGAGACGCAAGACCTCACCGTCGAAAAAATCGTCCTCACCCACGCCCACGCCGACCACATCGCCGGCCTCGGCGAAGCCGTCGAGCGACACCCGGACGCGCTCGTCCTTATCCACGAAAACGAGACCGACTTCCTCACCGACACGACGCTCAACCTCTCGGCCGGCTTCGGCTTCCCCGTCGTCGCCCCCGAAGCCAGCGGCACCCTCCGCCACGGCGATCGCCTCACGCTATCAGGCCACACGTTCGAGGTCCGCCACACCCCCGGGCACAGCCCCGGCGGCATCACGCTCTACCAGGCGCAAGACGGCGTCACCCTCGTCGGCGATACCCTCTTCGCCGGCAGCATCGGCCGGTTCGACTTCCCCACCTCCGACGGCCCCGCCCTGCTGCGCTCGATCCACGCGCAGCTGCTTACGCTGCCCGACGAAACGAAGGTCTATCCGGGACACGGCCCCGCGACGACGATCGGCGACGAACGCGCGACCAACCCGTACCTGCGTCAAACCGAGCTGACTTCTTGAAAAGAAGCATCGCTCAATCGAAGCGGAACGTCGCGGACAGCGGGTAGTGGTCCGAGCCGCCGGTGAGCCGGCGGTCCTGGATCACCACGGCCGAGCGGTTGACGTAAGCCTGGGCGACCGCGGGGGTGACTAGGACGTAGTCGAACGTCGCGGGGGGGAACCGGCCGGAGCCGGGGATGGTGACGCGGTCGCGGTCCGAGAGGTCGGCGTGGACGTCGGTGAGCAGTTGTGTGCCGTCGCGTTCGGGCTGGAGCAGGTATTGCATCGCGGGCCAGGGGCGGGGCTGTTCGGGGCGGGTCTCGTAGTTGGAGTTGAAGTCGCCCGCGGCGATGCCGAGGAACCCCGGGTCGGCGGCGACCTCGTCGCGGATCAGCTGCTTGAGGCGGATCGCCTCGGCGGTGCGGTACAGCCGGCTGTTGGGGTCGTCCGGGCCGTCGCGGTTGGACTTGAGGTGGACGTTGAACAGCTCGAGCGGCCGGTCGCCGCCGAGGTCGACGGTGACCCGCATCACGTCCCGCGCGAATCGCCACTCCCGGCCCGGGGCGTCGGGGTGCGTCAGCGTCTGGAAGCGGTGGCTGCGCAGCTCGAGGATCGGCAGCCGGCTGATCACGCCGAGGTTGATGCCCCGGCCCGAGTTGGTCCGCTGCACCGCGACGTAGCGGTAGCCCTCGTTGGGCAAAAACTCGCTGATCATCGCCTCGAGCGCGACCTCGTTCTCGAGTTCCTGCAGCAGCACGACGTCGGCGTCGAGCTTGCGGATCGCCAGGGCGATCTGTTCGATCTCGTTGCGGGGCTTGACGCCGCTGCCCTCGTCGCCGGTGAACGGGTTGTCGAAGACGTCGAAGAAGTTCTCGAGGTTGTAGGCCCCGATGGTCACGGCCTCGGCCGCAACGCGGCCGGGGATGAGGGCGAGCAGGATCGCCAGGAACGCGGTCAGCAGCGGTCGGGTCATGTGGAGGATTCGCGGGGCGGGGCGTGCGCAGGCGGGATCGGCGAGGCTCAAGCATAGCCGACCACGGGCACGGCCCGCGCGCCGCCGTCGAGCCACCGCCGCCACAGCGCGAGCTGCAGCAGAGCGAACAGCCGGTGGGTGTGGTCGGCCCGCCCGGCGGTGTGCGCGTCGAAGTGCCGCTGCATGACCCGGCGGTCGAGGCCCATGGCTTCGAGCCGGCCGTCGAAGAGGTGGCGGTGCAGCTCGTCGCGCAGCCGCTCGGCGAGCCAGGCGCCCATGGGCACGGCGAAGCCGCGCTTCGGCCGCCTGACGATCGGCTCGGGCAGCAGGCGGCCCCCGAGCTGGCGCAGCAGCGCCTTGGGCCGGCCGCCGGGCATGAGCACCGACGTCGGCAGGTGGCCCGCGAGGTCGCACACCGCGGTGTCGAGCATCGGGCAGCGGA
>JBCCRT010000155.1:0-6485 GCA_039201235.1 Planctomycetota bacterium
AACGACACGATCGTGGTGTTCGACCGGATCCGCGAGAACCGCGGCCGGCTGAGCCGGGCGACGCCGGCGATCGTGAACGACTCGATCAACCAGACGGTGAGCCGGACGGTGCTGACCTCGGGCACGACGCTGATCGCGGTGCTGACGCTGTACGTCTTGGGCGGCCCGGGGGTGCACGGCTTCGCGTTCGCGATGATCGTGGGCGTGCTGGTCGGGACGTACTCGTCGATCGCGATCGCCGCGCCGATCCTGCTGATCGGCGACCGCTCGGAGGTCCGGGTGTTGGACGAGCCGACCGAGGGGCGGCCGACCGACCCGGCGGGCCCGACGCCGACGCCGGCGTGACGGTTCTTCGGGTTCAGTAAGCCGAGCCGACCGCGCCGCTGCCGGCGACGAATTCGTTCCAGGTGCTCAGGCTCCAGTCGAGCCCGGCAACGGGCGAGACGGGCAGGACGTGCGGCGTCGGCGGGATCGGCGGGCAGTCGAGCGCCGGCGGCAGGGGCACGGGGTCGCAGACCGGCAGCACGGGACCGGCGTCGCCGCAGCCCTCGGTGAAGCCGACCGCGTCGCCGCGGGCGTCGCGGAACCAGCCGTCTTCGTAGAAGCCCAGCACCCGGGCGGTAAAGCTGTAGACCGCCGCGTCGTCGAGGAAGGCGACCCACCGGCCGCAGAGGTCGTGGACCACGCCGTCGTCGATCCAGGCGATGACGGTGCCGCAGCGACCGAAGACGGGGGTCAGAGGGTTGTCGTGGTTCATGCGGCGGTTCACGGATCGGGGTGGGGGGCGGGCCGGGGCGACGCGGTAGAAACCTGACCCGGAAACCGGCCGCGGGCCATTAGGGTTTTCGGCAGGTTGGCGGGTCCGCTTTGGTCAGGATCGGGCCGCGGCCGGGTAGACGTCGAAGCGCAGGCCGCGGCCGGCGTGCTCGGCGGCCGGCGGTCGGCCCGCCAGCGGGGGCGCGTGTTTCGGGCGTTTGACCACCACCCGCCAGCGGGCCACGCCCAGCGCGGCGGGCAGCAGGGCGTCGGCGTCGGCGTCGTCGCCGCAGAGCATGCGCAGCACTCGCAGCGGCTTACGCTCCAGCGTCCGCCGGCGGTCGGCCCCGGGAAACATCGGGTCCAGCAGCACCGCGTCGAAGGGCTCCGGGGGCTCGGCCAAAACCGCCGCGGCGTCGGCCGGGGACAGGAGCGTGACCCGCGCGGCGACGTCCGGCATGCGTTCGGCCGCGCGGCGCAGCCCGTCGGCGAGCAGGGCGTGAACCACGGGGTGTCGCTCGACCGCCGTGACCCGGCCGCCCGCGGCGGCGAGCAGCCAGGCGTCTTCGCCCAGCCCCGCGGTCGCGTCGAGGACCCGCAGCGGGGCGTCCCCGGCCCGGCGGCGGTGCAGGCCGAACGCACGGTGGATCGGCGATCGCCGGGACCGTCCCGCGGCGCTGTCGGTGTCGAGCGCCAGAGGGTCCGCTGCCACCCCCCGCCCGCCGGCCAGGGCGTGGCCGGGCTCCACGACCCGCAGCTCCAGCCGATGCCCCACGTCGCCCTCGGCCCGCGGGTCGTCCGCCATCATCAGGTGCAAAGGGTGCGGGTCCCGGAACTTGCGGGCCCGCGGCAGGCCCAGCCGATACGCGAGCCGGCCGGCCGCCTCGGCGTGACGCCGGCCGGCGAACGCCACGGCCACCCGGTCCGGGTCCGCCGAAGCCCGAACCGGAAAGGTGGAATTTGCGGACTTGCGTTTGCTGGACATCGACGACGACCCGAATAGTATTTTTTCCACTCAGGAGTGGCTCACCCCCGCATCCCCGGAAAGGAGTCTGTATGACCAGCCCCGCATTCCACGAGCCTTCGCCCCAAGGTTCTACAAACGCCACCCAGGAAGTCCCCGCCGGGGTCGACATCAAGCGGGTCGACGAAGTCCGCCGCCGCATCGAGGCGGGCCATTACGACGAGGACACGGCCGTGGACAAGACGGTCGACGCGGTGCTGCGGAAGCTCAAGAAGCAGTGTTGATCCGGACGTCACGCCCCGTCCGCGGCCTCGGCGACCTGCCGCTCGTACCGCTCCCGGTTCGTGCGGTTGTCCATCAACACAAACAGTCGGCCGAGGTGTTCCTCGGGCACCGTCTGGGCGATCGCCTTGCGCACCAGCCCGATGTGCGACCGTCGGGAGAGGTGGGTCAGCACGACCGCCTCGGCGGAGCTGCGTTCTAGCAGGTCCACGACGTGGTCCAGGTGCAGGTGCTTGCCGATGCCCGCCCGCTTGCGTTGGCCCGGCTCGACAAACGTGCACTCGCAGATCAGGATTTTGGCGCTGAGCACGTCGTCGCGGTCGAAGTGCGGGCCCCAGGCGGTGTCGCCCGTGTAGCAGATCAGCGGGATCATCAGCGTCTGCGTGATCTCGGTGCCGTTTTTTTTCAGCTCGACCAGCCGTTCCTGCGGCAACCCGGCGAACTCGTCCTTGAGCTTGCTCCGCTTCTCGACCAGCGTGTAGCCCAGCGACGGCACGGTGTGGACCGTCGAGAACGCCCGCAGGTAGTGGTTGTTCTTGATCTCCCGCTGCTCGTCGGGCTCCATCGCGACGACCTTGTACTCGGTGCGTTGGCCCTCGATATCGACCCAGGCGTCCATCAGCCGGTGGATCGGCATCACCAGCGGCTTGGGGCACAGCACCGTGCCCGGGCCCATGCCTTGGAACACCCGCTGCGAGAAGTAGTACGACAACGCCGCGGCGTGGTCCATGTGGCCGTGCGTCAGCGCGACGACGTTGCTCGAGAGCGCGGCCCGCGGGCAGAGCCCGATGTCGAAGGCGACGTCGAACTCCGGCAGGTGGACGCACGACTCTTCGCCGGCGATCGAGATCCCCTCGACGCGGAACGGCGGCAGGTAGAGAAACCCCAACTGGGGCCGACGGGCCGGTTCCTTGGGCAGCATGACAACGGGGTCCGCGGCGGCCGGAGAAAGAAAACGGGTCCAAGCCGGCCGCGCCCGGCTCGCCGGGACAGACTCACACACCCGCGTAAACCGCCACGCCCGGCGCCAGCCGGACCGACGATCAACCCCCCGCAAAACAGGAGGGGCTCGGCAATGGGCCCGGTAGGATTCGAACCTACGACCTCACCCTTATCAGGGGTGCGCTCTAACCAGCTGAGCTACGAGCCCGATGGACCCCAGATTATGCCAGAGTTCCCCGCGCTTGTCACGGCGTGGCCCCACGGCCACCGGGCCGACCCGGCGCGTTCGTGCGCACGGGATCGCGGGGTTCTGCCACAAAAATTCACAAGACGCGCAAAAATTTTTAAATCATGTGGCTCGCGGAAGCTACGCCTTCTGACCGCGGAGGATTTCGAGGGTTTTCGCGCACAAATCGTTCGCCGCGCCCTTCGGTGTCGGCCCCCGTTGGCCGGCGGGACCCCGGGACCCGACAAGGCCGGGCCCGCCCGCGGCGGACGGCCGGGTCGAGTGTTCGCTTGTCGGCGGCGACGCCACGGGACCCACCTTGTCGGGAACCCCGTGGGTCAACGGCACCAGCGGCTCGGCCGGGGGCGCACGCCCGTGAAGTTGGCTGGGACTTGTTTTAGTTCACCACGGAGAACTAAAACGAGAACCAGCGACCTCATCACCCCGCCGCGGCGGCCGCGAAGCGGAGCGGGTGGGGGCGTGGGGTGCCCGCTCTTTGGCATGTGGGTGTGAGGCAGAGAAGCCCACGGATTTAATCCGTGGGCTTCCGGGGTTTGATCGTTTCAATTCCGGGGGGGGGTCAGTTGCCGCCGAGGGGGAGGGTGAGGACGGGGCCGGCGTTGCGGACGTTGCCGGCCTGCATGGCGAAGAGCTGGCTGATAAGAGCGAAGGTGGTCTTGCTGCTCAGGTCGCTGTCTTCGATGAAGAACCAGCGGCCGCGGTACTGGACGGCGACGTAGGCGTTGCTCGGGGCGAGCCAGCCGGTGCGGACGCGGAAGAGGTTGTTGGTTTCCTGCTGCCAGTCCAGCGGTCGGCCGTCGGCGTACTGGGCGGTGAAGACGCGGGCGTCTTCGATGTCGCCGCGGGGCACGTCGATGCCCTGGGACAGGTAGAACATCGAGGACATGAGGGAGCGGGGGACGATGGCGATGGACTCGTTGTTGCCGTCGGCGCCGGGCTCGATGGCGGCGCCGAGGCGGTAGGCGTCGCGGCGGGGGTCGAGGTTCAGGGCCCGTTTGACGAAGGCTTCCTGGTCTTCGAGCCCCGGGGCCGAGCCGAGGCGGAGCTGCGCGACGTCGCCGGTGCGTCCGACGGTGAGCAGGCCGGCCCGTTGCAGGTCGCGGAGGCTCTGGATGACGCGTTGGAAGCGGCGGAAGTCGGGGTCGAGCTCGGGGGTCGGGCCCGACGCGCCGGGGGCGTTCTGGATGCCGTTGATGGACTGTACGGTGAGCCCGAAGAGGGTGTCGACGGGCCAGCCGGCGTTGTAGAGCAGGGTGAGCTTGTCCTCGTCGACGGGCTCGAGCATCTGGGAGATGAACGCCTGGCCGACGACGGGGCGGTAGCTGATGGTGGGGCGTTCGTAGTAGGACTGCTGGCCGTTTAGGCCGAAGCTCTCGGCGTTGCTCGGGACAAGGGTGGTGCTGCCGGTGAGGCGGGACTCGAAGTTGAACTGGGTGTTGATGCTGGCGATCTGGAGGATGGTGGGGGTGTCGCGGTAGCGGAGGCGGATGATGTTGAGCAGCAGTTCCTGGTCGCCGGTGACCTGGACGGCCTCGTTGTAGTCGAGGCGTCCGGAGCGGATGGAGGTCGGGCCGACGACGGAGCAACCGGTTATCCAGAGGGTCAGCAGGGCGAGGGCGGCGGCTGGGAGGGCGTGGGGTGATCCGATAACGGGCATGATCCGGTTGTTCCGGAGGTGGGGTAAGGCGTGGGGGGCTCAGTTTCCTTCGACCGCAGCGGTCGATCGGCTTGAAACGCCGACGGGCCGGGCCGAGGGGGCCACTTCCGGGGGTGATAAGATCAGGTCGTGAAGCCGACCGAGACCCCGACCGTTGCCCGCTACGCCCGATCGTCCGCCGCGCACGCCCGGGCGGTGGCCCTGATGCCGGGCGGGGTGAACTCGCCGGTGCGGGCGTATCGGGCGGTGGGCCGGGAGCCGGTGACGGTGGCGGAGGGGCGGGGGGCGGTGGTGGTCGACATCGACGGCAACGCGTACGTCGACTACGTGTGTTCGTACGGCCCGCTGATCCTTGGCCACGCCCCCCCGGAAGTGATCGCGGCGGTGGGTCGGGCCGCGGCGAAGGGCACGAGCTTCGGCATGCCGACCGAGGCGGAGAACGCTCTGGCCGAGCGGGTAATCGACGCGGTGCCGGGGGTCGAGGTCGTGCGTTTCGTCAACTCGGGGACCGAGGCGGCGATGTCGGCGATCCGGCTGGCGCGGGCCGCGACGGGGCGGAGCAAAGTCATCAAGTGCACCGGCTGCTACCACGGGCACACCGACGCCCTGCTGGTCTCGGCCGGCAGCGGGGCGACGACGCTGGGCGTGCCCAGCAGCCCGGGCGTGCCGGCGGAAGTGGTGAGCCAGACGGTGCTGGTGACGTTCAACGACCTGGACGCGGTGCGTGACGCGATGACCACGCACCGCGGCGAGATCGCGTGCATGGCCGTCGAACCGATCGCGGGCAACATGGGGCTCGTCCCCCCCCGAGCCGGCTACCTCAAGGGGCTGCGGGAGCTGTGCGACGCGTTCGACGTGCCGCTGCTGTTCGACGAGGTGATGACCGGGTTCCGCGTGGCCTACGGCGGGGCGCAGGCGCGATACGGGGTGACACCCGACCTCACGTGCCTCGGCAAGGTGGTCGGCGGAGGGCTGCCGTGCGCGGCGTACGGCGGGAAGGAAGAACTCATGCGGCAGGTCGCGCCCGACGGGCCGATGTACCAGGCCGGCACGCTCAGCGGCAACCCCCTGGCGATGGCGGCCGGCACCGCGACGCTCGACGCCCTCGCGGCCGACAACTTCGCGGCCTACGACCGGCTCGAAGCGACCTCGGCGAAGCTCGAAGCCGGCCTCCGGCAAGCCGCCGCGGCCGCCAACTGCCCGGCCTACTTCACCCGCGTCGGCGCGATGCTCGGGCTGTTCTTCGTCGACGCCCACGGCGAGGAGGTCCAGAACTACGAGCAGGCCACCGCGACGCGGACCGACCGCTACGCCGCGTTCTTCGGGGCCATGCTCGACCACGGCGTCATGCTCGCCCCGGCCGCGTTCGAGGCGTGGTTCGTCTCGACGGCTCACGACGATTCGTGTATCACTCGCACCCTCGCCGCGGCCGAAAAAGCCTTCGCCGCCGCGGCCGAGATTGATTGACGCCAGCAAACCGGAACCGCAGATTTCGTAGATCACGCAGATTGACAAAGCCGGCGTTTCCGCGTTTGGTCTTCTATCTGCGAAATCTGTGAAATCTGCGGTTTCACCTCGGGAGCTTCGCGATGAGTAAGTTCACTTTGTTAGCCGCGGACAAGCTCGCCGACGAGGGG
>JBCCRT010000156.1:0-6408 GCA_039201235.1 Planctomycetota bacterium
GCGGAGGAACCAGGCCTTCTCGGCGTCGGTGAGGGTGACCTTCTTGACGTCGTCGCGCTGGAAGCTGGGGTGGCACAGCGCCATGTCGTCGGTGACCGGGTGCAGCTCGCAGCCGCGGGGCAGGGCGAGGTAGCGGTTCTCGCCGGTGACGGTGTTGGTGCCCAGGCGCAGCCGGCCGTCGGGCTGGCGGTGCATCTGCTCGAGCATCTCGCTCTTGCCGCCGCCGGAAGCGCCTTCGTGCATGATCGTCACCGTGTTGTCGTACGGGGTGACGACTTGGACGGTCGCGCAGTGGGCGGTGGTCCAGTCGGCCTTCTCGCCGAGGGTCAGGAGCATGCCGTAGACGCCCTTTTTCGCCGACGGGCCGGGGTAGAGGTTGTAGCTGTAGAGCTCGTGCAGGCCCTCGCGGCGGTTGTGGACGACGACCTGCTTGCCGTCGAAGTGCGTGTGGCGGAAGGGCGGGGCGATGTAGATGATCGCGGTGTGGTTGTAGTCTTCGCCCTGCTTCTCGATCTCCTCGACGGGGATGATGCCCTGGAGCATGGCCAGGCCCATGGCGAAGAAGCCCGCGTTGGCCGGCGCGATCACGAGGGCGGGCAGGCCCTTGCCGGTGCGTCCGGCGTTGAAGAAGAAGCAGGCGAGGTCCTGCGTCTTGAGCCAGGCGAAAGTCTCCTGCCGCGTCTCCTCGAAGTCCTTCCCGAACCGCGACTCGAAGGTCGGCTTGTCCGTTGCCCGGTCGTCGGCGATGCACATGCACTGCGCGTCCCGCCGCCGCATGTACGGCTCGAGGTAGTTGCCCGCCACGCCGTTGGTCACCCGGCAGATCTTCAGCTCGGGCACGAACTGCCCGTCCACGTCGTAGCCGACGGTGTAGTAGCCCTGCTCGTCGACCTGGTCTTCGGGCACGGCGGCCTCGACCAGCTCGTCGACGCTGCTGAAAAACGTCACCGACGGGGCCTCGCTGAGCACGGCCATGGCCGAGTGGGACAGCGTGATGTTCGGTAGCTGCGCGATCGACATGCGTCACTCCTGCCTGCCGGCTGCAGGCGGTTGGGGTTGGTTCACGGGTGACCATCCCGGATCGGCGAGGCCACGCCGGCGCGCCCGTACGTGTCGGCAGTATAGCGAAAACCCCGCGCAAGAAAAACGCTAAGCTCTTGCCCGGTAAGCAGAAACACCTATCCCGCAGCCCGGTGGACGCAAGCCCCGGTAAGGGCTACACCTACGCTGCTCTCCAACTCGACCTCCGTCCGCCGACCCGCCGCATCCCGTATCCTGCCCCGTTTGTCCCCTCCCCGACCCGAACGCGTCATGCCCACCCACGTCACCCTGCCCGACGGCACGCAGACCACCCACGACGACGGCACCACCGCCCGACAGGTCGCCGCCACGATCGGCGAAAAACTCGCCGAGGCCGCCATCGGCGCCCGCGTCAACGGCGAGCTCTACGACGCCGACCGCCCCCTGCCGACCGGCGAGGTCACGCTGTCCATCGTCACCGCCCCCCGCTTCGACAAGAAGGGCCGCAGCAAGTGGCGCGACACACAGAACGAACAAGATGCGCTCTACCTGCTCCGCCATTCGGCCGCCCACGTGATGGCCGAAGCGATCCAGAAGACCTTTCCGGGGGCCCAGCTCGCCTACGGCCCGCCGCTCGACAACGGGTTTTACTACGACCTCAAACTCGACACCCCGATCAGCAGCGACGACTTCGGCAAGATCGAAGACGAGATGCGGGACATCGTCGCCCAGGGCCGCGACTTCGTGCGTTACGAAAAATCGCTGGCCGAGGGCATGACCAAGCTCGACGCCGAGGGCAACAAGTACAAACTCGACAACGCGCAGAAGGCGATCCAGAACGGAGCGGCCACGCTGTCGTGGTACGTCACCGGCGGGGCGGGGCAGTGGGAAGACCTCTGCCAGGGGCCGCACGTCGACAACACCTCGCGGATCGCGGCCGTGAAGGTCATGTCCGTCGCCAGCTCACACTGGCACGGCGACATCAACGCCGACCGCTTCCAACGCGTCTACGGCACCGCGTTCTTCAGCCGGGCCGACCTCGACGCCCACCTCGAACAACTCGAGCAGGCCAAGGCCCGTGACCACCGCGTCGTCGGCCGGAAGCTCGGGTTGTTCAGCATCGACGAAGAGGTCGGCCAGGGTTTGGTGTTGTGGAAGCCCAACGGCGCGGTGATCCGCAAAGAGCTGCAGAGCTTCATCACCGAGCACCTGACCCGCCAGGGCTACCGGGAGGTCTTCACGCCGCACATCGGCAAGCTCGACCTCTTCCGCACGTCGGGCCACTTCCCGTACTACGCCGACTCGCAGTTCCCGCCGCTGGTCGAGCGCGAGACCCTCAAGCGGCTTGCCGGCGAGGGGGCGACGTGCGCCGAGCTGTCGGCCCGCATGAACAACGGCGAGGTCGACGGCTTTCTCCTGCGGCCGATGAACTGCCCGGGCCACATCCAGATCTACGCCTCGGACAAGCACAGCTACCGCGACCTGCCGATCCGGCTGTACGAGTTCGGCACGGTCTACCGCTGGGAGCAGTCCGGCGAGCTCGGCGGCATGACCCGCGTCCGCGGCTTCACGCAGGACGACGCCCACCTGTTCTGCACGCCGGACCAGCTCGCGGCGGAAGTCATGGGCTGTATCGAGCTGGTCAACATCGTCTTCACCACGCTGGGCATGACCGACTACCGGGTGCGGGTTGGCCTGCGCGACCCCGACAGCAGCAAGTTCGTCGGCGACCCGGGCGATTGGGACCTGGCCGAGGCGGCGTGTGTCGCCGCGGCCGAGTCGCTGGGCGTGCCCTACGCCAAGGAGCCCGGCGAGGCGGCCTTCTACGGCCCGAAGATCGACTTCGTCGTCAAGGACGTCATCGGCCGCGACTGGCAGCTCGGCACCGTGCAGGTCGACTACCAACTCCCGCAGCGGTTCGAGCTGACGTACACCGACTCGGACAACGCCGAGAAGACGCCGGTCATGATTCACCGCGCACCGTTCGGGAGTATGGAGCGGTTCATCGGCTGCCTGATCGAGCACTTCAACGGCGCGTTCCCGCTCTGGCTCGCGCCCGAGCAGGTCCGCGTGCTGCCGATCAGCGACAAGTTCAACGCCTACGGCCAAAAGGTACTCAGCGCCCTGCGGAAGGCCAACTTCCGGGGGGAGATCGACACGTCGGCGAACCGGGTCAACGGGAAGATCAAGGCGGCCCAGGAGATGAAGGTGCCGTACATGCTCGTCGTCGGCGGCAAGGACGAGGCGGCCGGGACGGTGAGCGTCCGTCACCGCGCGTACGGCGACCGCGGGGCCTTGCCGCTGGATGAATTCCTGGCCGCGGCGGTCGACGAGCGCGACCGCCGGGCGTTAGCTTGACGGCCATGGCCGACCCGTCCGCCCAGCCGCCCGCGATCGACTCGCGGCTCGTCCGCGTCGCCAAGGTGTTGTCGTTCAACAACGACGCGCAGGTCGGCAACGCCACCGCGTTCTTCTTCCTGCGGGACGGCTTCCTTTACCTCATCACCAACCGCCACGTCGTCCGCGACGACGCGACCGGCCACTACCCCAATCGGCTGCAGGTGCGGGTCCACGACAACCCCGACGACCTGACGTCGCACGGCGAGCTGTGGATCGATCTGGTCGACAAGGCGGGGAACCACGTCTGGCGGGAGCACCCGACGCTGGGCCCGGCCGTCGATGTCGTGGCCGTGCCGATCAACGACCCGACCGTGATCGCCAGCTGGCATGTCGACACCTTCGGCCCGTCCGATCTGATGGACGAGTCGCGGGCGCTGCCGCTGGGCCAGGAGGTGATCGTGGTGGGATTCCCGCTGGGGTTCGAGGACACGCTGCACCGGCTGCCGCTGATCCGCCGGGCGACGCTGGCGAGCGTGTACCCGCTGCCGTTTAAGGGCGAGCGGTATTTTCTGACCGACGCCCGGCTGCACCGCGGGTCGTCGGGCTCGCCGGTGGTGGCGAAGATCATGGACCTGGCGACCGAGAGCACGACGTGGAAGCTGCTGGGTGTCCACGCCGCGTCGCTGGACGTGAGCAACCGCGACCCGTCGCGGGACGAGCGGCTGGGGCTGAACGTGACGTGGTACGCGTCGCTGGTGCGGGAGCTGACTGAAGCGCAATAAAGCGTGCTTTGATCGTTCTCGTTCTCGTAATCGCTGCAAGGAAACGCTTACCCGTACGTGACGGGTGGTTCGTTGTTTCGATTACGAGCACGATTACGAGAACGAGAACGAAAAAGGCACGCGGCCCTCACCCCGCCTTCTGCAGCGGCGCACCGTCCACATCCACCAGCTGCCCCAGGTCGATCAGCCGGTCGAACCGCACGCCGATGTCCCACACGCCGTCTTCGATCAGGTCGGCCCGGGCGCAGAGCCCGGCGAGGGTGCAGACCCGGCCGTTCGTGTCGAACGCGGTGAAGAGCACCCGCCGGCCGATCTCGACCTCGACGTGGTGGAAGAAACCCAGCCCCGACGCGCTGACGTTGCGGGTCCGCACGAGGTACCGCTGCCAGCTTGGGTCGGCGTCACCGCCGGCGTTCTCCTGCGTGAACAGGGGCGCTTCGGGGTCGAACCCCTCGGCGTCCGCGTCAACGAACTCGGCGTAGAGCGTGACCTGCTGGTCGAAGTCGACGCGGTCGTGTTCGCGTCGCTCCCGGCCGGGGATCATCATCTCGGCCAGGTTGATCTGGTCGATCAGCTCGTTCCAGGCCGCGGGCTCGAGCTCGACGCTCGGCGGCGCGGCCGGCACGTTTCGGTTCTCGGACATCATCCACCCCACCTTTAAGGCGACAGCAAGCACACGGACCCGACAACTCATCGGGGCGATCGCCGCGTCGCTTGAGCGCGGCCCGGTGTGACGCGATACCTTGTGGCCGACGACCCACGCGGCCTGCACCGGGCGTCGCCCCCGACCACGGAAACCACCACGATGTTTGACGTCCGCCCCAGCGGCATCCACGGCCTCGGCCTGTTCGCCAACCGCCTGATCCCCGCCGACACCGTCATCGGCCAACTCGCCGGCCGCCCCACCACCGAAGACGGCGCCTACGTCCTCTGGCTCGACGACGAGAACGGCCTGCTCGTCGAGAACGACCTGCGGTATATCAACCACGACCACGCCCCCAACGCCGCTTACTTCGACGACCTGACCGTCGCGGCACTACGCGACATCCAGCCCGGCGAGGAGATCACCCACAACTACCTCGGCGACGACGCGGACGGGGACGATGAAGATATCGAGCTGGAATTCGGGGCTTGATCCCGCCGCGGGCACGGCCGGGCCGATCGTCTAGACTGTGCCCGCCAAGCAACAGACCACCCTGGGAAAAACCGAACTTTCCGTCAGCCGACTGGGCTACGGTGCCGCGCCGATCGGGTTCCTCGAGACCGAGGTCGCCGAGGTCGGGCGGGTGCTGAATTACCTGCTGGACCACGGCGTGAACCTGATCGACACCGCGGCGGCCTACCGCGGCTCGGAGGAGGCGATCGGGAAAACGATCGGCGAGCGGCGGGACGACTACGTGCTGGTCTCGAAGTGCGGCATGGGGGCCGACCCGTCGTTCGACGACCCGTGGTCGGCCGAGGCGGTCACGGCGACGGTCGACCGGTCGCTGTCGCGCCTCAAGACCGACCACCTCGACGTCTGCCTGCTGCACAGCTGCGGCCGGGACGTGCTGGGAAAGGGCGAAGCGCTCGGGGCGTTGGCCGCGGCGCGGGACGCGGGCAAGCTGCGGTTCGCCGGCTACTCCGGCGACAACGACGCGGCCGTCTACGCCGCCGGCCTGGACGATGTCGCGGTGATCGAGACGTCGGTGAACCTCTGCGACCAGGCGAACCTCGCCACCACGGTGCCGGCCTGCGTCCGCCACGACGTGGGCGTAATCGCCAAACGCCCGATTGCCAACGCGGCGTGGAAGAGCCCGGACCAGCAGCGCGGCATGTACCAGAACTACGCGTCGGAGTACCACCGCCGGTTCAACGCGATGGGCGTCACGCCGCGCGACCTGGGCTATTCCGGGCACCCCGAGGTCGAGTGGCCCGAGATCGCGCTGAAGTTCACGCTGGCGCACGAGGGCGTGCACACGGCGATCTGCGGGACGACGAGCCTGGACAACGCGGAATCGAACGTCGCGGTGGCGAACCAGAACCCGCTGCGGGAAGAGGTGGTGGCGAAGCTGCGCGAGGCGTTCGCCGCGGCGCGGGACGCGGACCCGGACGGGGACTGGGCGGGGCGGACCTGATATCAGCGTAGCGGGGGGGCATGTGCCCCCCCGTATAAAGATAAAAAGACCCGCAAAAAAGCGGCCAAAAACCCCCCCAACAAAAAAAAAAAAAAACCCCCCCCAACCCCACCGGGACCCACGCGCGAGAAACAACGGCCGGGACTACC
>JBCCRT010000157.1:0-6406 GCA_039201235.1 Planctomycetota bacterium
CGCGGCCGAGCGGATCAAGCAGGTACTCGACGCCCCGGCCGAGCCCAACGAACGCGGCGAACACGAGCGCGACCCGCGGCCGAGCCTGCCGCGTCACCGGCGGGAGATCGTGTTCGAGGACGTGTGGTACCGCTACCCGGGTGCTGAGCGGTTCGCGGTCGAGGCGGTGGACCTGACCGTGGCGTACGGCCAGTCGGTGGCGATTGTCGGGACCAACGGCTCGGGCAAGTCGACGCTGATGAACCTGCTGCCGCGGCTGACCGAGCCGACGCGGGGCCGGGTGCGGGTCGACGGGGTGGACATCGCCGGCGTATCGCTGCGGAGCCTGCGGGGCCAGCTCGCGGCGGTGACGCAGCAGAGCGTGATGTTCGCCGGCAGCATCGCGGACAACATCGCTTACGGCCGGCGGCACACGCCCCGGCAAGACATCGTCGCCGCGGCGAAGGCGGCCTCGGCCCACGGCTTTGTG
The DNA here is from genome assembly GCA_039201235.1 of Planctomycetota bacterium. GTDB lineage: Bacteria > Planctomycetota > Phycisphaerae > Phycisphaerales > Phycisphaeraceae > Algisphaera. The sequence continues at coordinate 470 of JBCCRT010000157.1, forward strand.
TCGTCGCTGCCCGACGGCTACGACACGAAGCTCGGCGAGGGCGGCAAGGGGCTGTCCGGCGGCCAGCGGCAGCGGCTGTGCATCGCCCGGGCGATTTTGCGCGACCCGGCCGTGCTGATCCTCGACGAGGCGACGAGCCAGATCGACGCCGAGAGCGAGGCCCAGATCACCGAGGCGGTCAATCGGGCCAGGCGCGGCCGGACGACCTTCGTGATCGCCCACCGACTGAGCACCGTGGTGGACTGCGACCAGATCGTGGTGATGGACGCCGGGCGGATCGTCGACCGCGGCACGCACGAGGAGTTGCTCGGCCGCTGCGCGATCTACCAGACCTTGGTGCGGACGCAGCTCGCGGCGTAGGGCCGACGCCCCGTCCGTTACCTTACGGCGATGCCTTGGGTCGGCGTCATCCTCGGGCTGATCCTCGCGGCGTGGGTCAGCGCTTTCACGCTGTTCAACGACGCGTACCTCCGCCAGCCGCTGATGACCGGCAACCTGATGCCGACGTCGGTCTACGGCCCGGCGGTGCTGCTGCTGCTGCTCGCCGGCGGGGCGCTGGGCCGGTCGCTGTGGCGGCGGGGCGTCGTCGGCCGGGCGGACGTGGTGGCGGTCGTCGTGATCGGGACGGCCGCGTGCGCCTGGCCCGGCACGAACTTCCTGCGGACCTTCGCGGGCAGCACGGGCAACGTCGCCAACCTCGCCAAGACCGCCGACGCCTGGCGGGACGCCGGGGCGTTGGATTACCTGCCCGACGGCGTGCTGCTGGCCGACGGGCGGGAGACGCCGGGCGTGACCGACACGCTGACCGCCGGGGCGGGCGACGGGGACACGCTCGACCCCGCGGCGGTGCCGTGGTCGGCGTGGTGGCCGGTGCTGCGGCTGTGGGGCGGCCTCGCGTTGCTGCTGGGGGCGGCGTCGCTGTGCCTCGGGGTGATCGTCCACCCGCAGTGGGCCCGGTACGAGAAGTTGCCGTACCCGCTGGTGCGGTTCGTCGAGGAGCTGACGAAGCCCGGCGCCGACGGAGCCCACGCCCGGCCCGCGGTGCTCCGCAGCCGGCTGTTCTGGCTCGGGCTGCTCGGCGTGCTGACGATCCACCTGTTCAACGGCCTGAGCGAGTGGGGCTTCGAGCTGATCACGTTCCAGATCAAGTTCAACCAGTTCGCGGCGATGCAATCCCTGCTGCCGGGTGCCGCGCAGGTGCAGGGCGCTTCGGAGCAGTTCCGGCCGGCGATCTACTTCAGCGTGGTCGCCTTCGTGTTCTTCATCCGCGGCGATGTGTCGTTCAGCGTCGGGGTGTCGAACTTCCTGTGGCTCGCGCTGGGGGCGGCGTTCCTGGCGCGGGGCCAGTCGCTGGGCAACAACCCGCTGGAGACCGACCCGGGGCCGCTGCTGCGGGCCGGGGCGTACCTGGGGTTTGCGGCGATGATCGCGTACCTCGGCCGGCGTCACTACGGCCGGGTCGCCGCGGCGGCCGTCGGCCTGCGTCGCCCCGACACCTCGGCCGCCTCGGCGTGGGCGGCCCGCGGGCTGGTGCTCAGCGTGGCCGGGGCGGTGTGGCTGCTGGCCGCGGGGGTCCGGCTGGACTGGCGGCTGTCGCTGCTGGCCGTGCTGGTGCTGCTGGTGATGCTGTTGATCCTCGCCCGGCTCAGCGCCGAGACGGGGATGTTCTACCTCGAGCCCAACTGGATGCCGCTGGTCGTCCTCGCCGCCTGGTTCGGCTTCGAAGGGTTGGGGCCGTCGGCGTTCCTGGGGTTGGCGCTGTTCTCGACCGTCCTGGCCGGGGCGCCGCGGGAGCCGCTGCTGGGCTACGTCGTGAACGCTTTACGACTGGCCGACACGGCCGACAAGCGTCCCCGCGCCGGCCGGGTCGCGCTGGGCTTCGGCGTCGTCGCGGCGGCCAGTCTGGTGCTCGCCACCGGCGCGACGCTGGTGGTGTCGCACAGCCTGGGGCTCAGCAGCTTCGACACGTGGGCCAACCGCGGGCACCCGTCGCTGCCGTTCGACGCGTTGTCGGACCGGCTGTCGGACCTGACCGCGTTGGACCAGTTGGAACCGACGCTGGCCGCGGTCGCCGACGGCCATTTCGCCGCCGCGACGCCCGACGCCGGGGCGATGCTGTGGCTAGGTCTGGGCGTCGCGTTGGTCGTCGGCTGCGCCTCGGCCCGGCTGCGGCTGCCGTGGTGGCCGATCCACCCGGTGTTGTTCCTGGTGCTCGGCACGTCGCCGGCGATCCGCGTCGGCTGGTCGTTCCTGATCGGCTGGGCGGTCCGCCAGGCGGTGCTGCGGCTGGGCGGGGTGCGGGCGTTCCACGCGACGCTGCCCCTGGCCGTCGGCGCGATCGCCGGCGAGCTGCTCGCCGCCGTCGGCTGGCAGGCCGCGGGCCTGGCGACCCACTTCTTCACCGACCGCAGCCCCGGCGGGTACTTCATCCTGCCCAACTGACCGGCGGGTTCGCTTGAGTTGTCAAGGAGCGGGCACCCCACGCCCCCACCCCTCCCGCTTCGCGGTCGCCGCGGCGGGGTGGTGATCGTTCAATCCGTTGAACCGCCAAGGACGCGGAGGTCGCCAAGGAATGCAGAAGCAAAACCCCAATGCCTTACGGTCTTCCTTGGCGCTCTTGGCGTCCTTGGCGGTTCAATGGATCGAAACGACCCGGGCGTGCGCCCCCGGCCGAGCCGTGGTGTCTGGACCCCGGGGGTTTCCGACAAGGTGGTACCCCGGGCATCGCCGCCGACACGCGGTCACTCGACCCGGCCGTCCGAAGCGGGCGGGCCCGGCCTTGTCTTTACCGGGGGGCCGCCGGCAATACGGGAGCCGACACTATGGGACGCAACGAACGATTCGTGCGCGAAATCAGCCGAAATCCTCCGCGACGCCGCGGCGCAGGTTCCGGGGGCGGCACGGTTTGAAATTTTTGTGCGTCTTCTGAATTTTCGTGGCGAAACCTGGTCGAACCGTGCGCACCACCGCGACCCCGGAATCGGCGTGGCGGCGGTCAGTTCCACCAGAGCCAGCGGCTGTCGTCGGTCACGTCGCCGTCGGCGTCGGGGTCGCGGAGCAGTTCTTCGGGCAGGAGGCCCGCGACGTGGCCGTCGACGAAGGCCAGGTTGGCAATGCTCGCCGGGGCGACGGTGGTGTTGGGGTCGGCGGCGAGGGGTTGGCCGGCATCGCCGCCGTGGCGGAAGCCGGGGACCGGGGCGTTGCCGGGCGACAGGGCGGTGCCCCAGACCACGCGAGCGTCGGTGGTGGCCATGTAGGCCCAGTCCGCCTCGTTGAAGTCGCCGAGCATGACGATGCGGGAGGCGGCCGGCGGGGCGTCGAGGTCGTAGAACCATCGGCGCGGGCTGACGAAGTCGAAGCACATGAAGTTGTTGATGTTGTAGGTGGTGCGGTTGGTCGCCTCGTCGGGCGTGCCCTCGGGGCAGTTCCAGACGTTGCCGGGGGTGAAGATCACGCTCTGGTTGATTGCGGTCGCGGTGGAGTCGCCGTCGATGGGCATGTAGGGCGCGAGGCGCTGCTGCCACCAGAGGAACGGGTCGGTTGGGGCGTCCTGAAACATGACGGCCATGCGTCGGTCGTGGTCGCCGGCGTAGACGGTGTTGGCGATGGCGATTTGCCGGAGGTTGGACTTACAGGCGATGTCGCGGGCCGCGGCGCGGGCCGACCCCAGGGCCGGCAGCAGGACCGCGATCAGCAGCGCGATGATGGAGATGACCACGAGCAGTTCGATGAGGGTGAAGGCCTGGCGTTTCACGGGTGAGCCTTTCGTGACGGGGGCGAACGGTCGGAGATGAGAGCGGGAGGCACGGCCGGCGGCGTGTTTTTCGGCAAGGCCCGCCGGCGCGGTGAGACGCCGGCGGGCGGGTGATCGGAAGCGATATCAGGCGCGGCGACGGAACAGCAGTGTGAGGCCGCCGAGGCCGCACAGGGCGAGCGACCCGGGCTCGGGCACGACCTTGATCTGGAAGTTGTCGACGGTGGCGGTCACGGTGCCGCCGTCGAAGCTGGGGTCGAGGACCTGGATGGCGGCGAACAGGTCGCCGCCGGCGTAGACGAAGGTGTTGGAGAAGTTCTGGGTGACGTTCTGGGCCGCCGGGGTGGCGGCGGTGTTGACGCTCTGTTCGAGCAGCGTGACTCCGCTGCTGAAGGCCTGGATCCTGACCTGTGAGTCGGCGGTGGCGACGGTGACGTCGGCGGTGATGATGTACTCCTGGCCGCTGATCAGGGCCGGGGCGGCTTCGAATTGGTCCAGGGCGTTGACGAAGTAGTTGCCGGCAAAGCCCGCGGCCGGGAAGTCGACGGTGACCTCGGCGGCGACGGCGCCGTCGGTCACGTTGGTGTCGACGATCACGGAGCTGGCGTCCGGGCTGCGGGCGAAGCCGGTGGGTACGGCGGTGCTGCCCAGGGTGTCGTCTTCGAACGAGCCGTTGACGATGGCGGCGTGGGCGGCGACGCCGGTGAGCGAGAGGGCGAGAGCGGTGGCGGTGGCGAGGGTGCGTTTCATGAGAACCTCCAAGGGTGAAGTAGAGAATCGAGGCGGGACCAACAGAAGAAGCCGTGACGGATCACACGGCGGTTGACTCAGGGGTCGGCCGGCGGCGGGCCGGTGGATTGGCGGACGGACAGCGTCATGGGGAGGCAGACGCGTTCGGCTCGGCGTCCCTCGCGGACGGCCCCGAGCAGGCGGCGGGTCGCTTCGTCGGCGAGCCGCTGCTTGGGGTGGCCGACGGTGGTGACGGTCGGCCAGAGGTGTGAGGTGGGGTATTCGTCGTTGAAGGCGGCGATGCTGAGGCGGCCCGGGACGGCGACGCCACGCTGCGCCGCGGCGGCGACGAGGTTGGCGGCCATGAAGTGGTCGTAGGCGATCACGGCGGTGACGCCGGCGGACAGGGCCCGGTCGAGGGGCCGCATCATCGAGTCCGGGGTCCCGTCGTCGAGCACGAGCGTTGGCCGGCCGGCGGCCCGCATCCACGCCTCGTAGGCCTGCTGGCGGTCGGTCTCGCTGACGTGGCGGACGCCGGCGCGGGGCGGGGTGGCGTAGGCGATCCGGCGGTGGCCCAGGCCGTGGAGGTGGTCGAGCAGCTGCCGCATGGCCCCGGCGTCGTCGACGACGACGGAGACGCCCGACGGGCCGGCGGGGGAGTTGATGCTGACGTAGGGGAGGTTGGCGGCTTCGACGGCGGCGAAGTCTTCGGGCCGGGTGGAGCGGACGACGACGGCCCCGTCGACCTGCCAGGGGGGCAGCTCGTAAGCGTTTTCGTCGCCGTGGACGAAGGTGGTGGTCAGGTGCAGGCCGGCCTCGGCGAGGCGGGCGGCCATCAGGTCGATGACGCTGTCGGACGGGTCGTGGATGGCGCGGGCGAGCATCCGCAGGCCGAGTACGGCGACGTAGCCGGTGCTCTGGCTGCGGAGGGTGCGGGCGTTGATGTTCGGGCGGTAGCCGAGGCGGCTGGCGGTTTCGACGATGCGGTCGCGGAGGTCGGAGCGGACGGAGAAGTTCTTGGTCCGGCCGTTGAGGACCCGGCTGACGGTGGGGACGGACGTGCCGCTGGCCTGGGCGACGTCGGCGAGGCTGGGCCGTGAATCGGTGGGAACGGGGGTGGGCATGGTGGCAAAGGGTTACCGAAAGTTTTGTAGTAATCGATTACTAGTAATCGATTACTAGGCTAACTTCCGGCGTCCGAAAGTCAAGGGCTCTATGGCATAATTCCGTCGCCGCCCGCACCGAAAGGGGGGCGCTGCGGGGCCAAAAGCGGGTTTTGAACGGATTACCCCGGGCTACGGCAGGCGGGCGACGGCCTGCGGCCCGTCGAGGCGGTAGCGGTGGCCGCGCCAGGTGGTGGTGCGGCTCGCCGAGGCGCTGAGCATCAGGGCGAGGTGGACGATCATCACCGGGAGGGTGGCGAAGCGGTCGAGGCGGAGGGTGGCGCGGAGGTA
>JBCCRT010000158.1:0-6356 GCA_039201235.1 Planctomycetota bacterium
AGCACGGCGACCTGCCGGCCGTACTCGACGCACTTGAACGCGGCGCGGATCGCCACCTCCGTCTTGCCGAAGCCCACGTCGCCGCAGATCAGCCGGTCCATCGGCGTCGCCTCGGTCATGTCCTGCTTCACCGCCGCGATCGCGGCCCGCTGGTCGTCGGTCTCGTCGTACGGGAACTCGGCCTCGAACTCCTTCTGCCACGGCGTGTCCGCCGGGTAGCTCACGCCCGGCTGCGTCTCCCGCGCCGCCTGCACCCGCAGCAGCTCGGCGGCCATGTCCTTGACCGCGTCGGCGACCGAGTCCTTCTGCTTCTTCCACCGCTTGCCGCCGAGGGCCGAGAGCGGCGGCCGGCCCTCGAAGCCGCCGACGTACTTCTGCACCAGGTCGATCTGCCCGGCCGGCACGTGCAGCAGCGCCGCGTCGGCGAACTGCAGCGTGAGGTACTCGCCCTTCTTCGCGCCGCGGGTGATGGATTTGAGGCCGGTGAACTTGGCGATGCCGTGGTCGACGTGGACGACGTAGTCGCCCACCTCCAAATCGAGAAACGCGTCGCCGCCCCCGGACGTCGCCGCGGCCGCGCCGGACGACAAGACGCGTCGCACCCGGCGGCGGGTCTCGTAGCGGTGGAAGAGCTCGTGGTGCGGGACGAAGTGGTGGCCTTGTTCTGTGTCGGCCCAGATGAAACCGCGGTGCAGGCGACCGAGCACTAGCTCAACCGCGTCGGCGTATTCCGGTGCAAACTCGTCGAGCAGTTCTTTCAACCGATCCCGCTCGGCCGGCTTCCCGCACACGACGGTGACGCGGCTGTTGTCGTCGGCTAATTCAGCCAACTCACACACCGCGGCCTGCGCGTCCTGATCGAACGTCGGCAACGCCGACACCGGCAGGTCGATCACCTCGGCGGCGAGGTTCGACGTCGGCGAGTAGGCGTTGAGCTCGGCGTGCGGCCGACCCGTGAGCTCTCTAAACAAACTTCCGGGGGGCAGGACGCCGGCGGCGTCGGTCAGCCGTTCGTGGTAGCCGCGGGCCTGCTCCTGCAGCTCCAAGGTCTCGTGCAGCACCGGCACGACCGTGTCGGGCAGCAGCTTGAGCAGGTTCGTGGTCCGCTGGTCCGAGGCGACCTGCTGCTCGGTGCCGCCGATGAGCCCGACGCTCTGCAGGGTCTCTCCGGAACCCATCGTGTCGGGGTCGACGCGGCGGATCGACTCGACCTCGTCGCCGAAGTAGTCGAGGCGGATCGGCGAGACGCCCGCCGGCTGGCCCGCCTCCGTCAACGCCCGGCCGGCGACGGGGTAGACGTCCACGATCCCGCCGCGGGTCGAGAAGTCGCCCGGCTGCTCGATCGCGTCCTGCCGCCGGTAGCCCGCCCGGTCGAGCCAGTCCAGCAGCCGCCCCGGCGGCATCTGTTCCCCGGCCCGGAGCGTCAGCGTCAGCTCGCCCAGCGCGTCCGGCTCCGGCACCGGCTGCATCAACGCCGTCACCGGCGCGACGATCACCCCCGCCCGGTCCAATCGGCCCGCCGCCGCGTGCTCGACCACCGCCAGCCGTTCCGCCAGCAACTCGAGGTTGACGCCCGACTCCCCCGGAAGCACTTCCAACGCCCCGAACCGATTCACCGCCAAGCCGACGCTTGACCCGGCGACCGCCTCGCTCAGCGACTCGAGGTCATCCACCGCGTCGTCCGCCTCGTCGAGGTGGGCGACCACCAGCAGCACCGTCCGCCCGAGCTGCTGCGCGACCGCCCCGGCCAGCAGCGCCACGACGCTGCCGCGCGCCCCGGTACCCACGGCCGAGCCGCCGCGGCGTAGCGAGGCGGCCAGCCGCCCTGCGGGCGCGCTGTTGCACACCCCGTCCTGCCAGATGTGGGTCGTCGTCGAACTTGCCATGTGTCGGCAGTGTAGGCGGACGCAGGCGGCGGGCTACGCCGTCGCGGGCTCGGCGGCGAGCCACTTGATGTGGTCGAGACTCTCGCCGAGCAGGTGCAGGCGGACCATCTGCAACGCGCACTTGGCGGCGCGGTCGCGGACACTGAACCGGCTGCCGACCAGCCGGGCGCAGCGGGCGTCGGTGCCGGCCGGTGTGGCGAGGGCGATCCAGACCGTGCCGACGGGTTTGTCGGGGGTGCCGCCGCCGGGGCCCGCCACGCCGGAGAGGCTCACCGCCAGGTCGGCCCCGCTGCGTTGCCGCGCCCCCTCGGCCATGGCCCGCACGACCGGCTCGCTCACCGCCCCGTGCGCTTCGATCACCTCCGGGGCCACGCCGAGCAATTCGGTCTTGAGCCGGTTGGTGTAGGTAACCCAGCCGCCGAGGTAGGCGGCGCTGCTGCCGGGCACGTCGGTGACCAGCGAACCCACCATGCCGCCGGTGCAGGACTCGGCGGTGGCGAGGGTTTGGTGGTGCTCACGCAGCAGGTCGACGGTGACGGCCTGGAGCGTGTCGCCGTCGCGGCCGAAGGCGGTCGGGCCGACGGCCGCTTCGACGGCGGCGAGGGTGTCGTCGAGCTGTCGCTGCGCTTCGTCGGGGTCGCCGAACTCGGCGCGGACGCGGATCGAGCAGAGGCCCTCGGAGACGGTGGTGCCGACGGTGGGGTTGCGGTCGCGGGCCATCAGGTCAGCCAGCCGCTCGGCCGCGTCGGACTCGCCGAGGCCGAAGGTGTTGAGCTTGGTGGTGAGGATCACCTTGCGTGGCCCGGCTCCGGCCTCATCGAGCATCGCCTCGATCGCCGGGCGGATCGCGGCTTCGTACATCGCCTTCATCTCCCGCGGCACCCCGGGCGTGACGAACACCTCCGCTCCCGCGAGCGTCGCCCGCAGCCCCGGCGCGGTGCCGCTGGGGTTCGGGATCATCGCCGCCCCGACCGGGCACAGCGCCTGGACCTTGTTCCGCTCGGCCATGCGGTAGCCGCGCTCGGCGAAGAATTTTTCCAGCGCCGCCAACGCCTCGGCGTCTTCTTCGAGCCCTACGCCCATCGCGTCGGCCAAAGCCTGCCGCGTCAGGTCGTCTTCGGTGGGTCCGAGCCCGCCGCTGACCAGCAGCACGTCCGCCTTGCCCGCCGCCCACCGCAGCGTCGCGGCGATCAGCGCCCGGTCGTCGGCGATCGTCTCGTGCAGCAGCGTCGAGACCCCCAGCCGGGAGAGCTGTTCCGCCAGCCAGGCCGAGTTGGTGTCGACGGTCTGACCGAGGGCCAGCTCGTCGCCGATGGAGAGCAGGATCGCTTGCATGGGCGAGAGTGTAGAACGAGAACGACAAGCCATGAAGCGTTGGGTTCTTGTGGGTAGTAAACTTTCGAGATGACCGCAGCGCTCATGGACGGCAAGCGGGTAGCGAGCGAGACCCTCGCCGCCGCCGCACAACGGGTCGAGAAGATCAAGCAGCAAACCGGCGTCACGCCGTGCCTGGCGACGGTGCTCGTCGGGGCCGACCCGGCGTCGGTCACGTACACCCAGATGAAGCGCCGCCGCTGCGAGGGCATCGGCATGGCCTCACGCAAGGTCGAGCTGACCGAGACCGCGACGACCGACGACGTCTTGCGGGCCGTCGGCGCGCTGGCCGAAGACCCCGCGGTCCACGGCATCCTGCTGCAGCACCCCTGCCCCGGCCACGTCGACGAAAGGGCCGCGTTCGAGGCGATCCCGGTCACCAAAGACGTCGACGGCGTCACCTACGGAAGTTACGCCCGCATGTGGTTCAAGGGCGAGGCTGACGACGGACCAACTTTCGATAGTTGTACTCCTGGAGGGATCGTTCGCCTCCTGGACGCCTACGAGGTGGAACTCCAAGGCCAGCACGCCGTGGTCATCGGCCGCAGCGCGATCCTCGGCAAGCCGATGGCGGGCCTGCTGCTGGGACGGCACGCCACGGTGACGGTCGGCCACAGCCGGACGCGGGACCTGCCCGCGATCGTGAAACAGGCCGACGTCGTCGTCGCCGCCGTCGGCCGGCCCGAGTTCGTCCGCGGCGACTGGGTCAAGCCCGGGGCCGTCGTGATGGACGCCGGCTACAACGCGGGCAACGTCGGCGACGTCGCGTTCGGCGAGGCGAAGGAAGTGGCGAGCATGATCACGCCGGTGCCGGGGGGCGTGGGCCCGATGACGATCGCGACCCTGATCGACCAGACCGTCGACGCGGCGGCGGCACAACTCGGTGTGCAGCATTAACCGCCAAGGACGCGGAGGACGCCAAGGAAGACGCGAACCGGTGCGTATAGTTCAGTCCAAACTTTTGCTGCCTTCCTTGGCGTTCTTGGCGGTTCAACCTTTTCAACCATGACCCGGTTCAGTTCCTCCCAGTACGACGTGCAGAAGCCCTCGGGGTTTTGTCAGGCGACCGGCGACTCGCTCGAGCCCGGGACGGGGTGTTACTCGGCCCTGGTCGACATCCCGCCGGAGCAGCGGGAGCCCAGCGACCGGCTCGGGATGAAACGGGTGGACGTGTCGATCCCGGCGTGGGACCGCGGGTACCGGCCGCCGCACCTCTACAGCTTCTGGCGAACCACGGTGCCCGAGCCGAACGCCAAGAAGAAGACCTTCGTCGACGACGCGGTGCTGCTGAACCTGCTGCGTCGGCTGGAAGACGCGGCCGAGCCGCCGCGGCTGGCGTTCCGGTACGTCGTCGCTCTGATCCTGATGCGGAAGAAGCTGCTGCGGTACGACGGCAGCGAAACGCGGGAGGGCCCGGGTGACGAAGGACAGGAAGCCGAGTGGTGGTTGTTCACGCCGAAGGCGGACGTGAGCAAGGGGCACTTCGGCAAGTGGTCCGAGGGCGAGACGATCGCGGTGCTGGACCCGAAGCTCGACGCCGAGCAGATCGAGGGCGTGACGACGCAGCTGGGCGAGATTCTGGAGGCGGAGTTGTAGGTTGGCTCGGTTCCCTCTCCCCTCGGGAGAGGGTTAGGGTGAGGGCGAGCGGGCCGCGGGGTGGGTTTGATCGGGGGCGGGGTTTGAGAAACTTCGCCCTCACCCCGGCCCTCTCCCGGGGGGAGAGGGAGCAAGGCAGCGGACCTCTTCGGAATAGGCTCATGAGCGGGACACGAGTGATGCGAGCGGGCCGATTTGTTGCCGCGGCGGTGGTGGGGCTGGGCCTGCTGGCCGGCTGCCGGACCGATCCGATCGTGCCGGACGACCTGAACCCCGCGGCGGTCGAGACGCCCGACGCCGGGGTCCCGGGGTACGGCGAACTGGTGGAGCGTTACAACGCGAACGCCGAGGCGTTGCCGCGGGTCTGGGCGCGGACGCGGGTGGCGATGCGGTGGGAGGACGAGCGGGGCCGGAAGCGGCGGGAGGCGGGCGACGGGCGGCTGATCTTCGAGCGGCCGCTGAACACGGCGTGGACGGTGGAGGTGCTGGGCGACGTGAAGCTCTGGGCCGGGTCGGACGCGCAGGGGTTCTGGGTGTTCGACCGGCTGGACGACGGCCGGGCGTACTACGGGCGGTACGGCGCGCCGCTGGCCCGGCCGCTGCCGCTGCCGGTGCAGCCCGAGGCGGTGCCGTACCTGCTGGGCCTGATGCCGCTGGACCCTTCTCGACGACCCCCCGCCCCCGAGGTGGAGACCTTCCGGGGGTACTACCTGATCGAGCCGCCGGGGCTGGGCTTGCGGATGATGCTGGACCCGGCGACGGCCCGGCCGGTGCGGATCGACCTGACCGATAGCCGCGGGCGGTCGGCGCTGACCAGCCGGCTCAGCGGCGCGGTCGAGGTCGACGGCCCGGACGGCGTGACGGCGGTACTGCCCGAGACGGCGAAGCTCTACCCGCAGGGCCAAGAGGCCGAGATGACCGTGACGCTGCGGCGGGCGACGACGGACGAGCGGCGGATCAAGCGGAAGTGGTTCGACTTCGACGGGCTGGTCGAGGCGATGAAGCCCGACGCGGTGGTGGACCTCAACGAGCCCGCGGCGGCGCGGTGAGGTTCAGAGCGTGGGACTGGTCACTTAAGTGACCAGTCCGGGAGTACTCAGTTTCCGGGGGCCGAGGTACTCATCTCGTGCTTGAGCACGCGGAGCTGGACGGGCAGGGCGAACTTGACGTCTTCCTCGATGATCTGCGACTCGTCGATCTCGCCGCCGTGCTCGTCGACGAGCTGTTGGATGACGCCGTCGACCAGGTCTTCGGGGGCCGACGCGCCGGCGGTGACCAGGACGGTGTCGACACCGTCGAACCACTCGGCTTGCAATTCGGAGGCGTCGTCGACGAGGTGGGCGGGCGTGCCGTCGGTCTCGCTGATCTCGGTGAGGCGGACGGAGTTGGACGAGTTCTTGCTGCCCACGACGATGGTCAGGTCGGCGCAGGCGGCGAGCTGGCGCACGGCGTGCTGGCGGTTGGTCGTGGCGTAGCAGATGTCTTCCTTGGGCGGGGCGG
>JBCCRT010000159.1:0-6278 GCA_039201235.1 Planctomycetota bacterium
CCCCAGCGTCCGCACCGGGACCAGCTCGGCCCCCTTGATCTTCGGCCAGCGGGCGTCGGGGCAGACAATCCGCGTGAACCCCAGCCGGGCCGCCTCGACCGCCCGCCGCTCGGGCTGCTGCACGTTCCGCACCTCGCCGCCCAGGCCGATCTCACCGACGACGCAGGTGCCCGGCGGCACCGCCCGGTCCAGGTGCGCCCCCGCGATCGCCAGCGCCAGGGCCAGGTCCGCCGCCGGCTCGCCGACCCGCATCCCGCCGACGCTGGAGGCGAACACGTCCTGGTCCGCCAGCCGAAGCCCGCCGCGCTTCTCCAGCACGGCGATGAGCATGTCCAGGCGGGCGCGGTCCAGGCCCGAGGTCTTGCGCTTCGCCGAGCCGAGGAAACCCGTGGCCGTGAGCGCTTGCATCTCCACCAACAAACACCGCGTGCCCGAGAGTACCGGGCAGACCACGCTGCCGCTGGCCGACTGGTACTCGGCCGCGAGCAAACCGGACCCGTCGCGGACCTCTTCGAGCCCGCGGTCGGACATCTCGAACAGCCCCACTTCGAGCGTGCTGCCGAAGCGGTTCTTCACCGCCCGCACCACGCGGTGGCTGTGGTAGCGGTCGCCCTCGAAGTACAGCACGGTGTCGACCATGTGTTCCAGCAGCCGCGGCCCGGCCAGCGCGCCCTGCTTCGTGACGTGGCCAACGAGTACCAACGCGCCGCCGGTGGCCTTGGCGTGATAAACCAGCTCCAGGCAACAAGCCCGCAGCTGCGTGACGCTTCCGGGGGCGGCGGGCAGGTCGCCCTTGTAGACCATCTGGATCGAGTCGACGACCAGCAGGGCGGGGTTCACGCGGCGGGCCTGCTCCGCGATGCGGGCGAGGTTGGTGTCCGCCAGGACGAAGAGTTCCCCCGGAAGTCCTGCTTCGGAGTTGCTGTTTCCGGGGGCGGGGGTCAAACGCTCGGCCCGCATCTTCAGTTGCGCCGCCGACTCCTCGCTGGTGACGTACAGCACCTTCTCGCCGCGGCGGGCCAACGCGACGGCGGCCTGCAGCAGGAGGGTGGACTTGCCGATGCCCGGGTCGCCGCCGAGCATCGTTGCGCTGCCGGGCACCAGGCCGCGCGCCCCCGCGGGCCCGCCGAGGACGCGGTCGAACTCGCCGATCCCCGTCGCGGTCCGCCCGGCGTCGGCCGCCTCGTCGCCCGAGACCTCGCCGATCGGCCGGGCGCTGAGTTGGCCGGCCTTGGCTTCCGGGGGGGCGATCCCGCGGTGGGCGTCTTGCTTGGCCGACTTGCCCGCTTCCTTGAATTCTTCGAGCGCGTCCCATGCCCCGCAGTCCGGGCACTTGCCCATCCATCGCGGGTGGACCGACCCGCATTCGCGGCAGAGAAACTGGGTGCGGGCCTTGGCCATGCCGAAGAGTGAGTGGTGAGTGGGAGTGGGTGAGCGGGGTGGTGCTGTCTTGCCCCCTCTCCCGCCGGGAGAGGGCGGGGGTGAGGTCGGTGTGACAGTAAGCGTTGGATTCCGTCGACACCAGCCCGCGGCCCGGCCGCCCTCACCCCGACCCTCTCCCGGCGGGAGAGGGAGCCGGGCCCGGACCGCCGCTATCCTCTTGCCCATGCCCGACACGCTCGCGCAGATCGTGGCCGACACGCGGGACGCGTTGGCCGAGAAGCAGAAGGCCCGGCCGCTGGATGAGGTCAAGGCCGAGGCCCTCGACGCCACGCTGCCGCGTAACTTCTTCGCCGCCGTCACCCGCCCCCGGAACGAGCTGCGCGTCATCGCCGAGATCAAGCGGGCGTCGCCCTCGGCCGGGTTGATCCGCGAGGACTTCGATCCGGTCGCGATCGCCCGGGCCTACCACGGGGCCGGGGCGGCGGCGTTGTCCTGCCTCACCGAGGAGAAACACTTCCGGGGGTCGCTGGACTTCATCGCGCCGATCAAGGCGGCGACGCCGCTGCCGGTGCTGCGCAAGGACTTCATCGTCGACGCGTACCAGGTCTACGAGGCCCGGGCCGCCGGAGCCGACGCGGTGCTGCTGATTGCCGAGTGTCTGGGCGAGGCCCAGCTCATCGACCTGCTGATCCTGGCGACCGAGCTGCGGCTGACTACGCTGGTCGAGGTCCACGACTACGAGTCGCTGGTGCAGGTCAAGAGCCACGTCGGGTTCCCGCACCCGGGGTACCAGCTGCTGGGGATCAACAACCGCGACCTCAAGACGATGACGACGGACGTGGGGCACACGCTGGCGCTGCTGCCCGAGGTGCCGGACAAGGGGATCCTGGTGAGCGAGTCGGGCATCCGCACGCGGGCCGACTTGGACCGGCTGGCCGCGGCGGGGGTGCACCGCGTGTTGGTCGGCGAGCACCTGATGCGGCAGCCGGACGTCGGCGTGGCGCTGCGGGAGCTGATGGGCGATGTGGCTTGACCCCCTCTCCCCCCGGGAGAGGGCCGGGGTGAGGGCGGTGTGACAGGAGATTGATGCCGTGGAAAACGGTGGGCCGCGGCACGTCCGCCCTCACCCCAACCCTCTCCCAGAGGGAGAGAGAGTAAGGCCGACATAGCCCATGATGCCTAAGGTTATGCATGGTCACAAAGACCAAGCCCAACCCGAAATCCCCCCGCTGGATGGCGGTCACGCTCTGGTTCGCCGCGGGCTACAACCTGCTCTGGGGCGTGTGGGTCGTCCTCTTCCCGAACCACTTCTTCGACCTCGTCGGCATGGACCGCCCGACCCACGTCTCGATCTGGCAGTGCGTCGGCATGATCGTCGGCGTGTACGGCCTGGGCTACGCGATCGCCGCGACGAACCCGCTGCGCCACTGGCCGATCGTGCTGGTCGGCTTCCTCGGCAAAGTCTTCGGCCCCGTCGGCTACGTTGACGGCGCGCTGATCCGCGGCACGCTCGACCCCGCCTTCGGCTGGACGATCCCGACCAATGACCTGGTGTGGTGGGTGCCGTTCGCCATGATCCTCTACGCCGCCTTCAAGAGCCGCGGCGGGGAGCTGTCGCTCGACGTCGGGCCGGTCGAGCCGCTGAGCCGTGACAAGACGCGTGACCTGCTCCAGCGCACGCTGACCGACACCAACGAGAGCGTCGCCGCGATGTCGCGGCGCGGGTCGGTCGCGCTGCTGATGGTGCGGCACTTCGGCTGCAACCTATGCCGCGCGGCGTTGGCGGACCTGGCCGGGTCGCGGGACGAACTGCAGCAGCGTGGCGTGACGCCGGTGGTGGTGCATATGTCGGGTGCCGAGCGCGGCCGGGCCTTCCTAAACCGCGTGGGGCTGGCGGGCGTGGCCCAGGTGAGCGACCCCGAGCGGGAGGTGTACCGCGGCCTCGGCATGGGACGCGGGAGCTTCGGACAGCTGTTCGGCTGGCGGACGCTGGCCGCGGCGTGGCGGGCTAAGCGGTACGGCGTCGGCAAGCTCGAGGGCGACGGCTTCCAGCTGGCGGGCGTGGCCGTGGTCCGCGACGGCCGGGTCGTCGCCCGCCGGGCCGAGGACTTCGCGGGCCAGCGGCTGGACGTTTGCGATGTCGCGACGCCCGAGCCGGTCGATCAACAAGAACCGAGCGGCATCGCCGCCCCGATGGCGACGGCCTGACGATGGACACGACCGGCCGCATCGACTTCGAGCGCAGCGGCAAGCACCGCGTCTTGCGGGCCGAGCAGTGGCTGCCGGCCGACCCCAAGACGGTCTGGCGGTTCGTCGCCGACTGCCGGCACATGAATCTGGTCATCCCGTCGTTTGTGCGCTTCGAGGTCACCGGCTGGGACGGCCGGCCGATCGAAGACCACGACGGCCCGCCGCCGACCGTCGCCGAGGGCGGGACCTACGACTACCGCCTGCATCTGCACGGCCTCGGCGTGCGTTGGCGCACCCTCATCACCGAGGCCGATGCCCCGCGGCGTTTCGTCGACGAGCAGGCACGCGGGCCCTACGCCGAGTTCGCCCACGAGCACACCTTCGAACCCACCGACGGCGGGACGTTGACGCGTGACGTGATCCGTTACCGCCCGCCGGGCGGGCCGCTGGCCGGGCTCGTCGATCGCCTCGCGGTGCGGCGCGATTTGCGGGCGTTGTTTACCTGCCGGCACCGCCGACTGACGGAGCTTTTCGCCGAGCACCGCGACCCCGCGGCGTTGCTGGACCGGGACGGGTCACCGGCCGTTCACCGGGCCGGGGCTACGATCCCCGCATGAGCGACGCGGCGACGGCGATCCTCCTGGTCAACGCGGCCGCCACCTGGTTCATGGCCGGGCTGATCTGGTTTGTCCAGGTCGTGCACTACCCGCTGTTCGCCGGCGTCGGGGGCAGCGGCTACGTGGACTACCAGGCGAGCCACATGCGACGCACGACCGTCGTCGTGCTGCCCGCGATGTTCGTCGAGCTCGGCACCGCGATCGCGTTGGTTCAACTGAGCGAGACGCCGTGGCCCGCGGCGTGGGGGGTGTTAGCGCTGGTACTGGTCATCGCGGTGTGGGCCGTGACGTTCGCCGTCTCGGTGCCAGCCCACCGCCGACTGGAACGCGGCTTCGACCCCGCCGCCCACCGCCGACTGGTTGTCACCAACTGGGCCCGCACCGCGTTGTGGTCGGCACGGGCGGGATTGCTCGCCGCCATGACCGCCGTCGCGATCGCCCCGGGGGGATCGTTGTGACTTCCGGGGGCCGACTGATCGAAGCGACCGACCGTGGGCTGTTTTGCGAAGCGGGCGGCTTCTACATCGACCCCTGGCGGCCCGTCGGCCGCGCGGTCGTCACCCACGCCCATTCGGACCACGCGACCTACGGCTGCGAGCGGTACCTGTGTTCCGGGGTCGGCGTCGAGGTGCTGCGCCCCCGCGTCCACCAAGGGGCCCGCATCGAGGGGCTCGGCTACGGCGAAAGCACCATGATCAACGGCGTCGCCGTCAGCCTCCACCCGGCCGGGCATTTGCTCGGCTCGGCCCAGGTTCGCGTCGAGCACCGCGGCCGGATCGAGGTCGTCACCGGCGACTACAAGGTCGAGCCCGACCGCACCTGCGCCGCCTTCGAGCCGGTGCCCTGCGACCGGTTCATCACCGAGTGCACCTTCGGCCTGCCGATCTACCGCTGGCCCCCGGAAGACGAAATCGCCCGGCAGATCAACGACTGGTGGCGCGAGAACCGGGCGGCCGGCCGCACCAGCGTCGTGTTCGCCTACGCCCTGGGCAAGGCCCAGCGGGTCCTGTCGCTGATCGACCGCAGCCTCGGCGGCGTCGTCGCCCACGGCGCGGTGAAGAAGTTCGTCGACGTCTACCGCGGCCTCGGCGTCGACTTGCCGGAAGTCCGCACGTCCACGGCCGAGAGCCGCAAGGCGGTCAAGGGCAAGGGCCTGGTCGTCGCCCCGCCGTCGGTGCTGGGCACGCCGTGGCTCAAGAAGTTCGCCCCGTCGTCGCTGGCCTTCGCGTCGGGCTGGATGATGGTGCGCGGCAACCGCCGGCGACGCGGCGTGGACCGCGGCTTCGTCCTCTCCGACCACGTGGACTGGCCGGGCTTGATGCAGACGATCGACGCCTGCGCCTGCGAGAGCGTCGGGGCGACGCACGGGTACACCGACGTCGTCGCCCGCTACCTCCGCGAAGCCAAGGGCCTCGACGCCGACGAGGTCGCCACCCGCTACGTCGGCGAGACGGATGAGGCGAGCGAAGACGATAAGAGCCACCACGGAGAACACGGAGACACGGAGGCACGGAGTAAGGCAGAACGATGAAATCCTCCACGAACCAAATTCTCGATTTTTTCTCCGTGTCTCCGTGCCTCCGCGATCTCCGTGGTGGTTCACCGACTCCTTAAACCATGCGACGCTTCACGCAGCTTTTCATCGAAGTGGACCGCACGACACGCACGTCAGAGAAGACGGCGGCGCTGCGGCGCTACTTCGAAGAGGCCCCGGCCGAGGACGCGGTGTGGGCCCTGCGGGTGCTGACCGGGCAGAAGCTGATCCGCGCGGTGCCGTACCCCCGGCTGCGGGCGTGGGCCGCCGAGGCGGCGGGGCTCGAGCCGTGGCTGTTCAACGCCTGCTACGGCGTGGTGGGCGACCTTTCGGAAACCCTGTCCCTCGTGCTGCCCCCCGCCCCCGCCCCCGGAAGTGGGCCGAGCGACGAGCCGCTGCACCGGGTGGTCGAAGACCGCATCCTGCCGCTGGCGCAGATGACCGAGGCCGAGCAGAAGGCGTCGATCCTCGAAACCTGGCAAGCGTTCGATACCTCGCAGCGGTTCTTGTTCCACAAACTGATTTCGGGCAACTTCCGGTTCGGGGCGGCGAAG
>JBCCRT010000160.1:0-6166 GCA_039201235.1 Planctomycetota bacterium
CACCGGCTCGGACGCCTCGGTCTTCCTCCGCGCCCTGGACCAGGTCACCGACACCACCGTGCTGGCCAAGCCCAACATCCTCGTGCTCAACCGCCAGAAGGCCGACCTGCTCGTCGGTGAACGCCTCGGCTACCTCAGCACCACCGTCACCGACACCTCGGAAACCCAGACCATCGAGTTCCTCGACGTCGGCACCCAGCTCACCGTCCGCCCGTTCGTCAGCGATCAGGGCAACATCCGCCTCGAGCTCCGCCCGTCGGTCTCCGACGGCTCGACCCGGCTCGAGGGCGGTTTCATCATCCCCGACGAGACCACCCAGGAGCTGGTGACCAACATCATCGTCGAGTCGGGTCAGACCGTGGTCCTCGGCGGCCTGTTCGTCGAAGACACCACCGTCGACCGTAACCAGGTGCCGGGCCTCGGCGACCTGCCGATCCTCGGCGCCGCGTTCAAGGGCCAGGACGACACCTTCCGCCGCAGCGAAGTGATCTTCATGGTCAAGACCACCATCATGGACCACGTCGACCTCGCCGTGCTCGGCGAAGCCGCCGGCGAACGCGTCCTCGACGCCCGCATCGGCATCCGCAACGGCCTGCTGCCCTTCTCTACCGACAAGCTCGTCAGCAGCCACCTGCTCGACGCCCAGCGGCACCTCGAAGACGGCAACCTCGGCAAGGCCAAGTGGTCCGCCAACCTCGCCCTGCACCTCTCGCCCACCAACAAGGACGCCATCGCCCTTAAGGAAGCGATCGTCGGCGAGCCCATCGGCTACTACGACCAGACCTTCTTCGGCACGCTCGGCGACGCCTTCATCGAGGGCGAGATGCAGAGCCTGCCCGAAGAGATGCCGGCCGAAGAAGAGCCGGCGGTCGAGGACGAGGCCGTGCTGATCGAGCGCTCGCTCGGCGACGCCGCCCCGGTCAACGGCTGGTGGGCCCCCGCCCCGGCCCCGGAAGCGGACGCGGCCCCGGCCGATAAGTCCGCGGCCGCGGACGACGAATCTTCGACCGTGATCGTCGTCGATATGCTCGACGAGCTCGCGACCGAAGACGCCGGCGAAGCCGACACCAGCTTCGACCCCGCGCTGCTCACCGAGGTCGGAACCGAGATCGACCGCGGCCCGATCGAGTAAGCCCCCGCCGGACCCGAACCAACGAGGGCCCGGGCCGGAGAGGCCCGGGCCCTTTTTCTGTCCCCGCTTGACCCACCCCACGGACGCATCGCCATGAAACCCTCCCCCGCCCGGACGTCCGCCGCCCTCGCCCTCGTCACGCTGGCCGCGTCGTCGCTGCTCGGCTGCCAGAGCAGCCACGACCAGTGGGTCGACGACGCCAACAACCGCTGGCACAGCCTGCGGTCGACCGCGATGCTGGATATGGCCCAGGGTCAGTTCGAGGCCGGCGCCCTCGACCAGGCCGAGAAGACCGTCATGGAGGCCGCGTCGATCGACGCCAGCAACCCCCGCCTGCACCTGATGGCGGGCCGCATCTCGCTGGAGCGCGGCGAGCTCGAGCGGTCCTACCGCCTGTTCCAGCTCTCCGCCGAGCTGGACGCCGAGATCGCCGACGCCCACTACTACCAGGGCGTGGTGCTGCAGCGCTGGCGCCAGTTCGACGCGGCGCTCGCGGCGTACCAGCGGGCCTACGAGATCGAGCCCGACCATGCCGGGCGGATGCTCGCCGTCGCCGAGACGATGGTGTCGCTGCAGCGCACCGACGACGCGGTCGCGCTGCTCGAAGACAAGAAGTACTACTTCGACCAGAACGCCGGGCTGCGGGCGATGCTCGGGCACCTCTACGCGATGCGGGACGAGCCGCGGCTGGCGGTCGATAATTTCCGCCAGGCGACGATGCTCGACCCCGAGAACGTCCGCCTGCACGAAGAGCTCGCGCTGGCGCAGGTCGCCGCGGGCGACCACGCCGACGCCGCCAACTCGCTCCGCCGGCTGCTCGAACGCCCCGAGTACGAAAACCGCGCCGACCTCAAGCGGTCGCTCGCCCGCGCCGAGGCCGCGACCGGCCGGCTCGAGGCCGCCCGCGAGGTCTACCTCGGGCTCACCCGCCTCGACCCGACCCACACCGAGGACTGGCTCCGCCTCGGCGAGGTCTGCTGGAAGACGCAAGACCTCGGCGGCGCGCTGATCGCCGCCAACCGCGCGGTCCAGCTCGCCCCCCGCCGCCACGAGGGCTACGTCCTCGCCGGGCTGGTCTGGCAGCAGCGCGGCCGGACCGAGAACGCGCTGCAGATGTTCGACCGCGCCATCGAGTTCGCCCCGGCCGGCGACGCCACGCCGCTGATCCTCCGCGGCCTGTCGCTCGAGAAGTCCGACCGCCACGCCGCCGCCGCCGAGGCCTACCAGGACGCCCTGGCCCGCGACCCCGATGACCCCCGCGCCCGCCGCCTCCTGGCCCGCGCCGAAGCGCAGTAAACACGCCCGATCCGGATTGTCTTTTGGGAGGGCGAGGCTCCCGCCGAGCCGTCGAAGGTTCTGCAACGCGCGGCTCGGCGGGAGCCTCGCCCTCCCGGGCCGTTACCGCCGCGCTTGTTTCCGGGCCCGTCTCAACCCCACCTAAATCCCCCCAACCCGCACCACCGTCACGGTTAATTCGCCCGCCGATCCGGCCGAAGAAAAAACCGAGTTTTGGTTGGCTCTGCCCCTGCGCCTGGCTCGCAGGCGGCGGGCGGAGCCGTGTGACCGAAGGGACGAGATGACCCCCCGACCCGCGCCCATCCTGATCTGCGACGACGAGGCGCACATCCGCCACGTGCTGACCGTCAAGCTCGCCGAGGCGGGCCTGCCGACGCTGTGCGCCGCCGACGGTGAAGAGGGCTGGGCCCTCGCCGCGGCCCACCGCCCGGCCGTGGTCGTCACCGACCTCAAGATGCCCCGGCTCGACGGGCTGTCCCTCGCCCGCCGCCTCCGCGACCACCTCGACCCGACTCCCGCGCTGGTCCTGCTCACCGGCCAGGGCGCTTCGCTGTCCGCCGATACCCTCGACGACCTCACCGTCGCCGCCCAGTTCGGCAAGCCGTTCAGCCCTCGGGAACTCGTACGCTGCGTCCGCGAACTCAGCGCCGCGCCTTCGGCTTCTGGGGGTGCCGCGTGATCGGCGTCGCACCCCCCGGTCACGCGAACCGCCTGGCGCAGCGCCTCGAAGCGCTGGGCCTGCCGCGGCTGTCCGTCACGCCGCGGGGCGGGGCCCGCGTGATCGGTGTGTGCTCGTGGTTCGAGCGTACCGTCGTCGCCGCGCCGCGGTTCACCCGGGCGCTGCACGGCCGACTCGCCGAGTTCGGGCCCGACGGGCCGGACCGCATCGAACTACTGCCGGGCGTCTCGGTACTGCCGCTGAGGGAGCGAAACCCGCCGGCCGACCCGGGCGCTACCCGGCAAGCCGTGCTCCTGCTGGGCCCCGAGCTGCTGACCGGCGAGGCGTTACGCGGCATCTGCGACGACGCCGAACTCGACCACGCCGCCACCGTCGCCCGGGCCGACGTCACCCGGCTGTTCGACGCCGCCGCGGCCGACCGGCTGGCGATGACCGTGCGCTGGCTCGCCGAGGACGCCGCGCTCGCGGCCGTGCGGAACGTCGAGCTGACCAGCCTCAGCCACGAGCTGGCGACGAACTACGAAGAGCTGAGCCTGCTCTACAAGCTCTCGTGCAACATGACGCTGGACCAGTCGCCCGCGGCGTTTTTCGCCGAGTCGTGCGCCGAGCTCCAGGCCGTCGGCGGCCTCGGCTGGGTCGCGCTGCAGCTGGTCGAAGACGAGCCGCGGCTGCAGCAGATGGCGGGCCGGACCTTCGCGTCCGAAGCCCCGCACGACACGGCGGCGCTGCGTCGCCTCGGCGTACGCCTGATCGAACGCCACCACGACGACCACGAGCCCCGCATCGACGACGACCCCGCCGCGACGCTCGGGCCCCTCGCCGCGGCGATCCGCGGCGGCCTGCTCGCCATCCCGCTGGTGCGCGACCGGCGCGTGCTGGGCGTCCTGTTCGGCGGCGACCGTACCGACGGCAACCCCATCGACTCGGTCGACGCCAAGCTCTGCGCCTCGCTGGGCAACAGCCTCACGATCTTCCTCGAAAACCTCATGCTCTTCGAGGACGCCCGCGGCCTGTTCCTCGGCACGCTCCACGCGCTGACCGCCGCCATCGACGCCAAGGACTCGTACACCCACGGCCACTCCGAACGCGTCGCGTTGGTGTCCATGCTGCTCGCCCGCGCCGCCGGGTTCGACGAGCAGCAGACCCAGCGCGTCTACCTCGCCGGGTTGGTCCACGACGTGGGCAAGATCGGCGTGCCCGAGGCGGTGCTGAGCAAGCCCGGCCGGCTCACCGAGGCCGAGTTCGAGCTGGTCAAACGCCACCCCGACGTCGGCGCAACCATCCTCCGCGACATCCGCCAGATGGACGACCTGATCCCGGGTGTCCGCTATCACCACGAACGTTGGGACGGCCGCGGCTACCCCGAGGGCCGGGCCGGCGAAGACATCCCGGTCTTCGGCCGGGTCATCGCGATGGCCGACGCCTTCGACGCCATGAGCTCGGACCGCACCTACCGCAAGCGCATGACCCCCGACGCCGTGCGGCAAGAAGTCCGCGACGGCGCGGGCACCCAGTTCGACCCCGACCTCGCCGCCCGCTTCCTCGCGCTGGACCTCACGCCCTACCACGAGATGTTCCGCCGCCAACGCGGCGTGGCCTGACGCATCCAACGACCGGACGCCGCCCCATGAAACTGACCCACGAAGACCGCGACGAGCTGACCGTCCTGACGCTCGACGGCGAGCTGAGCCGCGACGAGCCGGAGCGCTTCCGACGGGCCGTGCTCGAACGCCTCGACGCCCGGGCCCGCGACTTCGTGCTCGACCTCGGCGGGCTCGACGCCATCGACTCGCAGGGCCTCGAGTCCCTGCTCTGGCTCGAAGAGCAGTGCGCCGACCGGCTGGGCCAGGTCCGCCTCGCCCGCTGTAACGACACCCTCCGCAACGTGCTCCGCGTCACCCGGCTGACCGACCACTTCCCGGCCCACGACGACGTCGATGCCGCCATCCGGAGCCTGGGTACGTCATGAGTTCCGCCCCACCCCCCAGCACGACCGCCCCGGTCAACGCCCGCCCCCCCGCGGCCGCCCCCGCGCCCCGCGTCGGTGACCTGCTGCTGCAACGCGGCGACGTCACCGCCGAGCAGATCGACCAGGCCCTCGCCTACCAGAAGTCGCGCGGCCACCGCAAGCTCCTCGGCGAGGTCCTCGTCGAGCTCGACTTCGTCACCGAGGCCCAGGTCATGGCCGCCCTCGCCGAAGCCTACGGCGTGCCCTTCGCCGACCTGGACCCGGCCCTCGTCGACCCCAAGGTGGTCGCCCTCCTCGACCGCGAGCTGCTCGAAAAACACCACGTCCTGCCCCTGTTTCTGGTCCGCGGCCGGCTCACCGTCGCCATGGCCGAGCCCACCAACGTCTTCGCCATCGAAGAGGTCGAACGCCTCACCGGCCACACCGTCCAGGTCGTCGCCGCCACCGCCGCCAACCTCGAGGCCACCCGACGGGCCGTCACCCCCGACGACAACGTCTTCGTCATCGACGAGATGAACGAGGTCGGCGACACCGACCTCGCCGTCGTCGAGAAGGAGATCACCGACCTCTCGGACCTCGAGGGATCGGCCAGCGAATCCCCCGTCATCAAGCTGGTCAACTACATCATCTACGCCGCCGTCAAAGACGGCGCCAGCGACATCCACGTCGAGCCCGACGACGGCAAGCTGCGCGTCCGCTACCGCGTCGACGGCCGGCTCTTCGAGAAACTCACCCCGCCTAGCCGCATGCTCGCCGCCGTCGTCAGCCGCGTGAAGATCATGGCCGGCCTCGACATCTCCGAGCGACGCGTGCCCCAGGACGGCGGGATCACCATCGTCATCGACAAACGCCAGATCGACCTCCGTGTCTCGACCTGCCCCGGCAAATTTGGCGAAAAAGTCGTCATCCGCATCATCGACACCCGCAACGCCATGACCGGGCTTGACAAGCTCGGCTTCGGCTACGACATGCTCCGCCGGTTCCGCGAGACCATCCACCAGCCCAACGGCGTGTTCCTCGTCACCGGGCCCACCGGCTCGGGCAAGTCGACCTCGCTCTACGCCGCGCTCAACGAGATCAACGACGAGGC
>JBCCRT010000161.1:0-6064 GCA_039201235.1 Planctomycetota bacterium
CGAGGAAGCTGTCGCAGGCGGTGAGCCCGGCGTGTTCGAGGCAGTCCTCGAGGTTGGTGCGGATGTTGCCGACGGTGAGCATGACGCCCTTGGGTTTGCCGGACGTGCCCGAGGTGTAGAGCAGGACGGCCAGCTCGTCGTCGGCGAGCTTGCGCGGCCAGCGCAGCGGCGGGAGGCCCTTGAACATCGACGGCTCGAGCCGCAGCAGGTTCGGCGGGCCGGGCAGCTTCGACGGATCGACGCCGAGGCCCTCGAGCGCTTCGATCATCTTGTCCGCGGTGACGATCGTGTCGATCCCGCTGTCCGCCACGACGTGGCCCAGCTCGTCCTGCGACAGCAGGTAGTTCAGCGGCACTGGCGTCTTCTTCGCCAGCCAGGCCCCGAGCAGCGTCACGGTGAACGCCCCGCTGGTCGGCAGCATGATGCCGACTTTTTGCTTGTCGGTGGCCCGGTCGATGGCCCGGGCGACGAAGAACGCCCCGGCCGCGATCCGCAGGAAGCTGTACTCCCGCTGGTCGTCGATCACCGCGACCTGGCGGGGGTGGGTGACCGCGCGGCGCAGGATTCGGCGGAGGATGGCCATGGGGTTAGACTACGCACGGCTGCGGCGGGTCGCCACCGCCCGCGGCCCGCGTTCGGAGGGATCCATGGGTGTCTAGGGTCGGCGACGGCCGGCCGAGGGAGTGCTGCGATGCGACCGATTCACGCTCTTGCTTCGTCGTTCCGGTCCCGCTGGATGACCCCGCTGCTGGGCGGCGTCGTGCTGTTTGCCGCGGCGGGCTGCCCGAGCCGGGCGCCGGTGGCCACGCTGGCGGACGCCAACAGCGCGTACCAGCGGGGCGATTACGCGCAGGCGTACGCCTTCGCCGTCGAGATCGCCGAGGCCCAGCCGTCGCTTGACACCCCGGAAGCGGCTTATCTCGCGGGGCTGGCCGCGGGTGAGCTGGGGCGTACCGACCGGGCGGTGAAGTACCTGCGTCAGGCGGCCGACGCCTTCGACCCGCAGCTCGCCGCCGACGCCGGGGTGATGCTCGGGCTCGCCTACTCGACCCAGCAGCGCTACGCCCTGGCGACCGACGCCCTGCTCACCGCCGCGCCCCGGCTCGAGGGCGAGGACCGCGCCAAGGCGTACTTCTACGCCGCGATCGCGCAGCAGAAGCTCGGCCGGTGGGCCAACGCCCGGGATCACCTCACCCTCGCCCGCGCCGCGTCGGGCGACCCGGCGCTACGGGCGCAGATCGAGGAGCAGCTCGCGGTGAACGGCTACACCCTGCAGATCGGCTCGTTCGCCGACGCGACCAACGCCCGGACCGCCGCCGACCAGATCGCCGAGGCCGCCGCGGCGAATCGCCTGGGCCAGCCCCGGCTGATCCCCAACCCCGTCCGGCCGAACCAGACGCTGGTCCACGTCGGGCGGTTCACGACCTTCGCCTCCGCCGCGACCTACCGCGACCAGCTCGGCGTGCCGGGCGCGTTCGTCGTGCCGATCGCGGTCGAGGTGCAGCGCTGACGCGGTGGTCGGCGTTTAACCGTCGGCGACGGTGGTCGGGTCGGGCTTGTACAGCCTGGTCTCGAGCGCCCAGATCTTCTCGGTGAACCGGCCGCCGAGGTCCTGGGCGGGCTTGGCGTCGCCTTCGGGGCGGGCCTCGCCGAGGGCGAGATTGAGCTTCGCGTCGAGGTTGTCGAGGCCCGAGATGAAGATCGCCTCGGGCGTGGCGGGCAGCTTGAGCGCGCCGTACTCCGGCCGGCCGTGGTGCGAGAGGATGATATGAGTGAGGACTTGCAGCACGGCGTCCGGAACCTTTAGCGCCGCTTCGCCGAGCTCTTCGTCTTCGCAGGCCTTCGCCTTGGCTTCGAGCATGATTGCGCCACGGGCGATGTGGCCGACGAGCTGGCCGTCGTCGGTGTACTGGAACCCGCGGAGCCACTCGAGTTCGTGGCACTTGCCCAGGTCGTGCAAAAACAGGCCCATCAGCACGACGTCGCGGTTCAGCCGGGGGTACAGCGGCAGCAGGACGTCGGCGGCCTTCATCATGCCCAGCGTGTGTTCGAGCAGCCCGCCGAGGTAGGCGTGGTGCAGGGCCGTCGCGGCCGGGGCCTGGCAGAACCGCCCCATCAGCTCGCCGTCTTCGAGGTAGCGGTCCGCCAGCGAGCGGATCGCGGGGTGTTCCAGGCTCTGCAGCAGCGACAGCACCTCGCCGAACATCTGGTCGATGTCGTGGGACGTGCTGGGCAAGAGGTCCTTGAGCTCGGACTCGGTCGGCTCGTGCGGCCGGATGTCTTGCACGATGATCTGCATCTCGCCCTGGTACGGCTGGGTCTGGCCGGCCGCCCAGACGAAGCCGTCGGTCGGCAGCGT
Organism: Planctomycetota bacterium; assembly: GCA_039201235.1. GTDB lineage: Bacteria > Planctomycetota > Phycisphaerae > Phycisphaerales > Phycisphaeraceae > Algisphaera. Next base: position 2,360 of record JBCCRT010000161.1, read on the forward strand.
GGCGAAGTGTTCTTCGGTGATCGACCACATCCGCGCCGGCGTGCGCCCGGACTTGTCCGCCAGGAGGCACTTGAGGAACGGCTTGCCGTTCTTGGTCATCCCGAGCTGGGCGTTCTGGATCGCGAAGACGCCGTCGGCGTACTGGTTGGCCTGCAGGTCGCGGATGTAGGTGCGGGGCATGGGAATCCGGATGGGGGAAGGCGGAAGGCGGAAGTTCGATCCCGCAAGCGGGCCGGCAGTTTACTCACCCTCCCGAGGACCCGTCGGCGCGGCGTGGTTTGCTGACTTCCGATTTCCGCCTTCCGCCTTCCGGCTTCCCAACATCACCGACCCCACCAACCCCAGCCCCACCGACGCCGCGAACGCCCACACCCCCCAGCCCAGTTCCGCCTCACTCCCCCCCGGCAGGGCCTGCACCGCCAGCACCAGCAGGCCCAGCACCACGACGTCCAGCATCGAGAACTTGCCCAGGTGCCCCGCCCACCGCACCACCGCGTGCGGCCGCCGCCCGAGCCACACCGCCGCGACCCCCCAGCCCATCGCCCCGAGCTTCAGCGTCGGGAACACCACCGAGAACCCCAGCAGCACCGCCGCCAGCCCCGGCTCGCCGCCCCGCCACAGCGCCGCGATCCCGCCCAGGATCGAATACTTCGTTGGCTCCAGCTCGCCGGGCCGAAGCAGCCGCAGCCAGCCGGTGAGTTCTCCCGCCCGCGGCACCACGGTCAGGCACGGGCCGACCAGCCCCAGGCCCAATAGCACCGCGCTGCACAGCACCACCGACGACAACACCCACGGCCACGGGTCTGGCCCCCTCTCCCTTTGGGAGAGGGCCGGGGTGAGGGAACGGTGTGACATCGAACTGGCGTCCTTGTGGGTTGGTGGCCGCGGCGGGGCTGCCCTCACCCTAACCCTCTCCCGGCGGGAGAGGGGACCGAACCCAAACCCCCGGGGCTACGGCTGCGCCAAAGCCTCCAACAGGTTCTGAGCCGGCTGCTCGGTGTCGGTGACCCGCAGCACCAGCCGCTTCACCGCGTTGTCCGCCGACGCCTCCCGCCGCAGCGTCTGGTCGCCGACCCGCAGCCCGTGAACCGGCAGCTCGAACCGCCCCGCCGCGTCGCCCGGCAGGCCCGGGCCGTCGTGGTCCCACACCTCGATCACCAGCGACGCGTCGGCCGTGGCGTTGACCACCAGCCCGCGGTTCAGCAGCGACGCCAGCTCGACCCGCCCGTCGCCCACCAGCGGCAACGCCTCGGCCACGTCCACCCCGATCGGGTCCCACAGCCCGACCAGCGCGTTGTCCCGCACCGCGCTGGTGAACTCGGCCTGGTCCCGCCACGTCAGCCGGTAGCGGATGTCCGGGCCCCTGCCGCCGACGCGGTCCCACGGCTTGCCGTCGGGCCGCTTCGGGTACAGCTCCACCGTCCGTACGAAGACGTAGTAATCCCGCCCCGGGGTGACGAGCGCCGGCCCGGCCGGCGCGTCCGCTTCCGCCTGTTTGAGTGGCAGGTCTGGTGCGTCCCCCGACCACGCCAGGTACGCCCAGGCCGCCGCGACGACGACCGCGACCGGCAGCAGCCCGAACACCCACGCCGGCACCCGCCGGGCGGCGGGCGGGGATGAAGGCGGTGGTGGGGTCTCGGGTTGGGCCACGGCGTCACGATAGCGGCCCGGCCGCGCGGGGCCGTTCTTGAAGCGTCGCGTCGGGCCGCTTAGCGTGGTCTCCATGCCCGGTCGACAGACCCGCCAACGCACGGTCATCCGCGGGGTGATCGAACACGCCAACCGCCCGCTCGCGCCGCGGGAGGTCCTCGACCTCGCCCGGGCCGAACTGCCGGGCCTCGGAATCGCCACGGTCTACCGCGCGCTGCGGGCCGGCGGCGAAGAGGGCTGGCTCACGCCGGTGGAGTTGCCGAACGGCCCGACGCGCTACGAGCCGGCCGGCAAACGCCACCACCACCACTTTGAGTGCATCGAGTGTGCCGCGGTCTATGACGTCGAGGGCTGCCCCGGCCGCCTGGCCCCCCTCGTGCCCGAGGGGGCCGAGCTGACGGGCCACGAGATCATCCTCTACGGCCGCTGCGCCGACTGCGTCGGGTCGTCGTAAAACGGCGGGCGGGTGACTACGCGGAGAGCGGCGTGCAGAAGGTCGTGCGGGTGTCGCCGACGGCCACGTCGCGGAGCAGGTGCAGCTTCAGCAGCTCGCCGAGGCGGGCGACGAGGTGGACCGACAGGTCGGCGCGGTCGGTGAACAGGTGCAGCACCGGGTCGGCGTCGGGGTCGAAGTGGCGGGCGCGCTCGGTCAGGCGCAGCAGGTCGCGGTGCTGGCGGGCCCAGTCGCGGACGGCGACGAGTTCGACGATGGCCTCGCGCGGCGTCGGCGGGTCGCCCTCGGCCGAGTCGTGGCGGTGCAGCAGGTGCAGCCGGCCGGCGCCGTCGAGGGCGAGCTGGGTGTGCGGCTGGCTGGGGCAGCGGGCCTCGAGCGCCAGGCCGCCGGGGATCGACGCGGCGGCGCGCGGGTCGGAGTCGATGAGGGAGAAGAGGTCCTGGGATTTTTGATGTTTGATGTTTGATGTTTGATCGGCGGCTTCGGCCGGCGGCTCGGGTTCGAGGGCGTCGAGGTGGACGGGCTCGGCGAGCGGGGGCAACCCCGCGGAGCTGCGCACCGCGGGGCTTTCGGCGGCGGCGAGGTGGGTATCGTTTCCGGGGGTGGGGGTTTCGAGGTCGGCCAGCCAGGCGGCGAGCCGGGGCCAGAGCGTCTGGGTGTCGGGGAAGCTGCCGAGGGTGCGGCAGCGGGCGGGGATCATCTTCTGCTGGTAGCCGATCAGCTCGAGCGGGGTGCGGAGGAAGTTGGCGACCGCGGCGCGGAGCTTGCGGGCGGCGTCCTGCCCGGCCGGGCGGTCCGAGCCGACGACCATGAGCCCGACGTGGGCGCGGGCGACGTCGCCGTTGGCCTCGAGTAGGCGTTTGAGCAGGCGGTAGCCCGCGACGATAGCGGCGTCGTCGGCGCCGCTGAGCAGGGTCCAGTAGTCCAGGCTCAGCAGCTTCGGCAGCGACTCGGGCGTCGGGTCCAGGTGGACCAGCACGGTCCGCACCGGCGCGACGCGGGCGGCGCAGAGCTGGTCGAGCACGGCCAGCAGGTCGCGGCCGGCGAAGCCGCCCGGCGGGACGCGGAGCGTCGGGGCCGCCGCGGCGGGGCCGGCGTACGGGTCGACGTCGGGCGCGGGCTGGGTCGGCTCGACGAGTTCGAGGTCGATCCGGCAGGCGTCGACGTGCAGGATCGCCACCGCGCCGTCCTGCTGGGCCAGCAGCTGGCCGTACTGCGTCAGCCAGGGCCCGGCCATGCCGGGGAGGTTGCCCAGGACGACGGCCTCGGCGTTGGCGACGATCGGACCCGCGGCGCGGTCGGTCGGCCGCGGCTCGTCGCCGGCGAGGCGGAGGCGGGGCTCGTCGCCGCCGCCGTCGGGGGTGCGGTAGTCGGCGGCGGCCGGGTCGGCGGGCTCCTCGGCGCGGGGTGGCGGGGGCGGGGCGGAGGCGGCGGCCTTGGGCGGCAGCTTGATCGGCCCCGGGCCGGCGAGGGCGTCGGGGTCGGGTTCCGTGAGGAACAGCTCGGCGAGGTCGTCGAGGGTTTCCGGGGGTTGGGGGTTGCGGTCGTCCATGACGGTCACGCCCCCGCCTTGATCTCGATGATGTTGTTCAGCTCGCCGA
>JBCCRT010000162.1:0-6040 GCA_039201235.1 Planctomycetota bacterium
GGCACGCTGATCCTCATCACCCACGACCGCATGCTGCTCGACCACCTCGTCGATCAGCTGCTGGTCTTCGACGGCGACGGCGGCTGCACCCACTTCCTCGGCACCTACTCCGAGTGGCTCGACCAACAAACCGCGCCCCCGAAAGCGGAACCGCCCAAGCCCCAGCTCAAGAAACCGTCAAAAACCAAGCCAAAGCAAAAGAACAAAAAATCCAGCAACGCCTCGGCTCAGATGTCGCAGGCGAAGCTCGAGTCCGAGATCGAACGCCTCGAAGCCCGGCTGCACGAAATCGACTTCGCCCTGATGGACCCGGCCGTCTTCGCCGACGGCGAACAAGTCAAAGCCCTTCAGGCCGAGCGGGCCGACCAACAGGAACAACTCAAGCCGCTCGAACGGGAGTGGGCCGCGCGGGCGGGATAAAACCCGCGGTCACTCCGCCACCACCCGCAGCGTCGCCCCTGCCGCCGGCAGGTCCACGTCCCGGCCGTAGGTCGCCCCGCCGACCGTCACGGTCACGCGGTGTTCGCCGAGGAACCCGCGGACCCTCGCCCGCCCCGCCGCGTCCGTGGACACCGTCTCGTCGGTCCACCAGTCACCCTTGACCAGGTCCAGGTACGCCCGGCCCACCGGCAGCGGCTCCCAGTCGTCGCCGAAGTACGCCGCCTCGGGCATCCACGTCGGGACGGCCGACGCGAAGTTCCAGGCCGTGAACCCTACGACCTCGGGGTGACTGAAAATCGCGGTGAGGAAGTCCCGCGTGTAACGCTCCGCCAGCTCGGGGTCCGGCGTGACCGCCAGGTCGTACTCGGTGATCTTGAGCCGGTTCCCCGCCGCGGCGAACTGATCAATGATGTCGAGCACCCGCGGCGGCGGGGTGTAGCCGTTGCCCAGGTGCGATTGCAGCCCGATCGCGTCCACGCGCCCGCCGCGATGCCGGACCCCGTCGACAAGGTCGATCACGAAACGGTGCTTCACGCGGTTGGTCCCGCTGCTGCCGAGCAGCGCGAAGTCGTTGTACATGAGCTTCGCGTCTGGGGCGTATTGCTCTGCAAGCTTGAACCATTCGGCAATTTCGCCCTCACCCAAAAGTTTTATGAACTCGTTCTGGTTGTACGCCTCATTGACCACGTCCCAGACGTCCACCAGCCCGGCCGTCCCTTCGAGGATCGAACGGATGTGCCCGTTGACCCGGTCCCGCAGGACCTGCGGGTCGTCCTGCGCCGCGGCCCAGACCGCCTCGGCGTCTTCCGTGCGGAACTTCTCCAGGCCCGGCCAGACCAGCACGTGGCCGTGGACCCGCAGCCTGTGGTCCTTCGCCCACCGCAGCGTTCGCAGCGACACCTCCGGGTCCCGCTCCCACCACGACCACTTCAACGCGTTCTCGATCGCCACCGTGTTGAAGTGCTCCAGCACCAGCCGGCGGTACGTCGCGGCCGCCGGCGTGTCCCAGTTTTCGTTCAGCCAGACCGCACCGATGGCCGCGCCGAACTCGAACGCGTGCCGCGTCATCTCGACGCGGACCTCGGCCCCCGGGACCGGCCGACCCTCGCCGTCGACGACCTCGACGGCCAGGTCGCCCATGCGGTGCTGCTCGATCCGCTGCTGCGCCCGCTTCCGCCACTCGGCGTCGGGCTCGGCCCCCGGGTAGCTCGTGTCCATCGCCGGCAGCGACGCCGGGTCCACGCCCGGCCCGAAGTTGAAGACTTCCAGCCCCGCCACCTCGATGTGCTGCGGCGGGTAGCCCCCGGAGAACGCCGCCATCACGTACCCGTCCGGCAGATCGTGGTTGAACCGCTCGGCCACGTAGTACTCCCGCCACTCCGGGCCCACGACCCACTCGCGGTATAGCCCCCGCACGTAAGGCGGCTCCGTCTCCTGGACCCGGAACAGCGTGTAACCCTCGCCCGTCTCGTAACGCGCCCCCGCCTTGGCCCGCGCCCAGAACCGCGCAAACAGCGTGTCGCCCTTGGCGACCGCGCCGGCCAGCGGCACCCGCGCCTCGATGTTGTAGTGCCGACCCGGCTGCTTCTCGGTGACCAGTCCGAAGCCGGGACCGTACGTCGTGTCGTCCGGACCCAGGACGTGCAACGCCGCGTCGGCGGCGGCCTGCCCCGTCAGCGACGGCGTGCCGCGGACCGGCACCGGCACCGCCCCGCTCGGCAGCGCGTCGAGCACGGTCGCCGGGTCGGCATGTACCGCCGCAGGCAACGAACACAACACACCGATCAACGGACACACACCCAGCAATCGACTCATCGCGACGTCTCCGATCGGCACCCGAGACGGGTGGGGTTGGGTTTCAGAAACTGTTGAAGATCTCGGACAGGTCGAACCAGGCGTCCTCCCAATCCGGCCGCTGCACACCGGCGACGTGGCCGTCGACGAACAAGATGTTGTGGACCTGCTCGGCATGCGGCGGGCGGTAGCCCGCGTCGTCGATATCAACCTCGGGGTACTCGTCGACGCGGACGATCGCGTCGCGAAACTCCTGGTCCATCCGCTGGTTGGTCCAGCCCTCCAGGATCAGTGGCGTCGAAGACGTCGGCAGCACGCTCTCCAGCCGCCGCGGTTTGACGCCGGCAAACAGCTCCACACCGGCCTCGTCCACGATACCGGTCACCCGGCCGTTGGTGACGTAGGTCTTCGAGCCGTCCTGCTTGAAGAAGTCGTTCTCCGGGCAAACAAAAATCTCGTAGGGCGCGGTGGAGAACTGCTCCTGCACCGCGGCGAAGTTGACGAAAGGCACGGGCGGGATGTCGAAGCTCTCGTCGGCGAGCTTGGCGACCCAGCCCTCCCAGTCGCCGGACGTCACGCCGTCGGGTTCGTTGCCCGCGGGGGTGGCGAAGCCGTCGTAGGCCTCGGCGTAGACGAACTGCAGCACGCCGATCTGTTTGAGGTTCGACGCGCACTTGATGGCGCGGGCCGACTCGCGGGCCGCCGACAGGGCCGGCAGCAGCAGACCGACCAGCAGGGCGATGATGCTGATGACCACCAGCAGTTCGATGAGGGTGAAAGCACGGTGTCGCATGGCGGGAATCCGGCGGGGAAACGAAAACGAGAGCGAAGACACGGAGGAACCATCGGCTACTGACGCCGGCGGGCCAGCAGCAACGCGCCGAGGGAGAGCAGCACGACCGACGCGGGCTCGGGCACCGCGGCCGAGAGGTTATCGATCGTGATCTGCCGGGCGTTGGTGTCGGTCGAGCCCCCCTGCTGCAGCACGAACGAGCCGAAGCCGGTCTGCCCCGAAGCGTTGAAAGGCAGGTCCGCCGAACCGTTGGCGGTCTGCTGCACGCCGTCGAAACTCAGCGTATAGGTGCTCGTGTCGAAGTCGATCACGCCGGCGACCGGGATGTACCGCCCGGTGGCGTCGTCGAGGTCGAAATTCGCGGTCGGGCTCTGCACACGGACGGTGCCGCCGCCGATGGCGAGTTCGACCTGGCCGTTGTCGAAGATGTTGATGCGGATGGCGGTGCCGTCGCCGGCCTGCCCGATGAAGATGCGGTGGGCGACGGCGAAGTCTTCGCTGTTGGGCGTGGTGTCGTTACGCAGCTCGAAGCCGTACTCAAACTGCCCGGTGGCGGCGGTGCTTGCGGCCCCGAGGAACGCGGCGTCCGGGGTGAAGCCGATCGGCGCGAATGTGGCCGGGCTGGTGGCGTCGCTCTGGGCGGCGCCGTCGGTGGTCGAGACCCCGTCGCGAGAGACGAGCGTGTAGAGCGATCCGTTGCCCGACCACTGCGGCGAACCGGTGTTCGGCTTGCCGTCCAGCGAGGTGGTGAGCGGGAAGCCGTCGGCCGGGTCGAACGTGATGACCCCGGCGGACGCGGTCGAGACAAACAAGGTCGAGGCGGCGGCGATGGCGAGGGTATGGGTGTGCATGAGAAGTCGAGTCATCGGGGAACCTCCAGTAAAAAGAACATGAAAAACCGGTCAGAACAGATCGGGAAAACGGGATCAGGCCGGCGGCGGGCCGCAGGAATCGGCGATTTGCAGGTCGGAACGCAGCGCGAGCGGGGCGTGAGAGGTCTCGGGGTCTTCGACCCGCTGCATCAGCCGTTCGACGGCCCGCCGGCCCATCTCGGCCAGCGGCAAGACGACCTGGGTCAGCGGGACGCCCATGCGGTTGTCGGTGCTGTCTCCGACACCGATCAGCGACAGGTCGCGGCCCAGCCGCAGGCCGAGGGTGGCGGCGGCGTAGGCCAGGAAGTCGGCCTCGCGGTGCGACGCGGCGAGGACGGCCGTTGGCCGGTCCGGGCCGCGGAGCCAGGTTTGGACCCGCTCGTGCCGGTCGTCGACCAGCGGCGTCTCGGTGTACTCGTGGGGCATCGCGGCCCGGGCGTGTAGGACCTGAGGCTCCAGCCCGGCGGACCGCATCGCCTCGGCGTAGCCCGCCTCGCGGTCCTTATCGCTGAAGTGGCCCGCCGCGTTGAGGATGCCGAAGCTGATCCGCCGGTGCCCGAGTTCGAGCAGGTGCTCGGTCGCCCGGCGGAAGGCGTCGACCTCGTCGGGGTAGACGCAGTTCGCGTCCCGCTTGATGTTGAGCCACATGGCCGGCAGCCGGTGGCGGCGGATGAGCTCGGGCATCTCCTCGGGGAAGGTGTGGGTGTAGTTGACCAAGATGCCGTCGGCCGAGTGCTGGCGCAGGATCTTGGGGACGTACTCGGCGTCACGCAGCTTGTGGTCGGGCAGTCGGCTGACGGTGAGCTGCATGTCGCGCTCAATCAGGGCGTCGTGGATGCCCTCGATCAGGGGGGTGGGAAGCCGGCTGGCGCCCGAGCCGGTGGACATGAGCATGTCGATCGAGTTGGTCCGGCCGGTGGTGATCGTGCGGGCCGCGGGGCTGGGGCGGTAGCCCAGCCGGTCGGCGGTGCGGCGGATGCGGGTGGCCAGCTCGTCGCTGACGCGGATATTGGTCTTACCGCCGACCAGCACCTTGCTGACCGACTGGCGGGACACGCCGAGCTGGCGGGCGATTTGTGAGGCGGTGACGGGCGGCAAGACGGGGCTCGCGGCGGCGGGAAGTGAGGCGAGAGTCGGGACCAGACGGCCGACAGGACGGGTGAATATTACCCACGTAATCTGATTACCAGGGTAATATACCGCTTATCTCGGACGCGTCAAGAAAAAACCTGCTTCCGGGGGCTCACTCCGCGAGTTTCAGCCGCCGTTTCCGCCGCTGCTCCGCCAGGTCGATCAGCACCCGCTGCGTGATCGCGCAGTGCTTCATCACGTGGTTCAGCAGCGCCACCGACTGCAGCGTGTCGTCGGCTGTCATCGGCGAGTGGCCCGACGCCCGGATCGCCGAGAGCGACTCGCTCGCCCCCTTGACGCACTCGATCGTCGCGTCCAAGGCGTCCTCGGCGTCGATCCGCCCGTCGTCGTTGACGTCCAGCTCCAGCTCCAGCCGGGTGCACAGCCAGTCGCTGCCGCTGGTGAACACCTGCAGGATCTCCTCCTGCGCCCGCTGGTCGGGCAGGTGACGCACCAGCAGCCGGATCGAGTCGAAGTCCGGCTGCGACTGGCCCGCGATCCAGCGGTACACCGTCGAGGTCGAGACCCCCGCCAGCTCGCCCAGCTCCCGGGCCGTCGTCAGCTTCTCGTCGATCACCCGTTGCAGCGTCTTGCTCAGCATGGTCGTCCTTTCGTGGGGTCGCGGGCGCCCCGGTGTCCGTCGCCGGTGGCCCGCCCGGAGGTAAGACGTAGATACCCCCTTTCCGTTCGCCGCCGCCGCGAATTTTCCGGCCCGGTGTCCCGGCGACGCGACCCGACCGGAGGTTTTTTTCGTTTAGACTCCACACGACACAACACCCTTAGCACGCCTTGGGAGCAAAGCCATGACCACCCCCGTCCGCCCCGCCGCCCTGATCGTCGCCACCCTCGCGGGCCTCCTTGGGATCACCGCCCTCACCGGCTGCGTCAAGTTCAAGCAGGCCTGGACCGTCCAGCCCGACGGCTCGGGCAAGATGACCATGACCCTCGGCTTCAGCGAGCAGATGCTCGCCATGAGCGACGAAGACCCCTTCGCCGACCTCGACAACCC
>JBCCRT010000163.1:0-6001 GCA_039201235.1 Planctomycetota bacterium
ACGCGCCGGAGGGGACCATGGCGCGGCCGGTGGTGCCGTCGGCGAGGTGGACCTCGACCTCGACGGTGGGGTTGCCGCGGGAGTCGAGGACCTGTCGGCCGTGGACGATGTCGATGTCGAAGCTCATGGGGGGCCTTGGGGTTCGGGGTCTGGGGTGTAGGGTCTGGGGTAAATCCTTCCGGGGGGGGCGAGTTTAGCGGATGGGGGATGCGGGGCAGGTGCCGACGCGCGCGGAAAAAGCCGACGGCCGCTTGCGCGACCGCCGGCGCCGGGGCTCGGGGAGCCCCGGTGGTGGGGGGTGAGGGACGGAAGTGGTCGGCGAATGCCGGCGGGGGGAGGGGGCTACGGCGTCTCGGCCGGGGCGGGGGTGGCGTCGGCGAACGGGGCGACGGGCCAGAGGTCGACCTCGGCGAGGGCCTCGGCGTCGCGGAGGTAGGAGTAGGTGGGGGCGTGGGTCACGCGGGGCGTGGGGCGGTGGCTGCAGCCGAGTGGTCCGACGCCGAGCCCGGCCAGGGCGAGGGCGGCGACCAGGTTGAGGCGGGGGCGTCGGGTCATGCGGGGTTCGCGTGGGGCGTCGGGCCGGCGGGCGGGGGGGCTGCTGTTAAACTTGGCGCTTTCCGCCGGGTTTGCCAAAGGAAGGTGCCGGACAAAATCGCATGGAAGCGACCCAGGCCTTACAGCCCGACTTATTCGGCCCGCCCGGCACGGCTATGCGGTTCGTGCCGGCCCCGCCGGCCCCGGTGAAATCAGGCTCACGGCCCAAGCCGCCGCCGCTGTCGGTCTGCGTACTCGGCTCCGGCTCGGGCGGCAACGCCAGTGTGCTGCGGCCGTCGGCGGATGGGGGCGGTCGCCCCGTGCTGATCGACGCCGGCTTCGGGCCGAGGACCACGGCCCAGCGGCTCGAGCGGGCGGGGCTGACCCTGGCCGAGCTCGGGGCGGTCTACGTCACGCACTTCGACACCGACCACTTCCGGCCGAGCTGGGTGCGGGCGATCGTGGACCTGAAGCTGAGGCTGCGGTGCCACCGCTGGCACCTGCCCGACCTGCGACGGGTGCGGGACAACCAGCGGCTGTTCGTCGCGGGGCTGGTCGAGCCGTTCGACGACGGGCCGTTCGTCGACGGCGGGTTGACGGTCTGCCCCATACGTCTCCAGCACGACCGCCAGGGCACGATCGGCTACCGCTTCGAATACGGCGGCGCCTCGCTGGGCTACGCCACCGACCTCGGCCACGCGCCCGAGGCGTTGTGCCGGCACTTCGCCGGTGTGGACGTGCTGTGCCTCGAGAGCAACTACGACGAACGCATGACCAAGGACTGCCCCCGGCCCGCGTTCGTCAACCGCCGCAACCTCTCGGACTCGGGCCACCTCTCCAACGACCAGGCGCTCGCGGCGGTGCGACGCATCGGCGAGCTTTCGGCCCACGGCAACCCGCGACGCGTCGTGCTGCTGCACCGCTCGGCCCAGTGCAACCACCCGACCAAGGTGCGGCGGTGTTTCGCACAAGACCCGGCCATCGCCCGGCGGCTGGTGTTGACCGACCAGCGCCGCCGCAGCCGGTGGGTCGGCGTCACGCCGCTGCGGGCGGTGCGGCGGGCGCAGCTGACGCTGGCGCACTGCGGTTAATCTGGCCCGTCAATCGCCCAGACCCAGCGCGTCGAGGAGCACGTCTCGTACGGCGGTACACGGCAACGCCTCGTCGCGTCCCCCCGCCCCGATCAGCAAAGGGCCGTTTTCGGTCGGCAGGTCGGTCCGGCCGTGGGTCCCACGCACAAGGGACGTGTCGAGCGGGATCACGTCCATGAGCTGCCGGAAGCCGAGCTTCTTCCGCAGGAGTTTCCACGCCGCCGCGGGCCTGCTTACGCCCATGAACAGCTCCCGCGGGTCGTAACCCGGCTTACGGTGGATGTCCACGGTGCGGGCGAAGTCGGGGGCGCGATCGGGGCGGTCGGCGGGCCAGTAGTCGTACGCGAACCACCGGCCAGGGTTGGCGATCAGCGTGGTGTCCCCGGCGCGTTCGTGACCAAGGTCGATGCGCGTTGCGCCCGCGACGGCGGGTAGCGCGACGTCGGGCGGGTGGTAGACGTGCGCGACCTGGTGGTCACACACGGCGAAGGCCCGGCTCGCGCCCGGGTCGAGCAATTCACGACCGTCTTCCTCGCGGACCGCAAGCAGGCCGGCGTCACGCAACACGCGGTTGACGAAGATCGCCCCGCCGGCGTCGTCGCGGCGCGTCGGCTCGACGCCGTACTCGCTGACCACCAGGACCCGGGTCGGTCCCGAGGTCTGGTACATATCGATCAACTGACCGACGAGCGTGTCGATGGCCGCGACGTGTTGGCGGATATCCGGGTGCTGCGGGCCGAGCTTCTGCAGGCCGTAGTCCAGGTGCGGCAGGTAGACCAGGCTCAGCGTGGGTGAGAACCGGGCGTTGACGTCGAGGCCCGCGTATCCGATCCACCGCGAGGAGCGGATATCGGCCGCGGGTCCCCAAAATCGAAAGAGGGCGAACCGGCCGATCAGCGGGTTGTCCATCAAGCACTCTCGCACGATCGCCGGGTGCGTGTAGCAGTCGGGGATCTTCCGGCCGTCGGCCTTGTAGATCGGCCGGGCCTGCACGACCACGTCGCACGCCGAGTAGGTGTTGTGCCACCAGAACAGGTTGGCACAGGTGAACGATGGGTCGCGTCGGCGGGCGGTCTCCCAGACCTTTTCGCCTCGCACCAGCCGGTCGCTGCGTTGCCAGAAGCGGATTTCGCAGCGGTCGCGGTCGTACCAGCCGTTGCCCACAATCCCGTGCCCCGGGCCGCTCTCCGAATCTTCCGGGGGCAAGCCGGTGGTCATCGACGCCTGGACGCTGCACGTCACCGCCGGAAACACGGGCCGCAGCGGCGTGACCCCGCCGGTCGCCTCGGCGTGGACGCGGATGCGCGGCGCGTGCTTCAGCAGCGCCGGCGTCAGGCCGACCACATTCAGCACCACGACCCGTCGCGGCTTGTCACCCATTCAACTTCCCCGAACCCAACGCTGCCCCACGTACGCCAACACCCCGCAACCCAGGCACACGACCGCCAGCGGCCCCATGCCGAAGGCCGTGAGGTACACCGCGTCAACCGCCGGCATCGCCGCGATCATCACGCCGACCCACGCCGCGAGCCGCGGCCGCTTCGCTTCGCTCCACGCCACCAGCGTGACGGCCAGGGTGTACCCCGCCACGGCCGCGGCGCTGAACGCGATCCGCAGCGCCGCGCCGCCGTCGAGCGGCACCCCCCAGCCCACCGCCAGCGCAGCCGAGACGACGACCCCGGCCCGGCACAGCGGCATCAGCAGCAGCCCCGCGACCCGCCAACGGTGCAGCAGGTTGTAAGCAACGATCAGCCCGACCAACGCCCCGGCCGATACGCCGACCGCGGGCCGGTACACCAGCGTCAGCAGCCAACCGAGCGTCAACATCCCCGCCGCGCCGACCCATGCCGACCGCCGCGACACCCGCCCGCTCGGGATCGGCCGGCCCGCCCGCTCGTCCGCGTCCACCCGCGCGTCGCAGGCGTCGTTGAGCACCATCCCCCCGGCGTACAGCAGGCTCATCGCCGCCATCAGCACGAACGCCTGATCCAAGACCCGGCCCGCGTCGGCCCACGTGAACGGCGGGGCCCCCTGCTCCCCCGCGATGCCCCGCACCGGCTCGACCACCCGCACGAACAGCCCCACGCCGAGCCCGTGCAACACATTCGACCACACCGTCGGCACGTTGCTCACCCGGCACAGTTCGAGCCACGCCCGTATCACGGGCCGAACTCGTCCACGACCCACCGCAGCTCGTCCGCGATCCCCGCCGACAGCTCGTCGGGCCGAAGCGGCTGCGGCAGCACGCCCCACGCATAGGTCTCGACTTCGTAATGCTTCACCCCGTCGCCCGGCTCGACCGCGGCGATGAACCGCCCGATCTCGCCCCGCGCGGTGCCGACCGCTCCGAGATTTCCCAGGTGCACCGGCACGTGAAAATGCACCCGCCAGTGCCCCCGTGGCTCGCCGACGTCGTCGATCGCGTCCGGCAGATCGACGTACGACTGCACCCGCCTGTCGCCGCCCCGCACCGACGTCTGGTGCAGGTAACGCGGCTCGGCGAACCCCCGGAGTTGGGCCCACGCCTCGCCCCGCCCCCCGGAAGGTATCGCATCGAAGTCGATATCCAACGCTGACGACAGCTGAACCTTGCCGACCCGCAGCCCCGCCGCCCGGTACGTGGCCAATGCCTCGGCCTGATCCTCGAACATCACCGCCGCGTGGCAGACGTCGTGGCAGACCCGCAGGTACGACAGCACGCTCAAGTCGTCCGGCCCGCCCAGCAGGTAACGCTCGAAAAACCGCACCACACCGTCGGCCGTCTCGAGCACGCACCCCGGCTCGGGCTCGAGGTCCACGTGGATGTGCCGTCCCGTGTCGAGCTCGATCCGCGCGAGCGCATGCACCAGCCGCAGCAACTGCTCCGCCGCGGCGCGGGCCCGCTCTTCGTAAGCCTCGGACGAGGAACAAAAGCTCGCCGGCCAGCCGACGGGCAGCGTCGAGATCGAACCCTCCGCCCCCTCGGGCAGCAGCTCGGCGAGGATCGACGCCAGCCCCAGCGTGTATTGAAAACGGTCCTCGTCCGCCCAGTGCGGCCGGTAAACCGCGTCCTTCACCACCGGCTCGTGGAACGCCTCGAACGGGAAGCCGTTGAGCGTGTACGGCAACAGGTCACGCTCGCCGAGCCAGTCGCCGAACCGACCTACGCCGTCGGACGCGACGAGCTGCTGCATCGCCGGCGACGCCAGCCACAGCCCGACGCCCATCGGCCCGTCGGGGCAGACGCGTCGCTTCACCGCCAGCGTGTGCGTGTCGAGCTGCTGCTTAACCTCGGCCAGCGTGACGCCGGGGTGGACGTTGGTGCCGTAGCCGAGCACGGTGCCGGGTCCGAGGGCGTCACGCATGGCGGCATTAGACCACGAACCGCCCGGACTGCGCGAGGAACCGCTTCGGGTTGCCAAACGTGATCCGCTCGACCACTTCCGGGGGCTGGCCGCGGGCGCGCAGCTCGGCGGCGAACTTCGGGACGCTCAGCGGGTCGCTGCGGCCCCAGTCGCCGGCCGAGTTGACCCAGAACCGCTCGTCGCCGTAGACCTCGATCAGGTCCGCCGCCCGGGCCGGGGTGCACTTGCTGTCGGGGTACAGCGTCATGCCCGCCCAGTACCCCGCGTCCAGCACCGCGCCGACCGTGTGCTCCTCGACGTGGTCGATCAGCACCCGGCCCGGCTTCACCTTCCCGTTTCTCTTCAGCGCGTCGAGGATCAACCGCGTGCCCTTGAGCTTGTCCTCGAGGTGCGGCGTGTGCACCAGGATCAGCCGGTCGTGCCGGACCGCGACGGCGATCTGCTCTTCGAGGATCGCCAGCTCGTTCTTCGTGTTGCGGTTGAGCCCGATCTCGCCGACGCCCACGACGTTGGGCTTGTCGAGAAACTCGGGCAGCAGCCCCATGACCTCCCGCGCAAAGCCCGGGTCCTCGGCCTCCTTCGGGTTCACGCACAACCAGGCGTGGTGCGCGATGCCAAACTCGGCCGCCCGCTTCGGCTCCACGTCCGTGAGCTGGACGAAGTAGTCGTAAAACCCCTGCGGCGAGCTGCGGTCGAACCCCGCCCAGAACGCCGGCTCGGTCACCGCGACGCAGCCCGCCAGGGCCATGGCCCGGTAGTCGTCGGTCGTCCGGCTGACCATATGGATGTGCGGGTCAATGTACATCATCAGCTCCAGCCGCTTGCGGCTTAGCGCATCTCCTGCGGGTCAACCGGCACCCCGCACGCCGGCGTCGGCGGGGCGGCGTCCAGTGGCTCTCCGGTCGGGTCGCTAAGCCATTCTAAAACCCGCCGGGCCCGTTCGTCCCGCCCGTCAGTCAGCAAAGGCAGGGCCCCACGCAACGCCGCCACCCGCGGGTCGTCCGCCGCGGCCGGCCCGAAGCGGTCGCAGCG
>JBCCRT010000164.1:0-5904 GCA_039201235.1 Planctomycetota bacterium
CGCGTCGAGTTCTTGCCGAAGCGGCGTCGGGTCGTAGCCCGGGTCGTTCGGCGGCTTGCGCTGCGACGGGTGCCGGCCCGAGATGAGGTACGTCGTGAGGTTCTGCCGCACGAACAGGGTCGAGGTGTTGATCCACGCCCGGCCGCCGTCCCAGCCGTCGACCGTCGGCGGCTCGAAGAGCACCTGGCCCATCGCCGCCATCGCCTTGTCCACGACCGCGCGGTTGCGCAGCGGCGTGCCCAATGTTCGCACCGTGCCCACGACCAGCTGGGTCGGGTCCTTGATCTTCTTGCCCACGACGGCCGGGTCGTAGAAGTGCCGGCTGCGGAAGACCGTCCGGAGCACGGGACGCAGCTCGTAGCCCGCGCGGGTCAGGTGCCGGGCGATCGCGTCGATCACCCGCCGCCGGGCCGGGGGCACGTCGTCGTAGACGTCGCCCACGTCGGCGACGAAGGTGTCGTAGAGCTTGAGCGCGACGAACTTGGCGCAGGCGTCCTGTTTCAGCAGCAGCTCGACGAAGCCGTCGCCGTCGAAGTTCGTCGTCCGGCCGAGGATCGACTTGGGCTCGGGGTCGTGCTGGTTCTCCCGGAAGCGGAACTCGTTGTCGTGCACCCCGTAGCCGGTCAGGGCGCGGGCGCCTTCCTTGATGTCGCGTTCGGAGTAATTGCCCACGCCGAGGGTGAACAGCTCCATGAGCTCGCGGGCCAGGTTTTCGTTGGGGCGGTTCTTGTGGTTGCGGTCGTTGTTGAGGTACTTGATCATCGCCGGGTCGCGGACGATGCCGCGGGCCAGGTCGGCGAAGTTGCCGTTGGCGTGCCCGCGCAGCAGGGCGTGCTGGCGGTACATCAGGTAGGTGTCGCGGACGCTGCGGTGGCTGGTGGCGAAGTGGCCGTGCCATAGGAGGGTCAGCCGGTCCTCGGCCGGTCGGGGCGTCCGCGTCATCCGCTGCATCCACCACCGGCGGAGCTCGGTGAGCATCTGCCGGTCCTTGCGGCGGTTGGCCTGGTTCTCGCGGTTGACCGCGTCGAGGTGATCCTGGTCGCCGCTTCGGCGGGCCTCCCGGATCGCCCGCCGCTCCTCGGCGGTGCGGAGCCGCAGCACGTCGGGGTCGAGGTCGGGCGGTTCGAGGTCCGGCAGCGGGGTGACGGGGTAATCGACCAACGCGTCGACCGCCGCGTCCAAACCCTGCGCCGCGAGTTGCTTAACTTCCGGGGGGGTCCCGCCGTAGCCGGCCCGCCCCAGCAGGTGCCGGGCCGACCGCTCGTCGAACCGCTCCGCCGGGATCGCTCGCAAGGACGTGTCCATGGCCATCTCAATCCGCAGAACGCGGGAACCGCCGGGCTATTGCAGGGGCCTTGTCGACCTCCCGTAACTCCGCTACGCCAACGACCCGGACAACGTTACGCCGGTCTCCCCGATTATCGGCCGCCCCGACCCGTCGGCCAAGGCTTTTCGGCCCCGCCCGCCAAAAATCAGCCGCGCCGCCGCCCCAGCACCACCACGGCCGACACGCCCAGCAGCCCTAGGGCCGACGGCTCGGGGACGGACGCCAGCGCCGTGAAGAGATTCGCGGCGTACTCGTCGTTGTCCAGGTCGACCTCCACGCCGTCGCGTTCCGTATCTTCTTTGATCAGGAAGCTGCCGGCCCCGCGCTCGTTGAAGAACGTGTTGCGGTCGAAGTGCCCGGCCACGGCCCCGGCACCGGCGAGGCCGATGAACACCGCCACGTCCTCGTTGCCCCCGTCGCCGGCCGCCCGGGCCGGCGAGCCGCGGCGGTTGCTCCCGCCGAAGCCCGAGTTCGGGATGATCGTCTCCTCGGCGTCGATCGTCAGCACCAGCTCGACGTCGGCGGCGGCCAACGTCTGCGGCGAGCCGAGAGTGAACGGCGTAACCCCCTCGCCCTCGATCGCGTTGACCCCGCCGAGCACCGCGTCGCCGATCGCGGTGTTGCCGGTCTGGCTGTAGTCAGCCGGGGACCCTGCGTCCTCGGCGCTCGACAGCGTGTAGGTGCCGTTGTCCTGGTTGACCGTCACCGCGAAGCGGTCGAGGAACGGCTGGTCGGACAGCGAGGCGTCGGCCCAGTCGCCGCCGAAGTTCGCGTCGCTGATGAACAGCGCAGCGTTGCCACCGCGGACGTAGGCCTCGACGGCGTCGACCGACGCCAACTGGTCCGAGTAGTCGGCGTTGTTCGAACCGAAGACCACCACGTCGTAGTCCGCCAGCGTCCGCGATACGCCCGGGTCGTTGTCGAGGCGGTCGGTGACGCTGAAAAACGAGGTGAAGTCCAACGCCGCGCCGGTGGTCGCGCCGGTGCCGCCGCTGGCGGTCGGGAGTTGGCCGGCCTCGAGCGGCTCGACGACCTGCTCGACGCGGAATCCTTTGGTCTCGAGAAACGTCGCCAACTCGAACCAGCCGTGGTTGCCGCCGGCGGTCGAGGTGTTGCGGATGTCGCCGAGCTGCTCGGTGCGGGAAAAGTCGGTAGGGTTTTCGAGGAAACCCCCGCTGCGGTCCGCCCCGCGGACGAACAGGACGCTGCCCGCGTCCTGCGACGAGACACACACGGGCAAGCTGACGGAGGCAACGACGGCCAGCGTGGCGGGCAACTTCTTCAACGCGGGCATGCCGAGAACTCCTGAAACATCGACCCAGAACCAGAAAAAACCGGTTACGACTGTAACTCGGCCCCGCGATCACGCCAAAGAAAAACCCGCCGCGGGGCGGGTCAAGAGGTTCTCGCTGTGGCTAACGCGGGGCCGGGCCCGTCACCACGCGAAGTGGGCGAACGCCTTGTTCGCCTCGGCCATCCGGTGCGTCTGGTCGCGGGTGTTGATGGCCCGGCCCTCGTTGCGCGAGGCCTCCATCAGCTCCCGGCCCAGCCGCATGTGCATCGGCTTGCCCTTCTCCGAACGCGCCGCCTGCAGGATCCACCGGAACGCCAACGCCTGCTTCCGCTTCGGCTTGACCTGCATCGGCACCTGGTAGTTCGCCCCGCCGACCCGCTTGCTGCGGACCTCAACGTTGGGCTTGACGTTCTCGATCGCCTGGCGGAACACGTCGATGGCGGTCAAGTCTTCGCCGTCGAGCCGCTTGTCGATCTCGTCGAACGCGCGGTAGACGACGCGCTGGGCGACCGACTTCTTGCCGTCCTTCATCAGGCAGTTGATGAACCGCGACAGGACCTTGTCGTCGTAGCGTGGGTCGGGCTTGAGCTGCTCTTCGCTGGCGGTGAATCCACGTCCCATGTTTCGGGCACTCCTGTGAGCCGCTAGCCAGAAAAGGTTTCGGGCGTGTTCACCCCGTTCGACGCCGAACGGGATTACTGCGGCGGTTGAAAATAATGTGTTGATATTCGGTTTCTTGGCTAACCGCCAAGCGCTAGCAGCTAGCCGCTAAGCCGCAAGCGGCTTAGCCCTTCGGCTTCTTCACCCCGTACTTCGACCGGCCCCGCTTGCGTCCGTCCACGCCCAGCGTGTCGAGCGCGCCGCGGACGACGTGGTAACGCACACCCGGCAAGTCGCGGACCCGGCCGCCGCGGACCAGCACGATGCTGTGCTCCTGGAGGTTGTGGCCCTCGCCGCCGATGTAGGCGGTCACCTCGTTGCCGTTGCTCAGCCGGACGCGGGCGACCTTCCGCAGCGCGGAGTTGGGCTTCTTCGGGGTCACGGTCTTGACCTGCAGACACACGCCGCGCCGCTGCGGGCACTGGTCCAGGTCCTTGACCTTGGACTTGACCTTCGGCGTGCGGCGAGGACGGCGGACGAGCTGATTAATGGTGGGCATAACGGTCTCGGGGCGTTGGATCGAGCCGCGAAGTATAGACAAAAACTCCGGAATCACGCAAGCGATGGGGCAGATCGGTTAGCCGCGGGACTTGTCCCGCACCGATTCCTGCAACACCTGCTCCAGCGCGTCGATGTGCCGGATCATGCTCAGTCGCTCGGCCAACCCGTCGCACGCGGCGATACACGATGCGTGAAACGCCGGGTCCATCAGCCGCTGGACCGCCGCGGCCAACCCCTCGGCGTCCGCCGGGTCGGCGACGACGACGCCCCGAGGCGGGCCGTCGGGCGGTTCGAGGTGATCGCTCGCCCCGTTGTAAGCCGTGCTGATCGCGGGGGTTGACATCATGAGCGACTCGAGTATGACCTTGCTCGACGGGTCGTACCAGCTCGGCAGCACGGTCACGTCGGCCGCGGCGTAGAGCCGGACCATCGACTGCGTCGGACCGACGGGCCGGAGCATCGGCGCGATGTCGGAAAAGCCCAGCTTGGCCAGCCGCGATCGCTCCTCGGCGATCTCAGTTGGAAACCCGCCGGCCAGCAACGCCGCGACGTCGGCCCCCGCGTTCCGCAATCGCCGCAGCGCCCCGAGCAGCGTGGCGTAGCCCTTGAGCTTCGGGTTCTGCGCCGCGAACAGCAGCAGCGTCGCCCCCGCCCCCGGAATGACCCCGTGCTCGGCCCGCACCGCCTCACGCCACGCTTGCCGCTCGTCTTCCGGGGGCGTCGGCATCACCGCCGCGTTCGGGATCACCGTCATCCGATCCGCCGGGAATGCGTGGTGCTCGTCGAGCTGCCGCACGACGTACCGGCTCAGCGCCACCACCCGCCGCACCGCCGGGTCCGCCAGCGTCCGCCGCTCCAGCGACAACAACAACCGCTGCTTCGGGTCCAGCGCCACCTCGGCCGCCTTCTTCCGGCCCGCCCACCCGCCGCCCCGCATCGCCACGTTGCGGTTCAAGGTCTCCCGCACCGTCCCGCCCCGCGGCTGCAGCACCGCCGCCGGGACCGCCATCGTGACCGACAAACTCGTGTCGAACCCACCCGCCGCCAACTCCCGCTGCGCCCACCGGCTAAACCGCATCAATCGAAACACGGACGACGAGCGGCGTCGCGACATCGCCCGCACCGCCGCCCCGGCCGGCTCGTCCGCCACGGCACAACAACCCGTGATCAGCGTCACGCGGTGGCCCCGCTTCGCCAGCTCGTCGATCGTCTGGGCCGTGGATCGTTCGTTGCCGCCCGCCGCCGGGTCGAACGACTCGATCACCACCGCGATCGACAACGGCCCGGTCCCGTCCCCGCCGCTCACGAAACCCCGGCTTCGTTGACGGCCACGCTCTCTAACAATTCCGCCACCCGGCCGAACACCTCGTCCACCGTGATCTGGTTCATGCTGCCGGCCGACCCCGCGTCGCGGGCCACGACCTGCCGCTCCCGGTCGTAGCCGATCTCGGTCCACGCCGGCGTCGTCGGGCCGAACAGCGTGACCACCGGCACCCCGCACGCCGCCGCGAGGTGCCGCGGGCCCGTGTCGTTGGTCACCATCACCGCGCAACGCTTCGTCACGCTCTTCAGCAGCCGCACGCTCATCCCCGCTTTCGGCAGATCGACGATCGACGTCGTCGCCGCGCCGATCACCCTGGCCAGCACCTCCCGCTCGTCCGGCGAACCCGTCACCGCCACGCCGCAGCCCAACTCCTTGTCGCACCGCGCCGCGAGCTGTGCGAACCGCTCGGCCGGCCACCGCTTCATCGGCTTCTGCGCCCCGGGGTTCAGCAGCACCACCGGCCGGCCGTTCGCCCCCGCCAGCAACGCCCCCGCCCGTTCGTCGTCCTCCCGCCGCGTCGCGACCTCCATCACGTGGTCGCCCTCGAACGCCTCGCCGCCCAGATACCGCACGATCGACAAGTAGTAGTCCAGCGTCGGCACCGGCAAAAAATCCTTGCCGTCGTGACGCGGCACCAGCTTGTCGGTCAGCAGCACCCCCCGGCCGTCGCGCTCGTAGCCCACCCGCCGCGGGATACCCGCCATCGCCGCCAGCGCCGCCGCCCGGAAACTATTCGGCAGCAGCACCGCCGTGTCGTAACGCTCCCGGCTCAGCCGCTTCGCCAGCCGGAACGCCGAC
>JBCCRT010000165.1:0-5860 GCA_039201235.1 Planctomycetota bacterium
GGCGAGGTTGCGGACCTTGCCCTCGATGACCGTGCCGGGCGGGTACTTCTCGGCGACCAGCTCCCAGGGGTTGACCTCGGTCTGCTTCATGCCGAGGCTGATCTCCTGCTTCTGCTTGTTGATGTCGAGGACGACGACGTCGGCCTCTTCGCCGATGCTGACCAGCTCGGAGGGGTGGTTGATCCGCTTGGTCCAGGACATCTCGGAGATGTGGACCAGGCCCTCGACGCCCTCCTCGAGCTTGACGAACGCGCCGTAGGACATGATGTTCGTGACCTCGCCGCGCAGGCGGGTGTTCGGCGGGTACTTCTTCTCGATGTCTTCCCAGGGCGAAGAGTCTTTCTGCTTCAGGCCCAGGGCGATCTTTTCCTTGTCGTAGTCGATGTTGAGGATCTTGACTTCGATCTTGTCGTCGATCCGCACGACGTCGGACGGGTGGTTGACCCGGCCCCAGGACATGTCGGTGATGTGCAGCAGCCCGTCGATGCCGCCGAGGTCGACGAACGCGCCGAAGTCGGCGATGTTCTTGACCGTGCCGGGGACGATGTCGCCGATCTCGATGCGTTCGAGCAGGTCCTTGCGCATCGACGCCCGGCGTTCCTCGATGAGGTTGCGGCGGCTGATGACGATGTTGCGGCGCTCGGTGTCGATCTTGAGGATCTTGGCCTCGATGGTCTGACCGATGTAGATGCCGATGTCGGCGGGCCGGCGGACGTCGACCTGCGACGCGGGCAGGAAGACGGGCACGCCGATGTCGACCAGCAGGCCGCCCTTGATCTTGCGCATCACCTTGCCGTCGACGGTGTCGTCCTCGCCCTTCTCGGAGATGATCTTTTCCCAGCCGCGGATGCGGTCGGCCTTACGCTTGGACACCATCACGGTGCCGCCGTCGCCCTCGACGTCTTCGAGCAGGACCTCGACGGTGTCGCCGACCTCGATGTCCTTGGGGTCCTCGAACTCGTGCTTGTCGAGGATGCCCTCGGACTTGAGCCCGACGTCGACGAGGAAGTCGTCGCCGGCGTAGCCGATGATCTTGCCTTGGAGGATCGTGCCGTTGCTGAAGTCGCCGATGGTGCCTTCGAGCAGGCCCTCCATGTCGCCGTCGGCGACGTGCTGGCCGAGGGCCTCGGCGATCATGGCCTCGGCCTCTTGGTCTTCGACACTCAGCGACGCGATCAGGTTCTGATTAACCATATGAAATGCAAATCCTTCGTGGTCGGTTGGTCCCGGCCCGCCGCGACACGCCGCGGGGCAATAAGCGGGGCGCGGCCCACGGTTGGGCCGCATGGTGGGGGCGTCCGCACCGCTCGACGTCGAACGGCGCCACGCCCGGTGGCGGATCGCAAATGGTAAAGCAAAGCCGCGGCCCCCGCCACGGCCGCGGCCGCTTCGCCGCTAGTAATCGAACTCGTCGTCGGGGTCCTCGGGCTCGAGGACGCGGGCGGCCCAGCCGTCCCACGCCGCGAGGACCTCGTCGCCGGCCCCGTTGGCGATCAGCCGCTCGCGGACCGGGCCCTCGGCGGTCTGGAGGTCGGGGAAGGTCATGAGCAGGTGCATCAGGTCACGGGCGTCGGTCAGGGCCTTGGGTTTGCCCTTGCGAGACTCAATCGACTGCACCTTGTTGGCGATCGCGACATGCGGAGCGACGATCTGTACTTCATCGACGATATGAACGGGCGAAAGTTCGGACACCGGGCGGACGTCGATCAGATGCCGGTTCTCGGGCTTGCGGACCTGGTAGACCCGGAACCCGATACCGCCGCGGACCGAGCGGACCCGCACGGCAATGTAGAATTTTTCGCTCAGGAACCGGCGGAGTTCTTCAGCCAATTCTTCGGCACGGGTCGATTCGATGTCGATGGCTTCCGTAGACCGCTGCTCGGAAACGTAGGCGTTCACCGACTGGGAGCCGAAAACGGCGCAGTCGCGGCGGTCGCGCAAAAACTCGAACACCGCGGCCTGGATGGTGGCCACGGGCAGCGGCTCGTGCATCACGAACTCCCGGAGGGACAGGGGGGCGTCGCCCAACATGCTCCGATTCTATCGGCCAACCGCGGCCGGTCGCGTGTTTTTGACGTGTTCGACGGCGTTTTGGAAGTAGCGGAGGCCGGCCGGGGCGTCGCCCGCGCGGCGGGTCCAGTGGGGGTGGTTGGTGGGGTGGAGGTAGCGTTCGGGGTGGGGCATGAGGCCGAAGACCAGGCCGGTGGGGTCGCAGAGGCCGGCGATGTCGCGGCTTGAGCCATTGGGATTTTCTGTTTCGCGGGTGTCGTAGCGCAGCGCGACTTGGCCGCTCGTTTCGAGTTGATCGAGGACGTCCGGGGGGGCGACGAGTCGGCCCTCGCCGTGGGCGATCGGCAGGTCGTGGGCGGTGAGGCCCCGGGTCCAGACGCAGACCGATTCGGGCTCGGGCCGGACGGGGGCCCAGCGGTCGATGAACCGGCCGGTGTCGTTGTGGGCGAGGGTGACGCTCTGGGACCCCGCGTGGGGATCGGGCAGCAGGCCGAGCTTGACCAGCACCTGGAACCCGTTGCACGGCCCGAACATCGGGACGCCGCGGTCGATTGCCGCGAGCAGCGGCTCGTACAGCCGGTGCCGGAGCCGGTTGGCGAGGATACGCCCCGCCGCGATGTCGTCGCCGTAGCTGAACCCCCCCGGAAACCCCACGAGGTCGAAGCGTTCCAGCTTCCGGGGGTCGTCGATCAGTTCGTTGAGGTGGAGCGTCGTCGGCTCGGCCCCGGCGAGGCGGAAGGCGTGGGCGAGCTCGGCGTCGCAGTTGGTGCCGGCGGTGCGGAGGATGAGGGCAGTCGGGCGGTCGGGCATGCGGCGAGTTTAACGCCCGACGTGGATATGCTTGGGCCTTTGCCGATCCACCCAGAAATATGAAGCCGATGAACAAAGCCTCCGCCTACGACAACCTGCTGCAGCACTTGGAAAAACTTCCGGGGGTCGGGAAGCGGTCGGCCGAGCGGATCGCGTTTCACCTGTTGCGTCAGCCCGAGGGCGACACGCTGGGGCTGGCCGAGGCGGTGCGGGCGTTCCGAGAGAACCTGATGGTGTGCTCGGTGACGGGGCACGTGTCGGAGTCAGACCCGTGCGCGATCGCGGTCGACCCGGCGCGGGACCACGGGACGGTGCTGGTGGTCGAGCAGCCGTCGGACGTGGTCGCGGTGGAGCAGGCGGGGGTGTACCGCGGCAGCTACCACGTGCTGATGGGTCGGCTGGCGCCGCTGGAGGGATTGGGGCCGGGGGACCTGAACGTGGAGCGGCTGCTAGCCCGGGTCGAAGCGGGGCGGGCGGGGGACGGGCCGGCGATCACGGAGGTGATCCTGGGCACGAACCCGACGCTGGAGGGCGACGGGACGGCGCTTTATCTGGCGGACCGGCTGAAAGATTTGGGCGTGAAGGTGACACGGCTGGCGCGGGGGCTGCCGACGGGGGCGGACCTGCAGACGGTGAGCAAGGCGGTGCTGCGCGACGCGGTGCAGGGCCGGGTTGGCGGGTGAACCCTGTCGGGACAGTAAGCTAAGCGCATGCCGGTCGTGGGTCGGGCAGCGCGGTTCGGGTTTTCGTCGCGGCGGCGGGAGGCGGTGGCGCAGCACGTCGGGGCGTTCGTGACGACGGGGCTGCTGCTCATGCTGGCGTTCCCGCGGCCGGGGTGGGGGGTGCTGGCGTACGTGGCGTTGGTGCCGGCGGGGGTGGCGGCGGCGCGGACGCGGACGTGGGGCCGGCTGTTCTGGACGTCGGCGGTGGTGTTCGCGTTGTGGTGGGTGTGGGTGCTGCGGTGGCTGTCGCCGGTGTCGCTGGCGGCCCCGCCGGGGCTTGGCGTGTGGCTCGGTATGAACACGGCCTTGGGCGTGCTAGCGGCGGGGGTGCTGTTTCAAAAGCTGCGGTGGCCGATGGCGGTCGCGCTGCCGCTGGGATGGGTGGGCATCGAGGCGGTGCGGTCGGTGTGGCCGGCGGGCGGGCTAAGCTGGTTCACGCTGGCGCACAGCCAGGCGGTCTGGGCCGAGGGCGATGTCGGGCGGGTGGTGCAGGCGGCGGACCTGCTGGGCCAGCACACGGTGGGGCTGGTGGTCGCCGCGGTGAACGGGGCGCTGATCGATCTGCTGCTGCGGCGGAAACGGGCGCGGGTTTCGGCGGCGTGGGCGGGGTTGCTGTTCGTGGCGGCGTGGGGGTACGGGCAGTGGCGGGTGAGCCAGTGGCAGGACGCGACGACCGACGGTCCGACGGTGGCGGTGGTGCAGACCAACGTGGTGCCGGACAACAAGGTCCGGCGGACGCCGGAACAGCTGGTGGAGGACTTCCGGGGGTTGGTCGAGCTGCACACCGAGGCGGCGGGCGGCGGGCCGACGCTGGTGGTCTGGCCCGAGACCGTGGTGCCGTACGCGATCAACGACGCGGCCCGCGCGACCTACGAAGACGGCACCGTGGCGAACCTGCTGGCCGAGTCGGCGTTGGCGTTGGTGGCCCGCGAGGGCGTGACGACCCTGGCCGGGGCGAGCACGGCGACCTATGGGCCGGGCGAACCCCAGCGGTTCAACAGCGCCCACTTCATCGGCCCCGACGGGAGCTTCGCCGCCGAGCCGTACCACAAGCAGCACCGCGTGCCGATGGGCGAGTACGTCCCGGGGCCAGGCGTCGTCGAGGCGCTGCTCGAGCGGCTGCAGGTCTGGCCCGGCTATTCGCTGACGCCCGGCGAGGGCCCGGTGATTTACACCCTTCCGGGGGGCCACCGCGTGGCCACGCCGATCTGTTACGAAGACGCGATGGCCGGCGTCTGCCGTGAAATGGTCTACGGTCCCGAGGGCAAGCGCATCGACGCCCTGATCAACCTGACCAACGACGGCTGGTACCCCGGCCTCGGCATGCGGCGGCAGCACGCCGCGCTCGCGTCGCTGCGCTGCATCGAGAACCGCGTGCCCATGGCCCGCAGCGTCAACACCGGCCTGAGCACCTTCATCGATTCGGTCGGCCGCAGCCACGCCCAGCTCCCGGCCTACACCGACGGCACCCTCACCCGCACGATGCGCACCGACCAGCGGACCACGCTCTACGGCGCGGTCGGCGGGTGGCCGTGGGCGTTGTTTGTGCTGTTCGGCGCCGGAGCGACGGTTTACGCCGCGGTCTTCGGCCGGCCGCTGGCGAAGCACCGGATCGGCTAAGCCGTGACGGATGGCACCTCGAGCTGCCGCATCACCCCGTCGACGTCCGCCGCGACGCGGTAGTGCTCGTGGTACGCCGGCTTGGCCATGCCGGCGGCGATGAAGTGCTCGAACAGCGCCAGCAGCGGATCGTAAAAGCCCGCCGCGTTGAGCAGCACGACCGGCTTGGTGTGGAACCGCAGGTAGCGGTGCGTGATCACCTCGGCCAGTTCCTCGAGCGTGCCAAAACCCCCGGGCAGGACGACAAAAGCGTCGGCCCGGTCTTCCATCGCCTGCTTGCGTTGCCGCATGGTCTCGACGACGACCAGCTCGTCGGCGTCGAGGTAGGCGACCTCCACGGTCTTCATCGCCTCGGGGATCACGCCGACCACCCGGCCGCCGCCGCCGTGGACGGCCCGCGCGACCCGGCCCATCAGCCCGGTCGAGCCGCCGCCGTAGACCAGCGTGTGCCCGGCGTCCGCCAGGGCGTGGCCCATCTCATCGGCCAGCGGGCCGAAGGCCGGTTCGGAGCCGGGGCTGGAAGCGCAGTAGACACAGACGGAGCGGGACATGGGCGGCGGTCTCGGCGGTGCATCGGCAAAAAAACGCGGGCGGAGTGTAGCCCGCCGCTTGCCGCCGCGCCCGCGGGGGCTATGGTGGGTCGGTCGCTTCGTGACCGGGCGACGCCGCGGATAGTGCGGAAACCTTGGGGGCAAGAC
>JBCCRT010000166.1:0-5712 GCA_039201235.1 Planctomycetota bacterium
AGCCGGCGAGGTTGTCGCCGTCGTCGATGCCGGTGCCCGGGGCGTTGTCGCGGCTGTTGTAGATGTAGCGGACCTGGCCCTGGGCGGAGAAGGCGATCGAGAACGCGCCGTCGGCGGACTCCATGAAGAACGCCTTGCCGTCGTGGCCGGCGGTCATGGCCTCGGTCTGGTAGTTGATCCGGCTCTGGGCGTCGAGCAGGGCGGCTTCGGTCGCGGCCTTGAGCTGCGCGGTGGCGTGGGGGTCGTCGCCGCCGCGGAGCTGGGCCATCTCGGCCCGCATGCTGGCGAGCTCGGCCCGCATGGCGTCGAGCTCGGCGGAGCTGGACTCGGCCCGGGCCGCGGCGGGGGCGAGCATCGCCGCGGCGAGGACGCCGGTGGTCATCGAACGTTGCATCAATCTAATCTCCAAAAAGGAAGCAGGCAGGCCAACCCCCTGAGTCCCGCGGACATCCGGGGAGGGGCGATGGGCGGGAAGGTAGGGCCGTTGTGTGAAACCCAAGCTACGAGACGGTTAGAAGAGTGTTAAGGGTATGAGGTTCGTGCGGGAGCGAGGCGGGTCGTACCGAGCGGGCCGGACTGACGCAGCGGGCGGGTCAGGGTTTGATCGAGGCGTCGGGGTCGGGCTCCGGGGCCGTGCCGGGGCCGCGGTTCGGGTCGATCTCCCGGAGGTAGGGCCAGGTGTACAGCCCGGTGCGGTGTCCATCGGAAAACGCGATGCGCAGGGCGTAATTTCCCACCAGCTCGGCCCCGGTGGCGTGGAACGCCGCCTTGGCGTCGCCGCCATCGTTGTTGTTACCGCTCGGCAGCACCGTCAGCGGGTTGCGGGCCATCTCCTCCCGTTGGGCCCGCGCCTCGGCCGAGGGCGACATCCGCCGCAGGTACAGCACCGGGTAGACCGATACCCGCCCGTCGTCCCAGGTCACGGTCAGGCCGAGGTCTTTCTTGAGGTCGATCGACACCGGCCGGGCCCGCAGGTCCGCGTCGTCGGTCGGCCATTCCGGGGGTGGTTCCGGGGGGTCCGAATCGAACTGGATGGGGCGGTGCGTCACGGCGGGCGGTCCGCGGGGGTCAGTCCATCTCGTCCGTCGGCCGCCGCGTCTCCCGCCGCATCTCCCGCGCCCGGCCGATCAGCCCCGCGTCGTCCGCCGCCCCGGGGCCCTCGGCCTCGAGTTCGTAATGCCACGCCACCCGCGACGCCGACCCCGGCAGCAGCTCCGCCACCAGGTCCGGCCCCGGCACCTCCCACCACGGCATCGCCGCCTCCCCCGTCGTCCACAGCGGCGCGTAACCGTCCCGCTCCAGCCGCACGTCATACGTCCCGTAAAACGTAAACGGCACCGTCACCGGCGTCCGCCCGACCTCCCGGTCGTTGAGGTAGACGAGCGCCCCGGCCGGCGCCGACGTGATCGAGATCGTCCGCTCGACGCAGCCGCCCCCGGAAGCAAGGGCGGCCGACAAGACGATCACCACGCAGACGATACGACTACCCATCGCTGCATTGTAACGGTTGCGGTACGCAGGCTCGGTACGCTATCGCTATGTCGCGAACCGATCGCCTCTTCTCCGACGACGCCCCGAACGCCACACGCCAGCCCAAAACCGACCCTCTGGTTCTTGCGCGACTCCTGGACGAGGCCGCCGCCGACCGCCGGTACGACGACACGGCTCAAGCCGTTCACCCGCTCCTGCTCAAGTGGGCCGACCTTGAGTCCTCCGGCCAACTGGCTGCCACCCACGAGACTCAACTGCAAGGGCCTTTCTGCGAAGAGGTCCTCGGCGAAGCGCTCGGCTACCCCTCCGTCGCCGCCGCCGGCCCCGACGCCTCGCACTTGCTCCGCCAAGAGCAACATATCCCCAACGTCGGACCCGCCGATGCCGTGCTCGGCGAGTTCCGCCCAAACCAGCCGGTCCTTCCCGCCGTTCGCGCCGTGGTCGAACTTAAAGGACCCGCCGTCCACCTCGACCGTTCCCGCTCCAGTGGAAAGACCGCCGTCGAACAGTGCTGGTATTACATGGCCAACGCCGGCCCGTCCTGTCGTTTCGGGATCGTCTCTAATTTCATCAGCTTCCGCCTCTACGACCGCGTCGATGCCACCCCCAGGCAGTACGAGCACTACTCACTCCAATCCCTCCGCGACTTCGCCACCTTCCGTCGGTTCTTCGCCACGTTCCACGCCACCGGCCTGATCAAAAACACCCTCGGACAGAAACCCCGCGTCGTTGAACTTATCACCCGCACCCGCGACCGCCAGCGCGCGGTCGGTGACGACCTGTATCAGCACTACTCGACCCAACGCACGAAACTCATCGAGCACCTCATCGCCCACCACAACGCCGCCGTCGACGACGCGATCGAGATGGCACAACGCCTCGTCGACCGCGTCGTCTTCATCGCCTTCTGCGAAGACCGCGGCCTGCTGCCCGAACGCTCCCTCGCCCGGGCCAACAAAAAGCCCGAGGGGTTCACCGACGTCACCAACCCCTGCTGGCGGCAGTTCAAACAGCTCTTCCGCTTCGTCGATCGCGGCGGCCCCGATTACGGTATCCCCCAGTACAACGGCGGGCTCTTCGCCCCCCACCCCTGCGACGACCTCGATTTGCCCGACACCCCGTGGGCCGACTTCTTCGCCTCCATCGGCAAGTACGGCTTCGCCGACGAAGTCAACCTCGACGTCCTGGGCCACCTCTTCGAACGCTCCATCACCGAACTCGAAAAACTCAAAACCACCGGCGTCTTCACCGGCGACCTCCAAAAAGCCCGCCAATACGCCGAGATGCCCCAGTCCGCCAAGCGCAAACGCCTCGGCGTCTATTACACCCCCGCCGTCCTCACCGAACGCGTCGTCCGCGACACCCTCGACGAACTCATCGCCGAACGTTTCGAATTATTGGCAGAACAACACGACGACCCGGATCGCGTTTCTGAAATCTATTGGCGGCAGTGTTTCGAGTGTCTCCGCCAACTCAAAGTTCTTGATCCCGCCTGTGGTTCTGGTGCCTTCCTATTCCAAGCCTACCGCACCCTAGAACTCCGCTACGGCGAAGTCCTTGACCAACTCCGGCCCTTTGCCGAATCCGAAATCGACGAGCTGCAGAAGCACATACCGCGTTGCATCCTCAACGACAACCTCTACGGCGTCGACCTCTCCCCCGAAGCCGTCGAGATCTCGCAGCTGGCCCTCTGGATCCAGTCCGCCGACCGCACCCAAACCCTCGCCACGCTCAGCCACAACATCGTCCACGGGAATTCGCTGGTGAGCGACCCGGATGTCCACCCCCACGCCTTCGACTTCCGAAAACGCTTCCCCGAAGTCTTCGACCGCGACGGCTGGAACAACTCGGGCGGAGGCTTCGACTGCATCGTCGGCAACCCGCCGTGGGACAAGATCAAGGTGCCCGAACGCGAGTTCTTCTCGCTCACTCGGCCGGACATCGCCACCACCCCCAAGGCCGACAAACGCGCCAAGCTGGTCGCCGCGCTCGCCACCGACGACCCGCCGCTGCTGCAATCCTTCGAACAGGCGAAGCAAGACGCCAAAGCCGTCGCCGACTTCTGCCGGGAGTCCGGCTCGTTCCCGCTGACCGGCAAGGGAGAGATCAACACCTACGCCGTCTTCACCGAACTGGGCGAACGTCTCGTGGCCCCGCTCGGCCGCGTCGGCTTGATCATCCCCACCGCGCTCGCCACGAAGAAGACCACCAGCGCTTTCTTCGCCCACCTCGCGGAGAAGAACCGCCTCATCCGCCTCTACGATTTCTCGAACCGCAATCGCATCTTTGAGGACGTGAACCCGCGCGAAAACTTCTCGATCTTCTGCTTCGGCGGCGCAGCCGTGTCGATCGACGAGGCCGACTTCGTGTTCCGCAGCGTCGAGGTCGAAGAAGTCGAGAACCCCAAGCGGCACGTCAAGCTCCCCGGCGACGCCATCACGCTGGTCAACCCCAACACGCAGACGGCCCCGGTCTTCAAGACCACCCGCGACGCCCGGCTCACCTACGACATCTACCGTCGCGTCCCGATCTTGATCGACAAGCGACGAAAGAAGACCGGCAACTCGTGGGGGATCAACTTCAACACAATCTTCCATCAAACCAACGACGCCCACCTCTTCCGCGAGGCCAACGAGCTCAAGGCCGAGGGTTTCACGCTCGACGGCAACGTGTGGCGTAAGGGCGAGCAGGCCATGCTGCCGGTGTACGAGGCCAAAATGTGCCGGCCGTACAACCACCGCTACGCCAACATCGTCGTCGACGAATCGGCGTGGATGATGCAGGGGCGATCGGCGAAATCGACTTCCGCCAATTTGCAGAGCCCCGAGTATCTCGTGCTGCCGAGGTATTGGGTGACCGCCGAAGAAGTCCATGAGCGGGCTTCCAAGGACCGCCCGTCATTCATCGGCTTCCGCGATATCGCAAGAAACGACGACACACGAACGTTCCTCGCGAAGATGGTTCCGTATGCCGCTGCGACGAACAAACTCCCAATCATCGTGACCCGCCAAACCTACCGGCGCGAAACCTGTTTGCTGGGCAATTTTTGCTCTTTCGTGTTCGATTACGTGGTGAGACAAAAGCTCGGCGACACCACGATGAATTACTTCATTGTCGAGCAGTTTCCGGTCTTGCCCCCCGACCGCTACGACGAGCCCTGCCCGTGGGCGCCGCGGACGACCTTGGAAACCTGGATCGCCGAGCGGGTGCTCAAGCTCACGTGCACGGCCGAGGACATGCTCCCGCTCGCCGAGGCCTGCGGGTTCACCGGCGGGTCGTTCAAGGAATACGAAGGAAAGCTCCACAAATGGAACCCGCGGGAGCGGGCACAGCTGCTGGCCGAGCTCGACGCCGCCTACTTCCACCTCTACGGCCTCTCGCGCGACGACGCCGCCTACACCCTATCCACCTTCAAAGGCATCCACGCGTCGGACGCTCTCCTGGGTGGGGTCAGCGTCGCCGACCACCTGCTCGACACCTACGACGTTTTTGCCGCCGCGGCGTTGGGCGGCGTGAGCGGGCGGTAGACTTAGGCGATGACGCGAGGACTGACGCATCTCGACGAGCACGGCCGGGCGGGGATGGTGGACGTGGGGGGGAAAGACGTCGTGCGGCGGCGGGCGGTCGCGACGGGGGAGTTCTGTGCGGCTCCGGCGACGCTGGACCTGGTGATGGCGGGGGATCTGCCGAAGGGCGAAGCGCTTAGTGTCGCGCGGGTGGCGGGGGTGATGGCGGGGAAGAAGTGTGGGGAGCTGGTGCCGTTGTGTCACCCGCTGCCGCTGGATTACGTCAACGTGGAATTCGAACGCAAACTTCCCGTGGCGATCACCGTGACGGCGACGGCGGGGGTCACGGCGAAGACGGGGGTGGAGATGGAGGCCCTAGCGGCGGTGACGGTGGCGTGTCTGACGCTGTGGGACATGACCAAGGCGGTCGATAGCGACCTGCGGATCGAGGGGGTGCGGCTGGTGGAGAAGACGAAGGGCGGGTAGGGGCCGAGCTTTACTCGGTGGT
Source organism: Planctomycetota bacterium (assembly GCA_039201235.1). GTDB lineage: Bacteria > Planctomycetota > Phycisphaerae > Phycisphaerales > Phycisphaeraceae > Algisphaera. The sequence continues at coordinate 5,506 of JBCCRT010000166.1, forward strand.
GATCGCTTCGGCGGCGGCCTGGGCCTTGATCTGTTCCCATTTGGCTTTGGCGTCGGCGAGTTCTTGTTTCCAGCCGGCCTCGTCGGCCCAGCCGGCGGGGTCGAAGCGGATGGTCAGGTTGCCGTCGTCGAGGCCGGCGATCTTGGGGGGGGTGTCGGCGAGCATGTCGTCGGCGGTGAGGGTGGTGGCGGCGGTGCGGCCGTCGGC
>JBCCRT010000167.1:0-5667 GCA_039201235.1 Planctomycetota bacterium
ATAGGCTACGGGTCGGCGGGGTTCAGCCTCCACAATGACGATGCACACCAAGCACATGCCGAGAAATGTCGGCCACCAGACAACACGCGCGAATCGCCGGAGCGGTGGAAGGGCCATGGCTACTTCTTGCGACCTAACAGTGATTCGACAGAATTGATTCGGCAGAACATCTGCTGCCCGAAGCTAGCATGACGTATGGGAGATGCCGTGTCAAGGTTTTTGGTGCGGCCAGATACCCTAACAAAACTGCGGTATTGATTTTCTCGATGGCAGAATTTACGGTGGGTGCATGAAGCTCATGGCCCGAGTTCACGAAACGCTGCGGCGGGGGCATTACAGCTTCCGGACCGAGCAGGCGTACGTCCGGTGGATCGAGCGGTATCTGCGGTTTCACCGCGAGAGGGCTGGGCGGTGGGTGGCCCCGGAAGTGTTGGGCGAGGAAGGGATCGAATTGTTTCTGACGCATCTGGCGGTCGGGCGGAAGGTGGCGTCGTCGACACAGAACCAGGCGCTCAATGCGTTGGTGTTTCTTTACACGAAGGTCTTGAAAATAGAGTTGGAAGACTTCGACGCCACGCGTGCGAAGCGGCCGCAGCGGTTGCCGGAAGTGCTAAGCAAAGCGGAAGTGGAGCGGGTGTTGGACGCGTTACGGGCCGAGGCGGGCAACCCGTGGTTGATGCGGGTGCATGGCCTGATGGGTGGGCTGATGTACGGGGCGGGGCTGCGGCTGATGGAGTGTTGCCGGCTGCGGGTCAAGGATGTGGATCTGGAGCGTGGCCGGGTCACGGTGCGAGACGGGAAGGGGGGCAAGGATCGGGCGGCGCTTCTTCCGGGGGTGTGTGTGGAAGCGATGGGGGTGCAGTTCAAGTGGCGGGAGCGGCAGCACGAGGCCGACTTGAAGCGCGGCGACGGGCAGTCGCACGGCTGGGTGCCGTTGCCGTACGCGCAGGCGATGAAGACCCCCGCGGCGGCGCGGTCGCTGGGGTGGCAGTTCGTGTTTGCCAGCACGCGGTTGACGCCGTGGCCGGTGGATCGGCTGCTGATGGATGGAGAGGGCGAGACCGGGGGGGCACCGCTGGAGGACGACGGCCTGATGCGGCGGGCGGCGGAACGGCTGGGCGTGGCGGGCGTGGGTGAAGTCGTGGTCCGGCGCCACCTGCACGAGAACAGTATCCAGAAAGCGGTGCAGCGGGCGGTGCGGGCGGCGGGGATCACAAAGAAGGCGTCGTGCCACACGCTGCGTCACTCGTTCGCCACGCACCTCTTGGAAGACGGCTACGACATCCGCACGGTGCAGGAGCTGCTGGGGCACGCGAACGTGAAGACCACGATGATCTACACGCACTTGATGCAGAGCGGTCCGCATGGGGTGATGGGCGTGGTCTCGCCGCTGGACCGACGGCTGGCCGCGACGGGGTAGGCGGACCAGGGTTGGGTTTCAGGGCGCAGCGGTCGCGGGGCGGCCGAAGCGGTTGACGGTTTGCAGGACCGGTGGGGCGGTGAGGGCTTGCTGGGTGAGCGTGGCGCGGCTGCGGATGGTGAAGGCGTGGGACTGACCCGGTAGGAGGGTGACGCACTGGTCGGAGACCTCGGCGGCAGGGTCGAGGCGGTCGGCGAAGACACAGAGGTCGCGGAGGAGACTGTGGGCGGTGACGGTGAGTGTGTAAATTCCGGGGGCGTGGGTGAGGGTGGTGTCGAATTCGGCTTCGGGGTAGGCGATTGCTTTGTCGGGGGCGAACCACCAGAAGGCGGGGGCGACGGCGTTAACCGTGTCATCTGAATTTGGGGGTTGGGCGGTGAGGAAGTGTTGTTCGGGGTCGTCGTGCCAGGGGTCGGGGACGTCGAGGCGTTGGACGTCGCGGGGGGGGACGTCGAGGGTGAGAGTCTGGGTGTCGGTGGGGTTGCCCTGGAGGTCGCAGCGATGGAGGTGGATGGTGGTTTGCCAGGGGGTGTCGCGGTCGTTGTGGGCGTAGAGGGCGAGGGGGCCGACGTCGGTGGCGCTGGGGGATGTTTTGCGGGGGCGGATGGTCAATAAACGCGGGGCGAAGAAGCGGCGGGTGGCGTACCAGAGGGGTTTGGGGTGGCCGTGGCTGTCGAGGGCGGACCAGCTGGAGACGGGCCAGCAGTCGTTGAATTGCCAGTAGAGGGCGCCGCTGCAGTAGGGGTGCAGGGCGCGGAACCAGGCGACGCCCATCGCCAGGGCGCGGGCCTGCATGATCTGGGCGAGGTAGAGCCAGTCGTCGAAGGCGGCGCGGGCTTCGGGGGAGTCGGGTGATGAATCCGGAGGGGGAACAGGGGGGACGAAGTCGTCGGCCATGCGTTGGTGGGTCTGGGCCTGGCCGGGGCGGTCGGAGGAGTTTTTGTTGTGGTGGTTCATGCCGGGTGAGTCCCAGGCCCAGTGGTCGGGGGGGACGCTGTCGGCGAGGTTGGGCCAGGTGGGCGGGCCGTGGTAGCCGAACTCGCTGGCGAAGCGGGGGGCGTGGCCGAGGTAGTTGCGGTACTGGCCGCTGCCGTGCCAGACGTCCCAGAGGTGGACGTCGCCGCGGTGCGGGGCGTTGGCGGTGGGTTCGGTGGGGCCGGAGTAGGGGCTGCCGGGCCAGTAGGGGGTGGTGGGGGCGAGGTCGGCGACGACTTTCGGGAAGACGTCGAAGTAGTACTTGGGTCCCCAGCCGCGGTCGCCGAGGAACTCGCGCCAGTTCTTCTTGCCGCGGTGGGGCCACTCGTCGTAGGCCCAGAGGTTTTCGTTGTTGCCGCACCACATGACGAGCGAGGGGTGGTAAGCCAGGCGGGCCACGTTGTCGCGGGCTTCTTCGCGGATGGACGAGAAGAAGGGTTCGTCTTCGACGTAAGCGGCGCAGGCCATGAGGAAGTCTTGCCAGACGAGGAGGCCGAGCTCGTCGCAGAGTTCGTAGAAGTCGTGGGACTCGTAGGTGCCGCCGCCCCAGACGCGGAGCATGTTCATATTGGCGTCGCGGGCTTTGGTGATGCGGTCGCGGAGGCGGTCGCGGGTGAGGCGGGAGGGGAAGCAGTCGTCGGGGATCCAGTTCGCGCCTTTGCAGAAGACGGGTTTGCCGTTGACGTGGAGGGTCATGCCGCTGCCGCGGGGCAGGTCGTCGGCGTGGCCGGGCGGGGGCGTGGGGGCGGGGGGGTCTTCGGGGGTGGCGAGCGTGCAGGTGCGTAGGCCGACGTGGTGGGTGCGGGTGTCGAGGGTTTGGCCGTCGGCGGTTTGGAGCGTGACGGTCAGGTCGTAGAGCGACTGGTCGCCGTGGCCGACGGGGTACCAGAGGTCGGCGTGGTCGACGGTGAAGGTGACGGTGGTGGTGTCGGGTGTGAGGGGGACGGTTTGTTCGTCGCTGAAGCCGTGGCCGCTCAGCGTGGCGTGGAGGGTGACGCCGTCGGCGGGGCTTCCGGGGCTTCCGGGGGGTTCGTGGTCGACGTGGACCTCGAGCGTGGCCCGGCCGTCCTCGTCGATGCCGGTGGTGGCGGGGCGGACGTCGGCGAGGCGAGCGGCGTCCCAGGCCTCGAGCCGGACGTCGCGCCAGATGCCGGCGGTGGTGAGGGCCGGGCCCCAGTCCCAGCCGAAGTTGCACGCCATCTTGCGGATGAAGTTGTGGGGCCTCTGGGGGTTCGAGCCGTTGCCGGTGGCGGGCAGCTCGCCGCGCTCGTCGCGGACCGCCTCGGCGTGGGGCAGGGCGGCGGCGAAGGTGATGGTGAGTTCGTTGGTCCCTTCACGCAGGGCCGGCCCGACGTCGAAGCGGTAACGCCGGTGCATGTTGTCGGTGCGGCCGACGGGTTGGCCGTTGAGCTCGACGGCGGCGATCGTGTCGAGGCCGTCGAACGCCAGGTCGATCCGTTCGGGGTCGAGGTCGGCGGCGGTCAGCGTGAACGTCCCGGCGTAGCGCCAGTCGGTCCGGCCGATCCACTGGACCTTCAGCTCGTGATCGCTCACGTACGGGTCGGGGATCAGCCCGGCGGCGAGCAGGTCGGTGTGGACACAGCCCGGTACGGTCGCCGGAATCTCTCGGCCGATGATCTCGGCGGGTACGTGCGACGTGTCGCCCACCGCAACCACGGTCCAGTCGTTCGGCAGGTTCAGGTGTTTCATGGGGCGGAGAGTGTAATCCCCCGGGGGCCGCGGTCTACGGCGCGGCCTCACCCCAGCGTGGCCCACGCCAGCCCCGCCGCCAGCACCGCGGCGACCGCGGCGTTGACGCCTTGCATCAGCCGGTCGATCGGGGCGTGGTCCAGCGGCGTGCCGACCAGCGTGCGGAGGTAAGCCTGCCGCCAGGCGATCGAGCCGTGCCGCCAGCTCCGCCGCGTGGGCGGGACATGGTTGAGCACCGCGACGCTCTGCAGGGCGTCGACCATCACGGCGACCGACGCGGCGTCGAAGTGCCGCGGCGGCTCCCCGTCCGGATCGGCGGACGCCTCGGCCACGTGCCGCACCGCGAAGGTGTCCGCCTGCCGCTCGACGCGACGCGACACCCAGCCGAAGCCGGCCGCCCACGCCACGAGCCCCGCCGCGGCGGCCGCCGCGAGGACCCAGGGTTCGCTCACCCCGCCGAGCGCCCACTCGCCCAGCCCCGACAACGTCACGCCCAGCGCTAGCGCCGCCGCGGCGAGCCAAGCGAGGTGACGGAGCTTGACGTGCCCCAGCTCGTGGGCCAGCACCGCCTCGACCTGCGGCTGCTTGACCTGGTCCAGCAGCCCGTCCGACAGCAAGATGTACCGCAGCGGCCCGAAGAGCCCGACGACCGCTGCGTTGATCATGCCCCCGAAGCTCCGCCACAGCAGCAGCCCGCGCACCCGCACGCCGTGCCGTTCGCACACCGCGACGAGCCGGTCCCGCGTCGGCCCGGCCGGCAGCGGCACCGTGTCCCACAGCCGCCGCACCACCAGCGGCGCCGCCACGAACACCAGCCCCGCCCCCACAGGCATCAGCCACAACGCGGCCCCGTCGCTGACCACCCCCGCCCCGGCCAGCCGGACGACCGACTCCGACCACGCCAGGATCAGCAGCAGCGGCACGAGGATCAGCCCCAGCTGGAACCGCGCCTGCATCCACACGTACCGCCCCCGGCCCCACACCGGATAGATCGGCAGCCCCGCGTCCGCCCGCCGGATCAGCGACGCCTCCCGCAGCCGCCGGTCGATCGGCCCGTACGCCCACCACGAAAACACCACCAGCCCCAGCGTCGGCAGCATCACCGCCAGCTCGTCCAGAAGGATCGTGTCCCGTGGTGCCAGGCCGACCCGCTGCCCGCCGACCACGCTTCCCCGCACCGCGTCCAACGCCCCCGCCCACAGGTCGATCACGTACAGCCCCAACGCCACGATCGGCAGCACGGCCGCGCCGCGGTTCAACCGGTTCAGCGACCGCAGCCCGCCCGGTGTCCCGAGCCGGCGACGCACGGCGGCGCACCACGCCCAATACCCCACGCCGACAGCCAGCTTCGGCAACAGCACCACACCCAGCGTCGCCCACGCCGGCAGTGCCACCCGCAGCCCCGCCGCCTCGGGCGCATCGTGCAGGAACACGACCAACGCCAGCCCGAGCAAGAGCAACTGCATGCGTCAAAATCCGAGGGTCAACCCGTTGACCCGGGTCGGGAGGGCGAGGCTCCCGCCGAGCCGCGAGCACCAGAAACTTCGGCGGCTCGGCGTGAG
>JBCCRT010000168.1:0-5584 GCA_039201235.1 Planctomycetota bacterium
CCACGCCGTCTTCGCCGACGTCGGCGACTTCCTGCCGCTGGAGCGGGCGCTGGTCGGCGACCAGTCGAGCCTGGTGCTCAACACCATCGGCGAGGGCGTGTGCATCATCGACGCCGACGGCCGGATGACCTGGTCCAACAAACGCATGCGGGGCTTCAACCCCGAGACCACCGAGCACACCAAACGCATCTGCCGCCAGGCGCTGCAGATCTTCTCGTCGCAGGTCGGCGTCGGCGGCGAGACCAGCCAGCGGCGGTCCAAGAAGTTCACCTTCCAGGAGAAGGACCAGTACTTCGAGATGATCTGTTCGCCGGTGATCGACGACGAGGGCCGGGTCGTGCAGGTCGTGGCCGTGGTCTGGGACGCCAGCAGCGGAAAGCGGCTGCAGAGCAAGATCGACGCGATCGACGCGTCGGGCCGGGAACTCGCCCGCATCCAGGGCGAGGCCGTCGCGAGCAAGACCCCGGCCGAGCGTTTGAAGCTTCTGCAAGAGAAGATCATCCGCTACTCCAAAGACCTGATGCACTTCGACCACTTCGCCATCCGCCTGCTCGACAAGCGGGCGAACAAGCTCGAAGTCGTCATCGCCGAGGGCCTGCCCCCGGAAGCTCTGGAGATCGACCTCTACGCGCAGCCCGAGGGCAACGGCATCTCCGGCTACGTCGGCGCGACCGGACGGTCCTACATCTGCCACGACACCGAGAAAGACCCCCGCTACGTCCTCGGCCTCCAACACTCCAAGAGCTCGCTCACCGTCCCGCTGATGCTCTACGACGAGGTCATCGGCGTGTACAACGTCGAGTCCGAGCAGGTCGGCACGTTCAACGAGGACGACCGCCAGTTCGCCGAGATCTTCGGTCGCTACGTCGCGCTCGCGCTCAACATCCTCGACCTGCTCGTCGTCGAACGCTTCACCACCAGCACCAGCATCACCGACAGCGTCGTCCACGAGATCGACGGCCCGCTCGACGACATCGTCTGCGAGACGCAGAACCTCATCGAGGAGTACATCGGCGACGACGCGATGCGCGGCCGACTGAACCGCATCGCCGACCGCGTCGAGGACATCCGCCGGGCGATCCGCGAGGTCAAGGCCGGCCCCGCCGCGGTCATCGGCTGCGACAAGCTCGAAGCGAAAGACACCGACCCCGCCCTCGACGGCAAGCGCGTGCTCATCGCCGACGACGAGCCGAACATCCGCAAGACGATCAAAGACGTGCTCGCCCGCTACGGCTGCGTCTGCACCACCGCGCAGGACGGCTACGAGGCCTGCAGCCTGCTGGACCAGGATACGTTCGACCTGGTGATCTCCGACATCAAGATGCCGTACCGCAACGGCTACGAGATCTTCGCCGCGGCGCAGCGGGCGCGGGAAGGCCTGCCCGTCGTCCTGATGACCGGCTTCGGCTACGACCCGCACCACTCGATCGTCCGCGCCTCGCAGGAGGGGCTGTCGACCGTGCTGTTCAAGCCGTTCAAGGTCGACGACTTCCTGGAAGAGGTGCGGAAGGCGCTGGACCCCGCGTCGGCCGCGACGCCGTCGGACGCCACGTGAACGCTTGAGCCGGGTCGGGGTATGGTGCGGCCATGCCCCGCTCCGCCCGCTACGCCGCGGCCCTGACGCTCGCCGACGCCGCGGCGGCGTTTCCCGATATCCCGCCCGCCGAGCCCGACCTCGCCGGCCTGTCGCCCGCCGACGCCCGGTTGGCGACGGCGATCCACCGCACCGTGCTGCAACGCTGGCTCACCCTCGAACACCTCGCCGGCCGGTTCCTCAAACAACCCCCCCGGAAGCTGCCCCCGGAAGTGAAAGCCGTGCTGTACGCGGGGGTGGCTCAGCTCGTGTTGATGGACCGGCTGCCGGCGTACGCCGTGATCGACGAGTCGGTCAAGCTGGTGCGTCGGCTCGACGCGGGCCGGTCGGCCGGGCTGGTCAACGCGGTGTTGCGCAAAGTCGCCGACGCGGCGGACGGAAAGACCGAAGAAGCGTGGGAGCCGGCGGCCGATCGGGTCCCACTGCCCGGTGGTGGGGCGGTGAAGCTGTCGGGCCCGCTGCTGCCGAAGCCCGACAACCTGCTGGCCCACCTCGCGGTCGCCGCGAGCGTGCCGATGCCGCTGCTGCAGCGGTGGTTCCGGGCGTTCGGCCGGGAGGAGGCGACGCGGATCGCCCTGCACACGCTGCAGAACCCGCCGACGTTCGTCGTCGAAGACGAGACGCCGCGGCTCTGGGACGGATCGCATGAAGAATTAACCGATTGGCTCGCCGCCGACCCGACGCGGCGGGTGCAGGACCCGGCGTCGCTGGCGTCGGTTGCGTCGCTGCGTGAGTTGGAGCTTCGGCCCGCGTCGATCCTCGACCTCTGCGCCGGCCGGGGCACGAAGACCCGGCAGCTGCGGGCCGAGTTCCCGGGGGCGGCGATCACGGCCTGGGACCCCGACGACGCCCGCCGGGCCGACCTGATCGGGGCTTTCGGGGGGGGGTGGTTCGAGGTTGCTGAGCCCGCTGATGGCCAGCGGTTCGACCTGATCGTGCTGGACGTACCGTGCAGCAACACCGGTGTGCTGGCCCGCCGGCCCGGGGCGCGGTACCGGGCCACCGAGACCAACCTCGCGTCGCTCGTCGCCCTGCAGCGCCAGATCATCGGGCGGGCGTGGGCCCACGCCGCGCCGGGCGGGGTGTTCCTGTACTGCACCTGCTCGATCGAGGAACAGGAGAACGGCGATCAGGCCCGCTGGCTCGCTGAGCTGAGCGGCGGGGCGGTGGTGAAGTCTGGCTTGTTGCTGCCGCAAGGAACCGGTTCGGATTACCGCGACGGCAGTTATCATTCGGTCATCCGCCTGCCCGCCGCCGGGTTGTAAGTCGCCGCGAAGAAGCCGAAGGACCCCGCGCCATGCCGGTGCAGATGGAACTGTCCCGCATCCTGATCAGCGAGACCGAGGACACCCACGTGTTGGAGCTGCGCGAGGTGGACCCGGCCGAGCCCGGCGAGCCGCGCAGGTTCCCCATCATCATCGGGTTCAACGAAGCCGCCGCGATCGAACGCCGGCTGATGGGCCAAATCCCGCCCCGGCCGCAGACCCACGAGCTGCTGGCCGACGTGATCGACCGGCTGGGCTTCCGGCTGCAGGAGGTCGTGGTCAACGACCTGTCCGACCACACGTTCTTCGCCCGTCTGCACCTGCAGTCGAAGGCGGACGCCGGGGACCTGCGGCAGATCGACAGCCGGCCGTCGGACGCGATCGCCCTGGGCGTCGCCACCGAGGTCCCGATCTTCGTGGCCGAGAGCGTCCTCGACGAGGTCTGCCGCCCCGCGACGTGACCTCCGGAATCACTTGATTGTTCCGGTTTGACAGGTCAGCGTGAGCCACTACACTACGCGGCTCGACTTCGGGTCATGCGGCCCAAGCCCATACCCCGATCCCCCCAGCCACCCATGAACGCAGGCAAGATCAGAATCCGGATGGAGGCCTACGACCACCAGGCCCTCGACGCCTCCGCCAAGGAGATCGTCGACCACGCCAAGCGGACCAACGCCCGCGTCGCCGGCCCCGTGCCGCTGCCCACCCGGATCGAGCGGTACACCGTCCTCCGCTCGCCGCACATCGACAAGAAGTCGCGTGAACAGTTCGAGATCCGCACCCACAAGCGGATCATCGACATCAAGGAACCCAACGCCCGCACCGTCGAGGCCCTCAACCGCCTCGTCGTCCCCGCCGGCGTCTTCGTGAAGATCAAGGCTTGAACCAGCCGCTTGCGGCTTAGCCCGCATCAAACAGGGGCACGGTCCTCTGCCACCCCGGCAAGACCCCGCAAGCCCGGCCAAGCCGGCGACGCGACCCCCGGAGATCGAAACCATGCCGAAAGCGATCCTCGGCCGAAAAATCGGGATGACCCGCCTCTTCGACGACGAAGGCACCAACGTGCCGGTCACTGTCATCGAGGCCGGCCCCTGCCACGTCAGCCAGCTCAAGTCGGCCGAGACCGACGGCTACGACGCCGTCCAGCTCGCCTACGGCGACGTCAAGCCCCGCAACTCGACGTTCCCGGTCATCGGCCACGACGCCAAGGCCGGTCTCGGCCCCAAGCGGTTTCACCGCGAAATCCGTGTCGGGGCCGACGAACTTGACAGCTACGAGGCCGGCCAGGAGGTCGGCGTCGACTCGTTTGAGGGTGTCGTCTTCGTCGACGTCACCGCGACGAGCAAGGGCAAGGGCTTCCAAGGCGGCATGAAACGCCACGGCTTCGCCGGCCAGGAAGCCAGCCACGGCGTCGAGCGTAAGCACCGCTCCCCCGGCTCGATCGGTGGCCGGTCCTCGAACCTCGGTACCGGCAAGCCGAAAAAAGGCATCCGCATGGCCGGCCACATGGGGGCCGAACGCGTCACCGTCCGCTCGCTCAAGGTCATCGGTATCGACAAGGACAAAAACCTCCTGCTGATCAAGGGCCCGGTGCCCGGACCCAAGCAGGGCTTAATCTTCATCAGGGAGGCCAAGCGGCTTTACAAAGGTAAAGCCAAGCTCGCCGCGGCGGCGGGGTAAGTCCCCTCCGGGATACTTCCCCGTCACAACAACCGGGTCTCACCGAGTCCCCCCGGAAGCTTTCACGGCCCGTCCGTGAGCTTCCCCTTCCCCCGGATTGGGGGGCGCCCCAAACGCCGCTGCGTGCCGCAGCCCGTAGGTCAACGTCATGATCGACATCCCCGTCTACAAACCGACCGGCGAACAAGTCGGCACGTACCAGGTCGACGAGCAGCTGCTCGGCGGCGAGGTCCGCCCGGCTCTGCTCAAGCAGGCGTTCGTCCGCTACCACGCCAACCGCCGGTCGGTCAACGCCACGACCAAGTCCCGCGGCATGGTCCGCGGTTCGACCCGCAAGCTCTACAAGCAGAAAGGCACCGGCAACGCCCGCCGCGGCGACAAGAAGGCCAACATCCTCCGCGGCGGCGGCCACGCCAAGGCCAAGGTCCCCCACTCCTGGCGGCAGGGCATGCCGACCAAGATGCGTCGCCTGGCCAACCGCAACGCGATCCTCGCCAAGGCCGTCGATCACGAGATCAAACTGATCGAAACCTCCGGCTTCTCCGGGGACGAAAAACCCAGCACCAAACGCTTCGCTTCGCTCCTCTCCGCCCTCAAAGTCGACCGCTCCTGTCTGGTCGCCCTCGCCGACGCCGCCTCGCCCGAGGCCAAGTCGGCCGCCAACCTCGAATCCGTCAGCACCACGCAGATCGACCGGCTCAACGCCTTCGACCTGCTGAACCACCGGTACCTCGTCGCGCACAAGGACGCGTTCGAGGCCTACGTCAACCGCGTCGCCGAGCGCGCCCAGGCCCAGAAGGCCGGCGGCCGCGACGGCGTGGTCGCGCAGTCCGACACCCCCGACGGGGAGGCCGCGTAACCCATGCCCTACCTCGAAGCCACCGACATCCTCAAGAAGCCGCTCATCACCGAGAAGAGCACCTGGGAGTCCAACGACCGCAACCGCTACGCCTTCGAGGTGGACATGCGGGCCCAGAAGCCGCAGATCAAGGCCGCCGTCGAGAAGCTCTACAAGGTCCGCGTCGAGCGCGTCGCCACCCAGGTC
>JBCCRT010000169.1:0-5584 GCA_039201235.1 Planctomycetota bacterium
GGCGATGATCTCGACGATCTCCTGCTCGGAGTAGCCGGCGTCTCGGACGGCGGCGAGCTGGTCGTCGGTGACGAAGCCCTCGCGTTCCAAGATGGCGCGAGCGAAGTCGAGCGCGGCCTGGGCCCGGGCGTCGTCGGCCGAACCGGACAGCGCGGCGGAGGTTTGGTCGTCGCTGAGCCCGGACATCTTGCCGATGGCGGTGTGGGCGGCGGCGCAGTAGCCGCAGCGGTTGGCCCCGCCGACGGCCAAGGCGATCTGCTCGCGCAGGGCGGCGGGCAGCGAGGTCGTGCCGAGCGTGGCGCTGGCGTCGAGCACGCCCTTGAGCACGGCCGGGGCGTGGGCGAGGGTGGCGTAGATGTTCGGCACGCGGCCGAGCTTCTGGTTCAGCGCCCCGAAGAGCGGGGCGGCGTCGGCGGGCGGGTTCTGGACGTCAACGGTTTCGATGCGGGGCATGGCAGGTCTCCTTCTTCTTTGAGGTCAGTTCCGAGGTTTCCGGGGGGGGTAGGATGCGTGGTTTCTCGGCCGGTTCAATCCGGGGCCGGGCGGCTTTATTTCAACCCGCGTTTTTTTGGCGATGGCGTCATGACGATCCAGTGGTACCCCGGGCACATGGACGCGACGCGGAAGCGGCTGGAAGCCGCGATACCGGCGACCGACGTCGTGGTCGAGCTGCGCGATGCGCGGTTCCCGCACAGCTCGGCCAACCCGCTGCTCGATGCGCTGCGGCGTGATGTTCCGGGTAAGGGTGCAGACGGCCGGCCGGGCGGCGTGCCCTGCGTCACGGTGCTGACCAAGGACGACCTGGCGGACCCGGCGGTGACGGCGGCGTGGCGGGACGAGCTGCACCACCGCCGCGGCACGCCGACGCTCGCGGTGAACCTCGGCGAGCCGAAGGCGGTCAAGAACCTGCCGAAGCTGATCCGGCGGCAGGCATCGAAACGCGTCGAGAGGGGGTTGCCGGTGCGGGTGCTGGTGGTGGGCATCCCGAACGTGGGCAAGTCGACGCTGGTCAACAAGCTGCGGGGCAAGGCGGTGGCGAAGACCGGCGACGAGCCGGCGGTGACGCGGTCGGATCAGGAGGTCCGGCTGGGGCGGGACCTGATGTTGACCGACACGCCGGGGGTGCTGTGGCCGAGGTTCGACGACCCGGCGGTGGGGGCGACGCTGGCGGTCGGGGGGTCGATCAAGGACACGGCCGTCGGCGCGGACGAGGCCGGGCCGTTGGCGGCGGCGTACCTGCTGCGGCGTTACCCCGAGCGGTTGATCGAGCGGTACGGGGTGGAAGTTGGGGGGGACGCGGGGCCGGCGGCGGTCGAAAGTTTGCTCGAAGCGATCGGGCGGAAGCGGGGTTGTCTGGTGGCTGGCGGGGCGGTGGACACGACGCGGGCCGGGGCGTTGTTGCTCCGGGAGCTGCGGGGCGGGAAGCTGGGGCGGGTGAGTCTGGAACGGCCGGAGGATTTTCGTTGAACGCGGGCCCACGGACGCCGTCCGTGGGCTTCTTTTGGAAGCGTGGGAAGGTGAGTGACGGGATGAGTCAGGCGAAGGCGGTGAAGATGCTGCGGGTGGTGGGCTGGTGCGAGGCGGTGTCGTTCCTGCTGCTGCTGGGCGTGGCGATGCCGATGAAGTACCTGGGCGGTGAGGAGTGGGCGGTGCACTACGTCGGCTGGGGGCACGGGCTGCTGTTCATCGCGTTGTTCCTGGCGGCGGCGTGGGCGTGGGCCCGGGGGCTGAGCGGGCGGCTGGCGGCGCTGGCGATGGCGGCGGCGGTGGTGCCGGCCGGGCCGTTCCTGATCGACGGCCGGCTGCGGCGGGCGGAAACCTGAACAAAAGTTGAGGGCGGCGCTTGACCGATGTCGATCTGGACGGTATTTTCTGTAGAGACAGAAATAACCGAACGGACCGATCGCCATGAAACTCACGCCCGTCCAAGAAAAGTTCGTCCTGCACTGGGGCGAGATGGGGACCCGCTGGGGGGTCAACCGCACGGTGGCTCAGGTGCACGCCCTCTTGTACCTCAGCGAGGACCCGCTGCCGGCCGACGCGATCGTCGACACGCTCGGCGTGGCGCGGTCCAACGTCTCCACCTCCATCCGCGAGCTGCAGGGCTGGGGCATCGTCCACACCGTCCCGGTGTTCGGCGAGCGGCGGGACCACTTCACGACCACGGCCGACGTCTGGGAGATGTTCCAGACCATCCTCGACGAGCGTAAGAAACGCGAGATCGACCCGACGCTGGCGATCCTGCGCGAGTGCGTCGAACAGGCCGAGTCGTCCGGGAAAGAAGACGACCACACCCTGACCCGCATCCGCGAGCTGCACGACCTGCTGGGCAACCTCAGCCGGTGGTACACACAGGTCCGCACGCTGCCGACCGGGGCGGTGATCAAGTTCGTGAAGATGGGCTCGAAGGTCTGGAAAGTTCTGGGCCTCACCGGATAGGCCCCGGAAGTGATCACTCCGGTATTGGAACCACCTATTTTCGCGTCGCGTCGACGCGTCCTCGCATCGCCTCGAAAGGAGGCACGCCATGACCGGGACCCTCGCACCCTTCGCCGCCGTTCTGACCCCGACCGCCAACCCGGTTTCGCCGCTGGTGGGCAGTGTGTCGCTGACGGTCTGGACCTACGGGCTGTACTTGGCGATCAGCGTGGCGTTGACCGTGTGGGTCGCGCGGACGCTGCACCACAACGGCCGGGTGTTTCTGGTCCGGGCGTTCCGCGAGGACGAGAGGCTGGCGGACTCGATCAACCACCTGCTGGTCGTCGGCTTCTACCTGATCAACATCGGCTGGGTGACGCTGGCGCTGCGTTACGGCGTGAGCGCCGCGGACGTGGCCGGGGTGTTCGAGTCGCTGAGCACGAAGGTCGGGCTGGTGCTGCTGCTGCTGGGGTTCATGCACTTCATGAACCTGTACGTGTTCAACCGGATGCGTCGGCGGGCCGAGTTAGATCAGGCCCCGCCGCCGGTGCTGCCGGACGGGCGGGTCGGTGGATGACATGACAAACCGAGGCCCGCCGCTTGGCGGCGGCGGGTTTCTTTTGGCTTTCGTTTTCAAGAGTTGAGGTTGCGATGCAGTCCGCCGTTCAACAACTCACCGTGCTCTACGACCCGATGTGCCCGCTCTGTCGTCAGTGTCGGGACTGGCTGATCCGCCAGCCGAAGCACGTGCCGCTGCGGTTCCTGCCGCAGGGCACGGCCGACGCCGCGGCGGCGTACCCCGATCTGGGCGTCGGCGTGGGCGACCCGGTCGAGGACCTGATCGTCGTCGCGAACGACGGGCGGGTCTGGCGGGACACGCGGGCCTGGGTGATGTGCTTCTACGCGCTGCGCGAGTACCGGGCGTTGGCGGTGCGGCTGAGCCACCCGGCCCTGCTGCCGCTGGCCCGGCGGGCGTACCGGGCGGTGTCGAACCACCGTGACGCGTTGGGCCGGTGGTTCGGCGGGCGTGAGGCACGCATGAGCCACGACACGCTGGCGGACCACATCCGCGTGTCCACCGCGCCCGGCGACGAGGGCTGCCACCTCGATCGGGGCGGGGCGTGCGAGACCGAGACGAGCGTCACCGCGGACGTGGTGCGGCGGATGAACGAGCGGCGGACGAACGACCCGGTCCGGCAACCAGGAGGCAACCGGTGAACGCGGTCACGGCCCCCACTCTGCCGCAGCTCCCCTCGGCCGCGGCGCTACGCGTTTTCCTCGTCGCGGTGACGCTCACGGCGTCCCTGATGCTGATGCTCTACGCGTTGGCGTTCGTCTTCGCCCCGTGGGTCGCGGCGGTGGTGATCGCGGCGGCGGCGTGCTGGGTGGTGTTGTTTGCCGGGGTGTGGCTCGGCTCGCCGCGGCGGCTGCGTTGGCCGCGCATCGACTGGTGCCTGTGGACGGTTGGGGTCGGCATTGTCGTGCTGCTGGCCGGGGCGGCGGCGGTGCTGCTGACGTTCGTCGGCCTTGGGCTGATCGACCAGCACCTGCCGTGGTCGTGGAACCGCTTCATCGGTGTCTGGCTCGGCCCGGCGATCCTGCCGGGGGCGACGCTGCTGGCCGCCGACGGGCTGATGGCGCACGCGATGATCCGCCACGCGCCGCGGGTCGGCGTGCCGCGTCGCCTCGCGGCGGCGGTCTGGTTCGGGGGGATGAACGGGCTGCTGCTGGCGTTGGTCGCCGCGGCGTGGGCGTTGGGCTGGACGGGATGAATTCGACGAAGACGAAGGGAAGTATGCGATGGACCTGACCATGATCGGCCGACTGACGGACACCGCGTTGCTGTCGTTCCGCACACCGGCGGCGTCGGTGGTTCACCTGCTGCCCGGGGGGCTGGAGCTGGTGACCCGCGGGCCGTGGGCGTTCTGGAACGTGGTGGCCTGCCGGGTCGAAAATATGCGCCCCCGCAATCCCCGGAAGTTGGGGCCGCTGCGCCTGCCGGAGTGGGACCTTCCTGGGGTCGGGGTGTCCTATCACCACGTCGCGTACCGGCTGCTGGTGCAGGCGATGACGCGTCGCGGCGAGGTGCGGCGGGGTCTTTACTTCCTGCGCAGCGACGCCGACGCGCGGGTGCTCGGGGCGGTGGGCAACCTGACGACCGACTTCAAGTTCCACGCGGCGGACATCCGCCTCGCGGCGCCGGCGGGCGACGTCGAGCCGCTGCTGCCGTACCGGCTGGACGTGACCAGCCGCGACGGCAAGGGCGACGCGCGTCTGCGGCTCGACGAGACGCCGCCGTCGCTGGCGGCCGGCTCGTGCTTCCCGACGCTGACCGACGCGCAGGAGCTCTTGAAGTACCAGCCCTTTGCCTTCGCCGTCGCGGGCCGGGCGGGTCGGCGTCACCTGCGGATCGCGGAGGTGCGGCGCGACGAGTCGGCGTGGCACGAGACGCCAGCGAACGCCGCCGCGGCCGAGTTCGCGTTCTTCGATCACCTGGGGCAGGACGAGCTGACGCTCGAATTGGCGACGCGGGTCCGGCCGATGGATTACACCTGGCACTTGGGCCGGACCGAGCCGCTGCTGGGTCAGCGGGCCGAGCCGGTGGAAGAGCCGGCCGAGGCGGAGGGAGCGGACCTGGCCCGATCGGCGTGAGGCGGCGGGCTACGATGGCCGCATGGCCGTCACCGACTTCGAGCTGGTCGACCCCACGCACTCGCAGCTGCACCCCGCGCTCGACGAGGCGCAGATGGCGGCGGTCGCGAGGTACGGCCGATGCTGCACCTACGCCGCCGGTGAGCAGGTCTTCGAACACGGCCAACGCGACGCGCCGTTCGTCGTGCTCAAGTCGGGCGCGGTCGATATCTACGAACGCACCGACCCGCAGAAACGGCGGCGGATCGCGCACGTGATCGCGGGGCGGTTCATCGGCGACCTGTCGATGTTTACCGGCGAGCCCACGGTTGCCGAGGCCGAGGCGGCGGCGGACTGCGAGGCGTACATCCTGGAGCGGGAGCAGCTGCGTCGTCTGATTACCGAGCAGACGTACGTCGGCGAGGTCATCCTCAAGTGCCTGATCGATCGGCGGGAGTGGCTGCGGGGCAACGACCTCGGGACGGTGAAGCTCGTCGGCTCGCGGTACGACGCGGGGTGCTACGAGCTGCGCGAC
>JBCCRT010000170.1:0-5471 GCA_039201235.1 Planctomycetota bacterium
GCCGGCGCGCTTGCGGTTCAGGCCGCCCGGGCCGAGGGCGGAGAGCCGGCGTTCGTGGGTCAGCTGCGACAGCGGGTTGGTCTGGTCGACGACCTGCGACAGCTCGCCGCGGCCGAAGAAGTGGTCGATGGCGCTGCTGATGCTCTTGGAGTTGATCAGGTCGGCGACCTTGCTCAGCTCGTCGGGGTCCTTGACCGACATGCGTTCCTGCACGGTGCGGCGGAGCTTGAGGAAGCCCTTGCGCATCTCCTCGACAGCCAGCTCGTCGAGGGTGCGGAGCCGGCGGTTGCCGAGGTGGTCGATGTCATCGATGTGCGCCTTGTTGCGGTTGTTGCGTAGGTCGAGCATGTACTTGATGACTTCGAGGAAGTCTTCGGCCCGGATGCGCATGACGTCTTCGGGCACGTCCATGTCGAACTTGCGGTTGATGCGGAACCGCCCGACCTTGCCGAGGCGGTAGCGGTTCTCGTCGTAGAACTTTTCTTCAAACAGGGCGCGGGCTTTATCGACCTGCGGCGGGTTGCCGGGGCGCAGCCGGGCGTAGAGGGCCAGCAGGGCGGCCTCGTGCTCGGTCACATCGAGGCCGTCGGGCAGGTGGGCCTGCTTCTCGTCGGCGATCGTGTTGAGGATCAGCATGTCCGAGGCGTTGGCGATGACCTCGATGACCTTGAGCGAGCTGCCGAGGACTTCCTCGATGTGGTCGCCGATCTGAGCGCCCAGGGGCACGAGTTCCTCGCCGGTGTCGGTGTCGACGACCGGCGCCGCGACATAGTGTTCGGGCTTAGCGTCCTTCACCTTGATGGTTTCAACGTGGTAGAACGTCTTGAGCAGGGCATCGGTGGTCGAGAAGTCCTCGCTGAGCGCCCGCAGGAACGTCGTGGCGGGGATCTTGGTGCTCTGGTCGATGCGCATCTGGAGGATGTCTTTCTTGGACACCTCCAGCTCGATCCACGAGCCCCGCTCGGGGATGACGCGGGCCGAGTGCAGCGGCCGGTCCGCCTCGGCCGAGGCGATCGAGAAGTCGACGCCCGGCGAGCGGTGCAGCTGGTTGACGATGACCCGCTCGGCCCCGTTGATGATGAACTCGCCGCCGCCCATCAGGATCGGGATCTCGCCGAGGTAGATTTCTTCCTCGGGGATCTCGGCGACGTCCTTGCGGACCAGCCGGACGGCCACGCGGAACGGCATGCCGTAGGTCAGCCGCAGCTCCCGGCACTCGTCGGGCGTGTACCGCGCCTCGTCGATCTTGTAATAGAGGTATTCCAGCTGCATGTTCCCGTCGTACGAAACAATCGGGAAGACCTCACGCAGCAAACCCTCGAGCCCCATGTGCGGGTCGCGGGCGTCGTGGTCTTTGTCTTCTTGAAGGAATCGGTCGTAGGCGACCTGCTGCACACGCACCAGGTTGGGGATGGGAAGAGCATCTCCGCGTTTGGAGAAGTCACGCACGGAATTAAGCAGCATCAATTGCCTCGCGCTTGGCCAGGGTGGAGGTTGAATGACAGGTTGTCGGAGTGACGGCCCGATTCACCGCTAACATAGCACTGTAGCCCAAAACAAATCGGACCACAAGGCCCCCCTGAAGAAAATTCGAGACAAACCGATTGAATGGCCCCGGATTTGCCCCCCCGGCCCCGGCCCACCGCCGGCCGAGCCGATGCCGCGGCATCCTGTCGGCGTGATCGGCGTTCAATCTGAAGGATTGAACCGATAAACGTGACCCGGTTTCAATGCTTTGACAGAGGGTGCCCAGGGTTTAGGATGCGTAAACGCTCCGGCTACCCCGGATATCAAGGAGTTGATCCATGCCCGGCACGTTCACCTGCAGTGTTGTGACGCCCGAAGAACAAGTCCACGAGGGCCCGGTCAGTCACGTGGTGCTGCCCGCTTGGGACGGGGAGATGGGGTTTGCCATCAACCGGGCCCCGATCCTGGTGCAGATCGGGGAGGGTCGGCTGCGGCTGACCGACGATCAGGGCCGGCAAATCAGCCTCCACGTCGCGGGCGGCTTCGCGCAGATGAAGGGCAACGTGCTGAACATCCTGGCGGACCGCGTCGAGTCACCCGAGCCGGCGTTCGCCTGAGCTCCGGGCTGAATCCAGTAAAAACCGTGGGCTACGCCCTGACAACCTCCGGGGGGGGCGTTGGTATTCTGTCACCGTGCGGAGCGTCCTGCGTCAGGTGATCCCCAGCATGTTCCACCGCCGGCTGCTGCTGCTGGCGGCGGTGTTTGGCGGGCTGCTGCTGATGCTGGGCCTCCAGACCGCTCGGATCACCACCGGGAGTCAACATGAGCAGCGGCGCGACATCCTGCGGAAGGCCCTCGAACGCCCGACGCTAACCCCGACGTCGCGGGGCGTGATCCGCGACCGCAAGGGCCGACTGCTCGCCGAGGACCGCCCCGGCTGGGACGTGCTGGTGAGCTTCCGGGTCCTCAGCGGGCACTGGGCCTATGAGCAGGCGCTCGCCGCCGCCCGGCGGGACGTCGGCCGAACGGCGTGGCGGGCGATGTCCGCCGCCGCCCGCGACGAGCGGGCCCGCGCCTTCGTCCAGCCCTACACGCTGCAGACCGAGCAACTCCGCGTTGTCCTCGCCGAGCTCGGCGGCGTGCCGCTGGATCAGATCGAAGACCGGCAACGCGACGTGGTCGCCTGGGTCCAGAAGATGGCCGCCAACGCCACGGCCCGCCGTCGCGACCGCCAGATTAGAGTCCTCAAGCGGGCTACCGACGAAGCCGACCTCAGCTGGGCCGAGGTCTACGTCGAGGTCGCCGAGGAGTACCAGTCGCACGCGGTGCTGACCGACGTCGCCCCCGAGACGGTCAGCCGGATCGACCGGTTTGTCGCACTCGCCCAACGGGAACGCGAGGCCCGCGACGCCGCGGTCGATCGCGGCGAGACCCCGTCGGCGACCGAGTACGACGTCTGGCTCGAGGTCACGCCGCAGCGCGTCCGCCAACGCGCCTACCCCTGGGAGAGCCGGACGTTTGCTTTCGACCGCTCGACCCTGCCCGGGCCGTTGCAAAGCGACACGCCGATCGAGATCACCATCGACGGCATCAGCCGACATGTCATTGGCACGCTCCGCACCATCAACGACAGCGACCGCACCTGGTACGAACGGCCCTTCACGGTTCGACCCCCGGAAGGCGAACCCTACACCGACCTGGCCGGCTACCGCCCCGGCGACCTCATCGGCCGCTTCGGCGTCGAACGCTCCTACGAGTCCGTCCTCCGCGGCACCCGCGGCCAACGCATCACTCATCTCGACACCGGCCAGACCGCCGTCGTCCGCCCCGCCCCCGGAACCGACGTCCACCTCACGATCGACGCCCAGCTGCAGATGCGGGCCCAGGCGGTCATGTCCCACGACCCCCGCGTCGGGCTGATGCGCAGCCAGCCCTGGCATGCCGCCGGCGACGACCCCAAAGCCCCGAAGCTCGGCGTGCCGCTCAACGGCGCGGCCGTAATTCTGGACATCGACAACGGCGAAGTCCTCGCCGCTGTCAGCGTTCCGGGGGTCAGCCTCGAAGCGATCGAGACCGGCAGCCGGGCCCTCTTCGGCGACTACGACAACCGCCCCACCGTCTTCCGCCCGGTGCAGTACCGCTACGAGCCGGGCTCGACCAACAAGCCGCTGGTCCTCGCCGCCGCGATCACCGACGGCGTCGTCGGGCCCGACGAGCCGATCGATTGCTCGCAAGGACACCTCTGGGAACAGCACCCCAACCGATTCCGCGAGTGGATCTACCGGCCGCGCTACGGCTCGCAGACCTTCGGCACCATCGACGGCGTCGAGGCGATCACCGTCAGCTCGAACGTGTTTTTCGGCAAGCTAGCGCAGCGCTTCGGCCGGCAGATGAGTTTCGGGCGGGTGGCGTGGTGGTTCAGCCAATTCGGCTTCGGCCGGCGCGTGGACGTCGGTCTGTTTGAAGAGGTGGCGGGCGAGCTTCCGGGGGCGGGCGATCCGGTGAGCGAGTCGGACGCGGCGTACATGTGTATCGGCGAGGGCCGGCTGTCGGTCACGCCGCTGCAGGTCGCCAACGCCCACGCCACGCTGGCCCGCGGCGGACGCTTCATCGCCCCGACGTTCGTGCAGGCCCGCAGCCGGCTCCGCCCCCAGGTCGTGGCCGACCTGCAACTCTCGCCCGCCGCGCGGGAGCGGGCCCTCCGCGGCATGCAGCGGTCCGCCAACTTCCGCGGCAGTTCGGCCCTCGAGCGCGGCACGACGTACTGGGTCACGCTACCCGACGGCTCCCACGCCAAGACGTTCAATCTTCCGGGGGTCGAGGTGCTGGCCAAGTCGGGCACGGCCGAGGCCCCGCCGCTCCGCCGCGCGTTTGCCGGCGGCGAGACCAAGCCCGACGGCACGACCGCCGAGCCCGGCGAGTACGACCCGCGGGGCGAGGTGATCCGCGCCGGCTACCACGCCTGGGTCGTCGCCCTGGTCCGGCCCGAGGGCGAGGCGCAGCCGACCCACGCCGTGGCCGTCGTCGTGGAGTACGCCGGGTCGGGCGGCCGCGTCGCCGGGCCGATCGTCAACCAGCTGCTGCGGGCCCTCGCGGCCGAGGGCTACCTCGGCGACACGGCCCGCGACGCCGTGCTGGGCGGACCGACGCCGACCGAGACGACCGCCCGCCGCGGGGACCGCCCGTGACCGAAGACGGCCCGTCTAATTTCCGGGGGTTGCTACGCCCTAATCTCGGCTGGGTCACCCTCGCCGCGGCCCTCGCCCTCACGGCCGTGGGCATCGCCGCCGTCGGCACCATCGAGCCCGGCTTCGCCGCCAACCAGAAACGCAACCTGCCGATCGCGCTGCTGGCGATGCTCGTCATGCTGCTGCCCCACCCGCGGGTCATCGGGACGCTGGCGTACCCCGCGTTCGGCGTGGCGCTCGGGCTGCTGGTGTTCGTTCTGCTGCCGTTCGTGCCGCGCAGCGTCGTGCCGGTGGTCAACGGGGCGCGGTCGTGGATCGACCTGAAGGTGATGTACTTCCAGCCGTCGGAGATGGCCAAGGTCACGTTCGTCCTCGCGCTGGCTTGGTACCTGCGTTACCGGGCGAGCCACCGCTCGCTGGCCGGGCTGCTGCCGCCGTTTCTGTTCATGCTCGTGCCGGTCGGGCTCATCATTGTCGAGCCGGACCTGGGCCAGTCGCTGGCGTTCGGCCCGGCCCTGCTCGCCGTGCTCGTCGCCGCCGGGGCCCGGCTCCGCCACCTGCTGTCGCTGCTGCTGCTGGCCGTGCTGGTTGTTGCGGTCAACGTCGCCGTCGTGCTCTACGCCCCGCCGTCGCTGCAGCTGCTCAAGCCGCACCAGCAGCAGCGCATCAGCTCGATGATCAAGCTCGCGTCGGGCGACCTCAGCGAGGTCCAGGACGCGGCGTACCAGCAGCACAAGGCCATGGTCCACAGCGGCGCCGGCGGCGTCATCGGCCACGGGCCCGACCGCACCGCCACGCTCTTCGCGTATTACGAC
>JBCCRT010000171.1:0-5362 GCA_039201235.1 Planctomycetota bacterium
GCCTCGACGAGGTTTAGGTACCCCGAACGGTCGGCGAGCTTGTAGACGTGATTGGCCTCGAAGACATCGCCGCAGTAGGCGAGTGTCGGCGGAGACCAGCCGTGCGGAAAGTCGTCGATCTCCGTTCGGCTCCGCCAGATGTGGCCGTCGTCGGTGGTGAGAAATACGTACGTATGGTCACCGTCCGCGATTACCCAGAAGTCCAGGTAGGCCGGGTGTTCGCCCGCCGGCCGCTCGAGGCCCAGCGGCGTCAGAGCCGTCCAACTCGCCGGGTCGTCGATGTCTTTCGTGGTGGCGAATACCGCCTGATATTCCGGGTCCCATTGGCCGTCTTTTGCTTGCGCGATGAGATACCAAACGCCGTGCGGACGGAAAAAGAAGATCTGTGGGGCGCAACAATACGCCGCGTGATTTCCCAGGACTTCGGCCCGGCAGCTCGGTAGGTCGTCGAGGTTCTCGCAGGCGCACCACGCCACCGCGTGGCTCCGCGTACGGCCGCGCATCGTAAAGAACAAGTGCCAACGGTCGCGGTGCCGGACGATCGATGGGTCTTTCAGTGCGATCGCATCTTTGGGCATCTGCGGCGTAATTGGAGACCCGGCACGCCACGATTCGGGCAACACGAAAGAATCGAAAATCATGAAATGGGCTCGGTGGACTTTAAGATCGAAGGGCAAAAGGGCGTGGGAATCATGCGTAGGGGGCGGTTTTTGGATTATGATCCAAGCAGTTCTAGTCTACTTCCCCGAAGCCACGGACCTGTGAATCACAATATGACATTTAATCCAGCCGCGTTTCCATTATGGACTGAAGGACAAAGCAAAGTGCCGGTTTGGTGTGTTACGCCGGGGTTGGACCGGACGCTGCATCGGTTCTTCACGACAAGTCCGTTTTCACCGTCGGGGCGTTACTTGGCGGTGTTGCGTTTGCCGTATGAAGACCGACGGGTGATGCCGGGCGACGTGGCGGAAGTGTACGTGGTGGACTTGACCACCGGGCAGACGCGGCGGGCGGCGGAAACCCGGGGTTGGGAGATGCAGCTCGGGGCGAACCTGCACTGGGGGGCCAGTGATTCGGAACTGATTTTTAACGACCTGGACACCGCGGACTGGGTTCCTTTTGCCCGGGTGGTGGATTTTGCCTCCGGCCTAGATCGCCGGCTTGAGGGGACGGTCTATACCGCGTCCCCGGACGGCCGTTACATCGCATCGGCGGACATGCGGGCGATGCGGCGGACGCAGTCGGGTTACGGCGTGATCGTCCCCGATGATCGGGTGCCGGCTCGGCCGGGGCTGAGCGGCGACGACGGCTGCTGGGTGACCGACGTGCAGACCGGCAAACGCGACTTGGTGGCGTCGATCCGCGACCTGGTAGAGAAAAGCCGAAACGGCTTCGACCTCGACGACCCGGAGCAGTACGACGTTTACGGGTTCCACGCGTGCTGGAGCCCGCGGGGCGATCGGCTGATGTTCACGTTGCGTTGGACGCCACGAGAAGGCCGAGGCCTGGACGACCTGAAGCAGATGAAACGATTTCACAGCGTTCTGACGCTCAAGCCCGACGGCACCGACATCTATGAAGCCATCCCCAATTCGCGCTGGGTCCACGGCGGCCATCACACCTACTGGGCTCCCGACGGCGAGCACCTCACGGCCAACCTTCGCTTCCCGGGCGAACCCGGCCTACGCCTGATCCGCGTGCGATACGACGGCACAGGTTTTGAGCGGCTTTCCGACACCGTGCACGGCTCAGGCCATCCGTCCATGCTCCCCGGTGGACGCTACATGGTTACCGACACCTACACCGACGAGAACGGCTTCTGCGACGACGGGACGTCGCTCCTGCGGTGGATCGACCTACAACAACATACCGATACCGAGTTGGCCCGTTTCCGAACCAAGCAGCCGACGCCGCGCGGTGAAGCCCGAGTCGACCCGCACGTCGCTTGGGACCGCGACTGGCGTTACGTCGCTTTCAACGGATTCATGGACGGGACGCGGCGGGTCTACCTTGCGGATTTGAGCGGCCTTCGGTCGGGTAACCCCCATTGACATCGGATCACTCACGGGCCAAGACGGGTCCGCTTTCGGCGGAGCGTAAGCGTTTGGTTGACAGCTTTGCACTCCACCGAACCGATACCGCCCCGCACTCCGACTTTTTTAGCCGTTATGTTTAGTGATGTTCGTGTCCTCCGACAAACCGTCCGCCCCCATGCCTTCCGTGATCCCGACGCCCGGCGACCATTCCTGGTTTTTGCACGACCGGTTCGGCCAATTTGTTCACTGGGTCCTCTACTCGATGCCGGCCCGGCACGAGTGGATTCAGTCGTACGAACGCCTCGCACCCGGAGCCTATTCGACCGCTTCGACCCCGATCTCCGCGGCCCCGCGGTGTGGGCCGAGGCGGCCGGCGACGCCGGCATAACGTACGCCGGGATCACGGCGATGGACCCCACGCGGCGGCGGTCTACTTCAACTCCGTCCCCGGCGGGACCGTCTTCCTCGAAAACTGCTGCAACACCGTCGGCGACTCGGCACGCCGGCTGCCCGGCTTCGTCTTCCGCCGCCAGACCGTCTTCGCACGCCAGTTCAACCCCGAACGCGTCATCCCGCAGGTCGTCAACGACGGCTCGGACCTCTGAGTGCTCGGGTTCAAGACCGAGTTCGACACCGCGTCGATCCACACGATCCACGGCGGACGCACCGAGTTCCGGGGCGGCATCCTCAACCTTTACCACTACGGCCACCGCCACCGCTTCTGCCTGAATCCGCTCACAACCTATCGGTAACTCCATTCATAGCCGCGACGCGATGCGTCGCCGGATCATCCTCCGACGTCCCCCTCCGCCGCGTCGAGCACCCGCCGCATCGAATCGAGGTACCGGCTAAACGCCTTCCGGCCTGCCGCCGTCATCCGGTACGTGCTCTTGGGCCGACGCCCCACGAACGCCTTCTTGCACGAGACATACCCGATGTCCTCCAGCTTCCGCAGGTGCAGGCCCAGCGCCCCGTCGCTCACCTCCAGCCGATTTTTGAGCGTCGTGAAGTCGAGGGTCCCATCAACCCGTAGCGACGTCATCACACCCAGCCGGATCGGCCCGTGCACCGCCGTGTCGAGGCCATTGAAATCAATCTTGTTCATGGCGTGCTCCGATGGTCCGCTTCAGCACCCAGGCCTGGTATGCCGCGGTCAAACCGGCAGCCACGCCGGACACCGCGCAGGCGGCCGCCAATAGGAAGTGTTCCGAAAAGTTGGGGATCAGGAACGCCAGCACCAGCACCGGCACCGCCGAGAACACCAGCGCGAACTGCCCCTTGAGCGTCGCCGCCACCACCAGCATGCACACGGCGGCGGTGAAGAACGCCATCGCCGTGGCGGCCGACGCGGACAACCCGAAAGCCTCTCTGGCCGCGTACATCGGCAGCACCAGCAGGCAGAACACCGCCAGCCCGATCCAGCCCGAGCGCTGATGACGGTACCGGACCGGCTCGTGGCCACGGCGACGCCGCGCTTGAACGAAAGCCGCCCCGCAGAACACGGCGAAGAGGATCGTCAGCACCGCCCAAGCCGCCTTCTCCGCGGCGGGCCAGACGGCCATCACCGCCGCGGTGGTCAGCCCCACTACCGCCAGGGCGATATTGAGGTGGACATCCTGTTGGGTGACCCCGGGGTCGTCGCCCACCGCCCGCCGGACGGTGCTGAGATCGGATCGGACGCGGTCTATATCGGTCGTGTGCATGAGGTGCTCCGGCGAAAAGGAATTGAGTACTCTTAAATCAAAAGTAATCGTATAAAATCAAAAGTGGCGTGTCAAGGCCGTCGCCCCGAGAACCGTGCGGAGACCACAACCCAGACAACCGGCCACCCCCAACGACCGGACCGTCCACGCCCGACACCCACACCGCCTGGGCACGCCCCCGCCGCAGCGGGCGAGCGCTCGGCTTTCGGAGTAGCGGTAGTACGGCGTCACGATCGGAGGCAGGTCGGCCCCGAGGAGCAAACCAAGGATCGTTGCGTGGGCATCCGCATCCGCGACGTCGGCGAGGGCGGCCCGGATGTTTGCTTGGCGGCTCGGGCCCGACGGGCCGGTGCGCCGGCCCAGTTCGTAAGTGGCGCGGAAGTGCCCTCCGCGGTCGGGGAGCCGCGGCAGGCCCAGCGGTTCGCCAGCCGTCTGTAGCGTGTGACGGAGCCGCCCGGTGTCGTCGCGGAACTGCTCCCACAGCCGCGGCGCCAACGCCGCCGCCCGGCCCGACCAGGCGGCCGCCCGTTCGTGCTGCCCGAGCCAATTGGCGAGCTCCGCGGCTTCCCGCAGCCCTTGCACGTACCGGAACTGCAGCTAGCTCAACTCCTCGAATCGCCCGTCGAACGGGAAGTCCGACCAGTCGAGAAAGCCCATGCCGCCGAAGAAGGACTGGTCCGGGTCGCGGACGATCAGGCCGTTCTCGGTCTGCGAGTTTTCGACCCAGTTGAGTAGGAGGCGGGCCGCGTCGTCGCAGCCGTGGACGCCCATCGTCACCGGACCCGGCTCCCGGAACAGGTCGAGTCGTCGGCCCCATGCGTCGGTGACCGCCGAGGTCGGGGCTGCTTGGACGAGCCGGTGCGTGACCACGCCGGGTCAGGCGATCGCGTGTCGGGGTCGAGGCGCGTGGTGGTGGTCACGGCGAGTCACGCATTGATCGGGTGACCGAACACGACGACGTGCGGGCCGGGCGGGGTTTGGAACTTCGGGTACGGCGGGTCGGCCGGGTGGTCTTCGAGCCGGCCGGTGGCGACGATCTCGCCGTCGGCGGTGCGGTAGACCGTGTAGGCCCGCGGGACGTCGGCGGAGAGGATCTGGTCGCCGCCGCCGTCGTGGAGGTAGACGACGGCGAGGCGGCCGGGATTGAGCAGGCCGGGCCGGCCCCAGGTGATGGTCCAGTCGGGCGCGAGGCCGGCGGTGTCGTATCGGCCGAGGATCTTGCCGACGGCCCCGAAGTGCACGCTGCCGGGGAAATCGAGCGCGCCGCGCCAGCCGTGATCGGGTGCGGTGAAGTTGTCCGGCCAGCCGGGCTCGTCGGCGTGGTGTCGCCACTGCCAGAGGCTCATCGCGCCGTAGACCACGCCCATCGTCCCGCCGGCGCAGAGGTTGGACCACGCTTCGTGCGCCTGCCACGGTCCGGCGCCGCGACCCGGGCTTTCGTAGGTCGGTTCGCCGTTTGCGCACGCCTTGGCCGGGCTGCGTTCCCAGAGCCAGCGGACGCGGTCGGGCAAGTGGTGGCCGGCGTGTCCGGTCTGGCACCATTGGAAGTCGAGCCAGTCGGCGGCCTGATGGGCGTCGGCGGTGCGGTTGGGGCCGTAGTGGATGCCGGTGGGTTGGGCGTAA
>JBCCRT010000172.1:0-5322 GCA_039201235.1 Planctomycetota bacterium
AGAACGAGAACGAGAACGAGAACGAGAACGAGAACGAGAACGAGAACGAGAACGAGAACGAGAACGAGAACGAGAACGAGAACGAGAACGAGAACGAGAACGAGAACGAGAACGAGAACGAGAACGAGAACGAGAACGAAAAGGCAGCTTCTCGTGATCTCACGCCGCGGCTCCAACCCGGCCGATAACCCTTTTCATGTGCGGCATCCTCGGCGTCGTCCACCGCGACCCGCGTCAACCCGTCGACCCCACCCGCCTCGCCGCCGCCCGCGATACCCTCGCCCACCGCGGCCCCGACGAGGCCGGGCTATGGTGCCCCCGTGACGGCGGCGTCGGTTTGGCCCACCGCCGGCTCAAGGTCCAGGACCTGACCCACGGCCAGCAGCCGATGGCCGACCCCGGAACTTCCGGGGGCAACGCGTTGGTCTACAACGGCGAACTCTACAACCACCCCCAGCTCCGCCGCGAGCTCGAGGCCGACGGCCACGCCTTCGCGGGCTCCGGTGACACCGAGACGCTCTTCCGCCTGCTGAACCGCGACGGCCCGGCCGCGCTGCCCCGGCTCGACGGCATGTTCGCCCTCGGCCACTGGGACACCCAAAACCGCCGGCTGCTCCTGGCCCGCGACCGCCTCGGGCAGAAGCCGCTCTACTGGCACGACGACGGCAGCCAGCTCGTCTTCGCCAGCGAGCTCAAGGCCGTGCTCGCCTACCTCGACCGCAAGTTCGACGTCGACGCCGCCGCGCTCGACGAGTTCTTCACCCGCGGCTACGTCCTGTCGCCCCGCACCATTTTCTGCGGCATCCACAAGCTGCCCGCTGCCGCGTCGCTGCGGCTCGACGCCGACGATTGGCGGATCGACGTCGCCCCGTACTGGGACCTCGCCCCCCTGGAAGCCGTCGCTTGCGACGATCCCGAAGCCGCCGTCGATCGCCTCGACGAACTGCTCACCGAAGCCGTACGCAAACGCCTGGTCACCGATGTGCCGCTGGGCTGCCTGCTCTCCGGCGGGATCGACTCGTCGTTGATCACCGCCATCGCCGCGAAGACTTCGGAGGGTCCGGTCAAAGCCTTCAGCATCGGCTTCGATGAATCGGACGCGCACAACGAGCTGCCCTTCGCGCAGATGGTCGCCGAGCACGTCGGCTGCGACTGGCGCACCGAAACCGTACGCGGCGGTGATTTCGTAAACGACCTCGACGATGCGCTGCCATATTTCGACGAGCCGTTCGGCAACTTCACGGTCATCGCGCAACGCAAGCTTGCCCGCGCGTGCCGCCGGGAGTTGACCGTCGTGCTCTCGGGCACCGGCGGCGACGAGCTCGCCGCGGGCTACCCCGGCCGCTACGGCTGGACCCTCGACCTCCCTGACGATGCGCCGCGTCACCGGCAAACGCCACCGCTCGACCGCCTGCGTCAGCACCTGGCCAAGACGAGCTTCGTCGGCTGGGGCAACGGCCGCGCCGCGATGCTCAACGAATCGCTGCAACACGCGATCACCGACGCCCACCACCCCGCGTCGGCCGTGCGGCCGTTCTGGTCCGCGACCGACGACCCGCTCAACGACGTGCTGCGGGCCGACGTCAGGACGAACCTGCCCGACTACCTCGTGGCGATCGAGGAGCGGATGACGATGTCGGTCGGGCTGGAAGCGCGCAACCCGCTGCTGGACCCGGCCGTGGTCAACCATTTGTTGTCGCTGCCGCCTTCTCTGAAGGTGCGCGACGGGCAGTTCAAGTGGCCGCTCTGGAAGCTGTGCGAGCGTTACCTGCCGCGGGCCGCGTACGACCGGCCGAAGCGCGGCTTCACCCCGCCGTTGAACCTCTGGCTGTCGCAGCACGCCGGGCGGATCGCGGCGCGTTTTGAGGCTTTGCGTGACACCCTGGGCGGCGTGTTTTCGCCTGCCTGGCAGGCGTATCTGGCGGCGGGGCGGTACGAGCCGGCCGCGGCGATGCCGGTGTACTACAGCCTGGCGCTCGGCGTCTGGGCCGAGCACTACGGCCGATACATCAACGCTTGGCCGAGCGCCGAGACTTCAATCCCGACGCCGTTTCACGCCACGCTACGCGACGACGACCCGGCCGCGCTCGGCGCCGCCCGCTGGTTCGCGCAGGCGTTGGGCAACTTCGCCGACGGTGGGACGCTGCGTCTCGTCGGTGACGACTCCGGGTTCTACCGCTGGCTCGCCGGTCAGCTTGGCTACGCCGTGGCCGACGACGGCACGGCGGACGGGTGTGTTGTGGTCGGTCTCGATGCCATGGACAGGTTGACCTGGGACGGGCTCGCCGACGTCGTGTTGGTGCTGCCGTTCGGCGTCACGGAGCAGATGGGGTTGCAGCACCGCCTGCGGTCGCTGCCGGGTCATGTCGAGGTGCGTGCTACGCAGGTCGTGCCGGTGGGCGAGGGGCGGGGCGTGCTAGTGGCGCGGTTGAAGGTGGGCGAGCCGACGCGGATGGGCAACGTCGCTTAAGCGACGTTGCCGGGGCTCCGCGGTCAACCCTTCTGCGCCACGACGATCACGTCGCGGTAGACGCCGGTGATCTGTCCGGTGTGGACCACGGTCATCCCGGGGGTCGCGCCGCTCTGGCGGACGAGCTCTTCTATGGTGTACTCGAAGCCGTGGTACACGGCGTCGGAGGACGCGCCGAACTGCCAGCCGGGGGTGACGATCATCGCCTTGCCGTTGGGCCGCAGGACGCGGGCGATCTCGCGGAGCACCGCGACGGGGTTGGTCAGGTGCTCGATCACGTCGAAGAGGGTGACGGCGGCGAAGGTGTCGTCGTCGAAGGGGATGGTGTTGCCGGTGCCGACCTCGAAGCGGGGGCGGGGGCCGGGGTAAGTCTGGGCCTCGGTCATGCGCCGCGATTGGGCGACGCCCTCGGGCTCGGGGTCGAGGCCGGTGACGTCGAGGCCGAGCTGGGCGAAGAGGTGGCAGAAGAACCCATCACCGCAGCCGACGTCCAGCAGCCCCCCCCCGGAAGTTCCGGAAGCGTCCACGCTATCGACACACTGCTTGGCGGCCGACGCCAGGTGGTGGGCGCGTTTGCGGAAGTAGTCGGCCTTCTGGTAGCTCTCCCAGACCAGCGCGCCGCGTTGCTCGTACTTCTCGAAGGGCATGGCGTCCGCGAAGTGCCGGGCGTTCCAGGTCAGGCCGCTGCGGCGGTGCCGTTCGCGGACCTCGTCGAGGTCGGCGCAGAACCAGTCGAAGCCGAACCGCCCCCGGAATTGGGCCGCGGCCTGCTCGTCGTATTCCGGGGTGTAGCCGTCGGTCACGACGACCTGCGGCACGGCCAGCACGCGGTGGCCGGCCTCGCGGACGGCCAGGCCGAGGGCCAACATCCCGAGCGGGCCCCAGCCGAGCAGTTCGTCGCCGTGGACTTGGTCGAACACGGTTTCGTCGACGACCGCGACGCCGGCGGCGACGGTGTCGACCTCTTCGGGGAAGCGGTAGGCAGTGGCGGGCACGCCGCGGCCGTGGTGGTGGAACCCCTTGGGGTGGACGACGAACTCGCCCATGGCCGCGACTTGACCGGCCGGGTCGAGGCGTTTGGCTCCCGCCATCTTGACGCCGTTGTTACCGCCGAGGTCGAGGAACGCGGCGAGGCGTCCGGCCCAGTCTTCCGCCGGCTGCGGCTCGGCGGCGGCCTGGTGGCGCACGATCACGACGCCATCGTGCCGCCGGACATCCCAACGCGTGGCGTATGAACTTCCGGGGGCGACTTGGACGACGGGGCCGGCGGCGGCGAGGAGGGTTCGGTTCATGTCGGGGTTATCGGGCGACCGCCGCCGCGGCCATGATTCCCGGGCTGACTTCCGGGGGTGCAGCGGAGCCGTGGGCCCCGCCGATAACCGGGCATGACCACGCCGCGCGTCTCGATCCTGATCCCGAACTTCAACAACGGCCGGGCGTCGTCCAAGGACGGCCAGACCGACTTGATCGGCGACCTGCTGGCGTCGCTACGGGAGACGCTGCGCGACGACCCGACGCCGGTCGAGGTGATCGCCTACGACGACGGGTCGGACGACGACGGCCTGGATACGCTGCGGCGTTGGGCGGGCGACGGGTTCCTGCGGCTGATCGAGGCCGAGCACTGCGGCGTGCTGGCGCGGACGGCCAACCGGCTGGTCGAGGCGTCGTCGGGCGACATTTTGGTGCGGCTTGACGGCGACATCACGGTGCTCACGCCGAACTGGGCCGAAAAGCTCACGGCCGTGTTCGACCACGGCCCGCCTGGGCTGGGCGTGGTCGGCCCCAAGCAGCTCGCGCATGTCGGCCCGATCGTCCACAGTTTCGGCGACTTCATCCTGCATCCGAAGGGCTACCACCACCATCGGCAGGGTTCGCACCGCGACGAGATCAGGCGGCCGGCCGAGGTCGACCACGTGATGGGCTGTTTCTACTGCTGCCGGCGGGTGGTGCACGACCGGCTTGCCGGTTATGACGAGGACGTTTTGCGTGGTCAGACGATCGAATTTGGCTTACGTTCCCGGCTCGAAGGTTTCCGGTGTTTCGCGGTGCCGAATATCGAGTTCCGCCACCGCCACAGCCTGCGGGGCCGGCGGGCGAACGTGGCGGACACGGACGACGCGGTCTTGCGGTCACGCGAGACGTTCCGGGCGAAGTGGGGCTTCGACCGCCTGGGGCCGGACCTCGACGCGGTGCGGGAGCGTTACGCGGGCACGCCGCTCTTGTGGAACGCCGAGGTGTTCGGGCTGCCGGGCGCGGCGCAGTATGACCTGGCGGCCGGGCCGGAGCCGAGCGTCGAGACCTCGGCGTGGAAACGCTTCGGCGAGGACGCGGCGTTCCGGCGGAGCGTGCAGCAGCGGGTCGCACAGGTGAGCCGGATCGCGTCGGGCGTCGCGCCGGCGGGCCGGGCGGCGCGGGTCGCGCTGATCGGCGACCGGCTCGGGCTCGCGGCACACCTGCTGGCGGTGGAGGGACTCGACGTGTCGTCGATCGACCCGCACCCGGGGTATGTCGAGCTGGGCGGGCGGTTCCTGGCGTCGCCGGCGCACGCCGGCCGGGCGGGGTCGGCCGAGCTGATCCATCAGCCCGACCCCGCGCGGTTGCCCTGGGCCGACGCGTCGATGGACCTGGTCGTTTGGCTCGACGGGCTGGAGCGTCACCCGAACCCGACGGCCGTGCTCGCCGACGCCGGGCGGGTCCTGCGGCCCGAGGCCGTGTTCGCCCTGTCGGCCCCGCCCACGGAGTACCTGCCGCACGAAGCGGCGGTCCGCGTCCGCTCGGCCGGGTCGTGGTGGGTCCCGATGCCCGGCCCGACGGCGTCTGCCGACCAGCCGACCGTCGTGCTCGCCGCCCCG